>JBKOYJ010000062.1:0-27043 GCA_046725345.1 Actinomycetota bacterium | reverse complement strand
TCGGACCAGGCGAGGCCCGAGAAGAGCGAGGCGAGCGTGAAGACCACGAGCCCGAGCAGAAACAGCCGGCGCCGGCCGAGCAGGTCGGCGGCGCGACCGCCGAGCAGGAGGAATCCGCCGAACACGAGCGCGTACGCGCTGATCACCCACTGCAGGTTCTCCTGCGAGAAGCCGAGGTCGACCTGGATCGACGGGAGCGCGACGTTCACGATTGCGATGTCGAGCACGACCATGAACTGCACCGTGGCCAGGAGTGCGAGAGCGAGCCACTTGCGTCTGTCGGTAGCGACCATTTGAGTGTCCCCTTCCGTCTTGTGACGCTTGCAAAGCTACAGGAACGACTTGCAGAACGCAAGTATTTCCTTCACAACAGCAAGTCGGCGCGCTACAATCCGTTCGATGGCGCGCTGTTACCACCAGTACTGCCCCGTCGCCCACTCGCTCGACCTCGTCGGAGAACGGTGGGCGCTGCTCGTCGTCCGGGAGCTGCTGAAGGGGCCGCAGCGCTACACGGACCTGCTCGACGGCCTGCCCGGAATCGGCACGAACATCCTCGCGGCGCGCCTGCGCGCCCTCGAGGAGGGCGGCGTCGTCCGCAGGACCAAGCTGCCGCCGCCCGCCGCCTCCACCGTCTACGAGCTGACCGAGTACGGCGCCGAGCTCGAGGAGGTCGTGTACGCCCTCGGCCGCTGGGGTGCGCGCTCGCTCGGCCCACCGGCCCCCGACGAGGCGATCGCGGCGGGCTGGCTGCCGAACGCGATCCGCGCCACCTTCGACCCCGCAGCCGCCCGAGGGATCACGGCTGTGTACGAGCTCCATGTAGGCGACGAGGTCGCGACGATCCGGCTCGACGACGGAGCGGCGCACGTCCTCGCGGAGGCCTCCGGCGCGCCCGACCTCGTCGTCGAGACCGACCCGTCCACGCTTTTCCGGCTGGTCTCGCGTGACCTGACGCCCGACGCCGCGCTGGCCGAGGGCCTCGTCCGCGTCGTCGAGGGCGACCCCTCGGATCTCGAGACCTTCGCGTCCCTCTTCAGCTTCGAGAGCCGGACGCCCGTGCTCGCTTCGTAAGGCGCTCCACCGCAGGCCAGGGGCGCGCGTTCACCACGTCCTCGCGCGTGAGCCAGGCGCGCCTCGCCTGCGTGATCCCGAGCTCGACGTTCGGGAGCTCGCGCGGCCGGTGGCCGTCGCTCGAGACGGCGATCTTGACGCCCGCCTCGCCCGCGGCACGGGCATGTGTGTCGCGGAGGTCGAGACGATCGGGCTGGGAGTTGATCTCCAGGAACGTCCCCGTCTCGACTGCCTTAGCGATCACGGCTCCCAGGTCGAGCTCGGCGCCCCTGCGACGATTGAGCTTGCGCGCGCTCGGATGGCCGATCACGTCGACGTTCGGATTCTCCATCGCCGAGATGATGCGCTCGGTCGGGTCCCTGTCGAACGCGGAATGGAGCGAGGCGACAACCCACTCGCACGCGGCCAGATCCTCGTCGGACATGTCGAGACTGCCGTCCGCGCGGATGTTCACCTCGACGCCGCGCAGCAGCCGGAACGGCGCGAGCCGGGTGTTCAGCGCCTCGATCTCCTCCCACTGCCGCTCGAGCCGCCCCTCGCGCAGGTAGTGCGAGTGGTCGGTGACGGCGACGTACTCGTAGCCGCGCTCGATGCAGAGCAGCGCGAGCTGCTCGATCGTGTGGTGCCCGTCCGCCGACCAGGTCGAGTGGGCGTGCAGGTCTCCGAGCAGGTCGCCGAGTTCGACCAGCTCGGGGAGGTCGCCTCCCCGTGCCGCTTCGAGCTCGCCCGCGTTCTCACGCAGCTCCGGCGGGACGAACTGGTAGCCGAGCCGCTCGTAGACCTCCTCCTCGTTCCGCGTCCGAAAGACCTCACCGGTCTCGCTGCTCTCGACGCCGTACTCCGAGACCGACAGCCCACGCCGGACCGCGTCCTCGCGCAGCGCGACGTTGTGATGCTTGGAGCCGGTGAAGTGCTGTAGCAGGTTCCCGAACGACTCCGGCGGGACGACGCGGAGATCGAAGCGGAGGCCGTCGTTGGAGACGACGGTCGCCTTCGTGTCGCCGTGGGCTGCGACCTCGACGACCCAGGCGAGCTTCGTGAAGTACTCCGTCAGCGCGCCGGGGTCGGATGCGGTGGCGATGATGTCGAGGTCGCGCACCGTCTCACGCCGGCGGCGCACGCTTCCCGCCTCGGAGACGAGGTCCGCGGCTGGATGCTCGTGGAGGACGGAGACGACCGCGAGGAGCGGCCCGAGCGCCTTCCCGAGCAGCGTGCGCAGCTCCACGTCGGCCTCCTCGCGCAGCTCCGCGAGCGACTTCAGCACGCGTTCCTCGGTCCTCGCTCCCAGGCCGCGCAGCGCCCGCAGCCGTTGCTGCTCGGCCGCGGCGCGCAGCTCGTCCATCGTCGTCACGCCCAGCTCGCGCCAGATCCTCGCCGCCGTCTTCGGCCCGAGCCCCGGGAGTCGCATGAAGCGGACGACGTCCTCCGGAATTCGCGCCCGCCGGTCGGCAAGCGCCGTGATCTGGCCGTCCTCGACGATCTGGACGATCTTGTCCTGGATCGTCGTGCCGATGCCCGCGAGCTCCTTCGCGCGGCCGTCGAGCGCGAGCTGCGCGATCGACGCGGCGCTCTCGCGCATCCGCTGCGACGCGCGCCGGTAGGCGACCACTCGAAACGCGTCGGCGCCCTCCAGCTCCAGCAGATCGGCGAGCAGGTCGAACTGGCGGGCGATCTCGTCGTTGCCGGGGAGCCGGGCCACGCGTCGAAGCCTACGCTCAAGGAAGATGAGCGAATGCGCGCCTGCGTCTGCCTGCCGACATACAACGAGCGCGACAACCTCGAGCCGATGATCGAGGCGTTGTCAGCCGTGCTCGGAGACGAGGATCGCGTGCTCGTGATCGACGACAGCTCGCCCGACGGGACAGGGCGGCTCGCCGATGCGCTCGCCGAGCGGCTGCCGTTTGTCGACGTCCTACAGAGGCCGCGGAAGGAGGGGCTCGGACCTGCCTACCTCGCCGGCTTCCGCCACGCGCTCGCCGCGGGCGCAGAGCTCGTCCTCGAGATGGACTGCGACTTCTCGCACGACCCCGCGGACGTGCCGCGGCTGATCGCCGCGGCCGAGGACGCCGGTCTCGTGCTCGGCTCGCGCTACGTCGCCGGCGGCAGCGTCCGCAACTGGGGCGCAGCGCGTCGTGCGATCTCCGCCGGCGGCTCGTTCTACGCGCGGACGCTGCTCGGCGTCCCCGTGCGAGACCTCACCGGCGGCTTCAAGTGCTTTCGCCGCCGCGTGCTGGAGACGATCGACCTCGACGCAATCACCTCGCGCGGCTACGCCTTCCAGATCGAGACCACGTACCGCGCCCTCCGCGCCGGCTTCCGCGTCGTGGAGATCCCGATCGCGTTCGTCGACCGCGAGGTGGGCGGCTCCAAGATGAGTCGCTCGATCGTGCTGGAGGCGCTCTGGAAGGTGCCGGCGCTACGGCTGGCCGCCCTGCGCGGGCGTTTGTAGCTCTGAGCCACGACCACCGCTTTCGTCCTTTCCAGCCGATCTGCAAGCTCGTACGGATGGACGAACCGGCCTACCACGACGGCCGTTGCGGCGTCGGCAAGGACCCGACGGACGGCCGCGCGCCGTTCGCGCTCGATGTCTTCCCGCGTCCGGTTCGCGAGGACGTGGCGTCGCACGTGAACGTAGCTCGGACGCGGAAATCCCAGCGCTTCCGCGACGCTGCCGACCCGGCGGCACACCTCGGCGATCGTCTCGCGGCGGTCGTCGAGCTCGGCGATGGCAGCGACGACGAGCGGGTCGTAACGAGGAGCGGCCGGGACCACGACCCCGAGTCTGGCCGCTACCGCGTCACGCGTCTGTAACGAGAATCGAAGCTTTGTGGCTCAGAGCCACAAGCACATTCAGCGGAAGTGGTCCCAGCCGCCGAGCTCCACGGGCTCGCCGTCGAGGAGCGCCTCGACCCCGCTTCCCGCCTCGCAGCGGCCCACGACGGGAAACTCGTCGGTGCCGGCGGCTGCGACGGCGGCCAACAACTCGTAGTCCTCGCCGAAAGACAGGTCGTCGAGGGTCGCCCCGTTCGCGAGCGGCACGAGTTCGAGCTCGAGCACGCAGCGCACGCCCGAGCGCGCCGCAATCCGGCCTGCATCGCGCGCAAGGCCGTCCGAGACGTCCATCAGGGCATGGGCGTGGCGGGCGAGGCGCCGTCCCTCGGCGAGCCGGAGCGGCGGCCGCACGAAGCGGCCCGCTCGGAACGCCGCTCCCGAGGCGCCGAGCGGGCCGGTGACCACGAGGACGTCGCCGGGCCGCGCACCGGCGCGGCCGGGAACGCGCTCGGAGCGGCCAACGGCAGTGACGCTCAGGTACACGCTGGCGGCACCCGTCGTGTCGCCGCCGACGACTCGGACGCCGGCGTCCGCGATTCCCTCGTAGAGCGAGAGCACGTCGTCCACCGCCGTCTCGCCCGGGACTCCGAGCGAGACGACCAGCGCCTCGGGCGCCGCACCCGACGCCGCGAGATCGCTCAGGTTGACGGCGGCGGCGCGATAGCCGAGGTCGCGCCAGGAGATCCAGTCGAGGCGGAAGTGGACACCCTCGACGAGCGCGTCCTGCGTGACGACCACGCCACCCTCGAGGAGCGCCGCGTCATCCTCGATCCCATGCGCCAGACCTCGGCGCTCGAGCTCGGCGAGCAGGCCGAGCTCACCGAGCTGCGAGAGCCTCATCGATCGTCGTGAGGACCGCGCGTGCATCTGCCGCCGCGCGCACGACGGCGACGCCGGCAGCGCCTGCGCGGACGCAGGCGGCAGCGTTGGACGCGTCGACCCCGCCGATCGCGACCACAGGGATCGAGACGGACCGGCAGATGTCGGCCAGGCCGTCGAGGCCGATCGGCGGATCCGCATCGGGCTTGGACGGCGTCTCCCAGATCGGGCCTGCGCCGAGGTACGCGGCGCCGTCGGCCTCGGCCGCCCGCGCCTCGTCGGCGCTCGCGGCGGACAGGCCAAGAAGGAGACCGGCGTTCAGCGCACGCTCTTCGCCCACGTCTTCGCGGCCGAGGTGGACGCCGTCCGCCGCGAGCACGACCGCCGCCTCGACGTCGTCGTTCACGACGAAGAGCGCGCCGGTGTCGTGGGCTAGCGCAGCGAAGGGGCGACCTCGGGCGACGACCTCCTCGGTCGGTACGTCCTTCAGCCGGAGCTGCAGCACGGTCGCGCCGCCGTCGAGGGCGGCCCGAGCCGTGTCGAGGTCCGACACCAGGGCGTGGAGCTTCACGTCGGCTCGATCCGCGCGCGCTTGTCCAGCTCGTCGGGGTCGAGCGTGTACAGCGCGTCGTACAACCCCGCGTGGAACGTTCCGGGCCCACCCGCTCGGGCGGCGGCGTCCTCGGCGGCGACGCCGAAGGCGGCGAGTGCCTCGGCGGCCGCCTCCAGCGGCGCGTCAGGCTTCGCGGCGAGGAAGCAGCCCGTCATCGCGGACGACATGCAGCCGGTTCCGCTGACGGTCGCGAGCAGCTCGTGCCCGTTCGAGACTGCGAGCACTCGAGCACCGTCCGAGACGAAGTCGACCGGGCCTGTCACCGATGCGACCACGTCGAAGGCGCATGCCGCCTCGCGCGCCAGCTCGGCCGGATCGCCGACGCCGCCGATCGACTCTACGCCGCGCACCTCGGCGTCGACGCCGACGAGCGTTGCGACCTCGCCGGCGTTGCCGCGCAGTGCGGTGACGTCGAGCTCGGCGAGCAGGCGTCGTGCGGTCTCGGTACGGTAACGCGTCGCTCCTGCGCCGACGGGGTCGAGCACGATCGGCGTGCCGCTTGCCCCGGCCGCCTTCCCGGCCGCGAGCATCGCCTCGATCCATCGCTCCGAGAGCGTCCCGATGTTGAGTACGAGAGCCCCCGCGAGCCCAACCATCTCCTCGACCTCCTCGCGCGCATGCGCCATCACGGGGAGCGCCCCGAGTGCGAGCGTCGCGTTTGCCGTCTCGTTCATCACGACGTAGTTCGTGATCTGGTGGACGAGCGGCCTCGACTCACGCAGGCGGCGCAGCGTCGCGCCCGGCGAGGTGCGCGCGGCTACCGACATACGACCCTCCTTCCAGGTACAGGACGTCGACGGGGCCCTCGCCCTCGCCGAGACCGGAGAGCCCGTGCTCGACCGCGTCGGCGGCCACGGCCGCTGCGCCACGTGCAGCGGCGACGAGGGGCTCGCCGCGCGCGATCAGGGCGGCGAGGGTGGCGGAATGGGTGCACCCGGCGCCGTGCGTCGTCGCGACCTCATGACGCTCGACCGGAATCTCGACGTGCTCGAGCCCGTCGAAGAGGTGGTCAATCGGCTCGGGCCCGTGACCGCCCGTCACGATCACCGCTGGCGCGCCCAGCTCGTGGATCGCCTCGGCGAGGTCAGCGCGCGATCCGGCGCGGCCGGCGAGCGCCTCGGCCTCGTGCAGGTTCGGCGTCACGACGGTCGCAAGCGGGAACAGGCGGGCGACGAGCGTCTCCTCCGCGTCCTCGCGCAGCAGCCGCGAGCCGGTCGCGGACACCATCACGGGATCGACGACGAGCGGGACGGGGTGGTCGGCGAGGAAGTCGGCGACGGCGTCGATGATCCGCCGCGAGAAGAGCATCCCCGTCTTCGCGGCGTCGACCCCGATGTCCGAGAAGACGGCCTCCAGCTGGGCGCGAACGAACTCGGGCGGCACCTCGTGCACAGCCGCGACGCCGAGCGTGTTCTGCGCTGTGAGCGCGACGACGGCACTCATACCGTGGCAGCCGGCCGCGGCGAACGCCTTCAGGTCGGCCTGGATGCCGGCTCCGCCTCCCGAGTCGGAGCCCGCGATCGTCAAGCAGCGCGGTACCAGCTGCCCTCCCTTCGCCGGCATGACCCGGAAGGCCCGGAGCCCGGCCTCACCCTCGAGGCCGCTTCGCTGGTTCGAACGGATTTCATTCGTGCTCCCTTCGCCGGCATTACCCGGAGCAGGTTCTTCGGGTCTGATCTCAGCCGTGCCCGCGGGCACAGCACCCCGGTACGGCGAGGCTAGCATCGCCGGCGTGGCCGACGCACGCTACGACGGTCTAGCCGACTGGTACGTCGACTTTCGTCCGGCGATGCCGGAAACCGAGCTCGATGCGCTTCGCCGATTGCTGGGCGAAGGCGCCGGCCGCTGTCTGGACGTCGGCTGCGGCACCGGCGTCTCCACTGCCGCGATCGAGGCGCTCGGGTGGTCGACAGTCGGTGTCGACGTTTCCGAAGACCTGCTCGAGATCGCCCGAAGCCGTGGGCTCGACGTGGTTCGCGCAGCGGCGGAGGCGCTCCCGTTTCCGGACGCGGCCTTCGACGCCGCTGTGTCGGTCTGGACACACACCGACGTCGACGACTTCGGTGTCGTGCTGCGCGAGATCGCGCGCATCCTACGGCCGGAAGGCCGGTTCGTCTACGTGGGCGCGCATCCCTGCTTCGTCGGTCCCCACTCGGAATTCGTCGCCGCGCAGGGCGTGCCGACGCTGCACGAGGGCTACCGGCCGGCGCGTCGCTACCTCGACGCGCCGGGCGTCGCGAATCCCGAGGGCCTGCGCGCACGCGTCGGGGCCGTGCACGTCCCGCTCGGCCACTTCGTGGACGCCTTCCCCGCGGCCGGTATCGAGATCGAGCGCTTCGAGGAGCTCGGCGATCAGGACTACCCGTACGTCGTCGCCCTCCGCTGCCGCCGCTGACGCGTCGACGGATCCACCGTGTCCCCAATAGCCATGCCAGGGGTCTGACCCCGGCCGTGGCTCCTCGGGCCACGGCTTTCGGGCCAAAACGTGCGCACTTCCAAGTCGAAACGTCGACGCTCCGCGACGGCAAGCCTCGCGCGAGCCGGCGGGATCGCCCGTAACGGCCACGGCCGGGGTCTGACCCCCGACACGACCCCCGACACGGGCGATGCGGACATGTCGAGGCGACGCCGAGCCGACCGGCGACAATGGCGCCATGGTCGTCGAAGCGGAGCTGTGGGCCGACCTGCTTACCGGCGAGGAGCTCGCCTTCGCCGGTTCGGAGCCTAAACGCGCGGCACGGACGGAACCGCTGCCCGAGGCGCTGCACGCACGCGTTCACCAGGCGCTCGAGGCGCGCGGGATCGACGCCCTCTACGCGCATCAGGGCGACGTGTGGCGTTCCGTCGCCCGACACGAGCACGTGATCGTGACGACCGGCACCGCGAGCGGAAAGTCGCTGGCCTTCAACCTGCCCGTGCTGGACGCGCTCGCCCGTGAGCCCCGAGACCGCGCGCTCTACCTCTATCCGACGAAGGCGCTCGCGCAGGATCAGCTCCGAGCGCTCGCCACTCTCGGCCTTCCGCGCGTGCGGCCGGCGATCTATGACGGCGACACCGAGCGCGAGAGGCGCTGGCACGTCCGCCGCTCGGCCAACCTAGTGCTTACCAACCCCGACATGCTCCACGTGGGCGTCCTCCCGCACCACGACCGCTGGGGAGAGCTGCTGTCGCGCCTTCGCTACGTAGTGGTCGACGAGGCGCACGTGTACCGAGGGGTCTTCGGCTCGCACGTCGGCAACGTGCTCCGCCGGCTGCGACGGCTGGCGCAGGTGTACGGGAGCGACCCGCGCTTCGTCTTCGCCTCCGCGACGATCGCCAACCCGGGCGAGCTCGCCCGCTCGCTGGCCGGCGTCGACGCGACGGTGGTCGAGGACGACGGCGCGCCGCGGTCGGAACGGACGATCGCGCTATGGAACCCGCCCCTGACCGACCCGGAGCTGGGCTTACGCGCGAGCGCGCTCGGGGAGGCCTCGAAGCTCCTCGCCGAGCTCGTCTCGCGTGGGCTGCGCACGATCTGCTTCGCAAAGAGCCGGCGCGCCGCCGAGCTCGTCCACCGCTTCGCCGTCGAACGGCTCGACGACCGCGAGCTCGCGCGCCGGCTCGCGCCGTACCGCGCGGGGTACACGCCACAGCAGCGGCGCGAGATCGAGCGGCGGCTCGTCGAGGGCGACCTGCTTGGCGTCAGCGCCACGGACGCCCTCGAGCTCGGGATCGACGTCGGCCTCCTCGACGCCGCGATCTCGGTCGGCTTCCCGGGCACCGTCGCCAGCCTGCGCCAGCAGTGGGGCCGCGCTGGCCGCCGCGGCCACGGGCTCGCCGTGCTCGTCGCGAGCG
Source organism: Actinomycetota bacterium (assembly GCA_046725345.1). Lineage (GTDB taxonomy): Bacteria > Actinomycetota > Thermoleophilia > Gaiellales > Gaiellaceae > JBKOYJ01. The sequence goes on along the minus strand of JBKOYJ010000062.1, from coordinate 17,874 downwards.
AGGACGCGCTCGACCAGTACTTCATGCGCGAGCCGGAGACACTGCTGGAACGCCGAGTGGAAGCGGCGATCCTCGACCACGCCAACCGCCGCGTGCTCGATGGCCATGTCCTGGCCGCCGCATTCGAGGCGCCCATCGACGACGCCGACCGAGCGACGCTCGGCGACGCGGCACTCGAGCGAGCCGCCGAGCTGCCGGAGCTTCGCAAGACGCCGGCCGGGTTCGTGTGGGCCGGGCGCGACTATCCGGCCGCTCGCGTGCCGCTGCGCTCGACGGGGCCCGACGCGTTCACCGTCGTCGACGCGTCGACCGGATCGGTGCTGGGAATCGTCGAGCGGGAGAAGGCCTACTCGACGGTCCACGAGGGTGCCGTCTACCTCCACCTGGGCGAGCAGTACCTCGTCCGCGAGCTCGATCTCGACGCGCGACGCGCAGTGGTCGAGCCGCACCGGGGCGACTGGTACACGCAGGCGAAGAAGGAGACGACGACCGCGATCGAGCGTCCCGACCGCGTCGAGCGACGCCTCGGCCTCGAGCTCAGCTTCGGCGCCGTCTCGGTCACCGAGCAGGTCGTCGCGTACCAGCGTAAGGCCATCCGGGACGGCTCGACGCTCGATCTCGTCGGTCTCGACCTCCCGGAGACGACCTTCGAGACCGAGGCCGTCTGGTTTCTGCCCGGAGCCGAACAGCTCGCGGGGCTCGAGCAGATGCCGCTCCTGCTCTCGAGCCTCCACGCCGCCGAGCACTCCCTGATCGCGCTGCTGCCGCTGTGGGCGATGTGCGACCGCTGGGACATCGGCGGCCTCTCAACGAACGTCCACTTCCAGACGCGGCGGCCGACCGTGTTCGTCTACGACGGCCACCCGGGCGGGGTCGGCATCGCCGAGCGCGGCTTCGAGGTCTTCGAGGGGTGGGTCGCGGACACCGAGCGCCTGCTCGCGGGATGTCCCTGCGAGCACGGCTGCCCGTCCTGCGTGCAGTCGCCGAAGTGCGGCAACCTCAACGAGCTGCTCGACAAGGAGGGTGCTCGCACGCTCCTGCGACGGATGCTCGCGGCGGAGTGAGCGTGGGCTGTCGATTTCGCGTCCGCCCGTTCGTCGTCATCCCGTAACCGACCGAGGAGGACGAATGGAGTACATGCTTCTCATCTACGGCTCCGAAGAGCGCTGGGCCGAGCAGTCGGAGGAAGAGCTGAGGCCGATCTACGAGGAGTACTTCGCCCTCAGCCGCGATCTCCGCGAGCAGGGAAAGCTGATCTCCTCCGAGGAGCTGCAGCCGTCGTCGACCGCGACGATCGTTCGCGTCCACGACCGCGAAACTCTGGTCAGCGACGGCCCATTCGCCGAGACGAAGGAGGTGCTCGGCGGCTACTACCTGATCGACGCGGAGTCGCTGGACGAGGCGATCGAGTGGGCAGCGCGGATCCCGGGTGCCCGGGACGGGACGATCGAGGTCCGCCCGGTCGTGATGCGCGGCGCGGAGGTAACGCCGTAGCCGAGCTGGAGCACGTCTTCCGTGAGGAGTGGGGTCGTGCGGTCGCCGTACTCGCCCGGGCGACCGGCGATCCCGCCCTCGCCGAAGACGCCGTCCAGGACGCGTTCGCGACGGCCCTCGAACGCTGGAAAGGCGACCCGCCACGCAAGCCAGGTGCATGGATCCTCGCGACCGCCCGCAACCGCGCGATCGACCTCCTGCGGCGAGAGCGAACGCTCGCCCACAAGACGCGGGTGCTCGCCAGGCTGGAGGAGCTTGACGTGGCCGACGACGAGACGAGCCTTCCCGACGAGCGCCTCGCGCTCATCTTCGCCTGCTGCCACCCGGCCCTCGCTGCAGACATCCGAGTGCCGCTCACGCTCCGGCTCGTCGGCGGGCTGACGACGACCGAGATCGCGCGAGCGTTCCTCGTGTCGGAGCGGGCGCTCGCGCAACGGCTCGTCCGCGCGAAGCGCAAGATCCGCGACGCGGGCATCCCGCTGCGTGTGCCGCCCGATCACCTGCTCCCCGGGCGGCTCCGCTCGGTTCTCGCAGTGCTCTACCTCGTCTTCAACGAGGGATACGCGGCAACCGGCGGCGACAGCCTGGTCCGCGCCGGTCTCTGCGACGAGGCGATCCGGCTCGCAAAGCTCGTCGGAGTGCTCATGCCCGACGAGCCCGAGGCGCTCGGCCTCCTCGCCCTCCTCCTGCTGCAGGACTCGCGGCGAGAGGCGAGGACGAGCACGGACGGCAGCCTCGTCCTGCTCGAGGACCAGGACCGCACGCTCTGGGACCGTCGCCGGATCGACGAGGGGACGCGGGTGCTCGAGCGAGCGCTGACGCTGCGCCGGCCGGGCCCGTACCAGCTTCAGGCCGCAATCGCCGCTCTTCATGCCGAGGCGGCGCGGCCGGAGGACACCGATTGGCCGCAGATCGCCGCGCTCTACGCCGAGCTCGCCCGCGTCGCACCGTCGCCCGTCGTCGAGCTGAACCGGGCCGTCGCCATTGCGATGGCCGACGGACCGGGAGCCGCCCTGCCCCTCCTCGACCGGATCGAGGGACTTGACGACTACCACCTGTTCCACGCCGCCCGCGCAGACCTGCTCCGACGTCTGGGACGGCCGGCCGACGCCGCGGCCGCGTACGAGCGCGCGCTCGCACACGCGACGAACGAGGCCGAGCGCTCGTTTCTCGAACGCCGGCTCGCCGAGGTCGGCGTGGGCTAACCGGCCATGCCCGACAGGGCCAGTTCGACGGCCTCCTCGGGCGTTCGGGCCCGTGGGATGCCCTCGATCTCCCAGCCTGGCTCGAGGATCACCGTCGGTCGGCCGAGGATCCCGGCAAAGCCGATCTCGGTCAGCGTCCCCCACGCGCCTCCCACCGCGATCACGACGTCTCCTGACGCAGCGACGGCAAGATTGCGCGCGTGCCCCGTGCCCGTCACGACAACGTGGTCGATCCATTCGCTCGCCTCGTCACGCGTCTCGCCGGGGAGAATTCCGATCGTCGTCCCACCGGCGGACTTCGCGCCTCGCGCAGCGGCCGCCATCACCTCGCCGAGGCCGCCGCACACCACCGTGCAGCCGCGCTCGGCGAGCAGTCGCCCGACCTCCTCGGCACGCGCCTCGTGCTCGGCCCCGCTGCCGATCACCGCGACCTGGAGCGCCACCGCCGCACGATACGCACAATCGCGGGATGACTCGGCCCCGAAAGGCACGCGACGGCGTCCTCGTCGTGGGCGGCGGCTTCGCCGGAGCGTACGTCGCGCGCTCGCTCCACCGAGGATCGACGATCGTCGATCCGCGCAACTTCATGCTCTACACGCCGCTCCTACCCGAGGCTGCGTCGGGAACGCTCGAGCCACGCCACGTAGTCGTGCCCCTGCGGCAGATGTGCCCGCGCTCGGAGCTCGTCGTCGGGCATGCGCGGCAGCTGGACGAGGGTCGGCGCGTCGTCACCGTCGCGACCGACGGCGGCGAGCTCGAGTTCGAGTACGAGCATCTCGTCCTCGCGGCCGGCGCCGTCTCGCGTGTGCTGCCCGTGCCGGGCCTCGAGGAACACGCGGTCGGGTTCAAGGACCTCGCCGAGGCGATCCACCTGCGCAACCACGTGCTCCATCAGCTGGAGTCGGCCGCTTCGGAGCCCGACCCCGCACAACGGACCGCGCACCTGACGTTCATCTTCGTCGGGGCCGGCTACGCGGGCGTCGAGGCGCTCGCGGAGCTCTCGGACCTGGTCGACGACGCGTCGCGGTACTACCCCGAGCTCATCGGCACGCCTCGGCGCTGGGTGCTCGTCGACGCGGCGCCGCGCATACTCCTCGAGACACCGGAGCGACTGGCCGACTACGCCGCTCGGGAGCTCCGCGGGCGGGGCATCGAGATCCGCTTGGAGACCACCTTGGCCGAGGCCGGCGACGGCTGGGTCCTCCTCGCGGACGGCGAGCGCATCGCCACGCGCACCCTCGTCTGGACGGCGGGCGTCCGACCGAACGGCCTCGCCTCCCAGTGGGGCCTCCCCGTCGACGAGCGCGGCCACGTCCTCGTCGACCATTACCTCCGCGTCGAGGGGCGGCAAGACGTGTGGGCGCTCGGCGATCTGGCGCGCGTCCCCAACGCGGCCACGCCCGGCAGATTCGACCCCCCGACCTCGCAGCACGCGTTGCGGCAGGCGCGGCGGCTCGCGCGAAACGTCGAGGGCGAGCCGGAGCCCTACCGCTACGGGATGCTCGGCATGGTCGCGACGCTCGGCCGCTACAAGGGGATCGCGGACGTCCTGGGACTGCGCCTGCGCGGCTTTCCCGGATGGTTCGTCACGCGCTCGTACCACCTGTACCAGCTGCCGCTCCTGACGCGGAAGCTGCGCGTAGTGTTGGACTGGACGACGGCGCTTCTGTTCCGCCGCGACATCGCCGAGCTGGGCGAGCTCGGCCGGCGGCGGCGCCTCGGCGAAGCGCCGTGAGCATCGTCATCTCAGCGCCTTCAACGCCTGCCCGAGCGACTGGCGCTTCGTCAGCACGTCCTCGTACAAGTCCCCGTACTGCTCGACGCGGGCGAGGACGACGTCCATCGCATAGATCGATGGGTTGAGCTTCTCGTTCACCTCGTCCCAGCGGAGCGGCGTGGAGACCGGGGCTCCGACCCTCGGCCGAACGGAGTAGGCGGACGCGATCGTCTTGCCCTCGCCGTTCTGGTTGACGTCGATCAGCACGCCCCGGCGCTTCGCCTTCGACCACTCGGTCGTGACGAGCCCACGGTGCGCGCGCGCGATCGCGCCGGCGACGATCCCGCAGAACCGGCGCGTGTCGTCGTACGAGTAGCGGCGCGCGATCGGCACGAGCACGTGCATGCCGTCGGCGCTCGACGTCTTCGGAAAGCTCTCGAGCCCCAGCGCGTCGAGGGCCTGCTTCAGCAGCAGCGCGACCTCGATCGTTTCGGGAAACCCGACGTCCGGCGACGGGTCGAGGTCGAAGAGGACGAAGTCGGGGCGATCGAGGCGGTCGGCCCGCGAGTACCAGACGTTCATGTCGATGCAGGCCATGTTCACCATCCACAGGACGGCGAGCTCGTCGTTCACGAGCGGCGCGCTGATCTGGCGCTGCTGCCGTGGGCGGTCGCGCGTCGTCACCGTCAATCGCACTGCGGGAATCCAGTCCGGCATGTGCACCGGCGCGTCCTTCTGGAAGAACGCGTTCCCCTGCCAGCCGTCCGGATACCGGCGCATGGTGAACGGCCGCTCGCGAAGGTGCGGGACGAGCACGGGAGCGATCGCGCGGTAGTACGCGAGCAGGTCGCCCTTCGTGATCCCCTCCTCCGGCCAGAAGACCTTGTCGAGGTTCGACAGCTTCAGGACGCGCCCGCCGGCACGAACCTCCGGCCCGATCGGCTCCTCCCGTCTCACCTCCTCGGGCGCCTTGTCCTCGCGCAGGCCCTTGTACACCGGCGCGCGGAGGTGGCCGTCGTGCGTCCACTCCGAGAACTCGACTTCGACCACGAGCCGCGGCTCGACCCAGACGACCTCGTCCTTGCGTACGCGGGGAAGCTTCGGCGCGACCGGAAACGGCGGCTCTCGGCGCTCGAGCGGCCGCAGCAGTCCGACCAGCCGCTCGATCTCCTTCTCGTCGAAGCCGGTGCCGACGTTGCCGACGTAAGAGAGCTCGCCCCCGCGCCTGACCGCGAGGATCAGCGAGCCGAGACGGCCCGAACGCCGGCCACGCCCCCTCGTGTAGCCCGCGACGACGAACTCCTGGCGTCCGTGCGTCTTGATCTTGAGCCATTCACGCGTGCGCCTGCCCTCGTGGTAGCGGGAGTCGGCGCGCTTGGCCACGATTCCCTCGAGGCCCTGCTCCTTGGCGGCCTCGAGCAACGCCTCGCCGTCCTCGAACGCATCCGAGAGCCGCACCGAGCGTATCGACGGGTCGAGCAGCGCCTCGAGCCCGGCACGCCGCTCGTGAAGCGGTAGGTCCACCAGCGGGCGCCCCTCGAGCTCGAGCAGGTCGAAGACGTAGTAGACGAGCGCCGTCGCGTCGCCCTGCTGCATCGCCGAGAAGCTCGAGCGGCCCTGGTCGTCCAGAGCGCACACCTCGCCGTCGAGTACGCAGCTCGAGGTCCTGACGGCCCGGGGGACGGCGCGGGCGATGGACGCGAAGCGCTCGGTCAAGTCGTTGTCACGCCGGCTCCGGAGCGTCGCTTCGCCCGTCCGGACGTATGCGATCGCGCGGTAGCCGTCCCACTTGACCTCGAACAACAAACCGTTGCGCGAGGGGACATCGTCGACGAGGGTCGCGAGCATCGGCTGGTACGTGCGACGGCTGCCGCTCGGCCGCGCGCCCTCGTCGTGCTTGCGGAGCAGCAGCCAGTTCTTGGGATCCCCGCTCAGCTTCGCCGGCACGAGCGACCAGAGACCGTCGAGCCGCTCGCCCTTCAGCCGCACCGTCAGCCCGCCGTCACGCTTCTCCTCGACGAGGTCGTAGGTGCCGCGGTCCCAGATCTCGACCGTTCCTGCGCCGTACTCGCCCTTGGGGATCTCCCCCTCGAAGCTCGCGTACTCGAGCGGGTGATCCTCGACGTGGACGGCGAGCACCTTCTCGCCCGGCTCGAGCGGGATCCCCTTCGGCACGGCCCAGCTGGCGAGCGCGCCGTCCCGCTCGAGCCGGAAGTCGTAGTGGAGCCGACGTGCGGCGTGACGCTGGACGACGAAGATCGGTTCGCCCCCCCGGCGGGTGCCGGCGTCTCCGAACGGCTCTGAGGTCGCCTGGGGATCCCGCTTCCGCCGATACTCCTCGAGCGCCACGCCTACCGATCGAGGAGAGGTTTGGGCCACGGAGAGCGCGGCAACAGGGTCTTTGCGGAAAGGCGTTCAGCTTCTCCGCCCTGGGGGGTTGTACTCGAGGTCGGCGAACCGCCGGCCTCGAGTCGTTTTCCGATCGTTAACATCTGCATCGAAACGGGGGAAAACCCTGTGGAGGGTGTGGATTGTCGCCGTGGGACCGTGGCTACGCGGCTCACAAGGCGTACACGCCGAGCGCACGGAAGCGCGCTCGGCGCCGGCGGCGAAGCTCGTCGCCCGGGAGCGCCTCCAGCTCGTCGAGCGACTCGCGAAGCGCGTCGCCGAGCAGCCGCGCCGACTCGTCCACATCCTCCTGCGCGCCGCCGGCCGGCTCCGGGACGATCGCGTCGATCACCCCGAGCTCGAGACAGTGCACCGCATCGGGCTTGAACGCGGCAGCGGCCTTGCGGGCCTCGCCGGCGTCACGCCACAGGATCGCGGCGCACCCCTCTGGCGAGATCACCGTGTAGATCGCGTTCTCCTGCATCAGCACGCGGTCGGCAAGCGCGGTCGCGATCGCCCCGCCCGAACCGCCCTCGCCGATGACGCAGGCGACCGTCGGCACGGTCAAGCGGGCCATCGTCGCCTGCGAGCGCGCGATCGCGCCACCCTGGCCGTGCTGCTCAGCGCGGACGCCCGGGTAGGCGCCCGGGATGTCGATCAAGCTGACCAGCGGGAACCCGTAGCGCTCCGCGAGCTCCATCACGCGCATCGCCTTTCCGTAACCCTCCGGATACGCCATCCCGAAGTTGCGCCGCGTGCGCTCCTTGAGGTCGCGGCCCTTCTGGTTGCCGACCAGCGCCACTGTCCGCCCGTCGAAGCGGCCGATCCCGGCGACGACGGCAGGGTCGTCCCCGTGCGCCCGGTCGCCGTGGAGCTCGACGAAGTCCTCGATCAGGCGCTCGACGTAGTCCAGGGTGTAGGGCCGGTCGGGGTGTCGGGCGAGCTCGACCGACTTCCAGATCTCCTCGGCGCTCGGCTCGGCCGCGATCTTGTCCAGCTGGCGCTGGAGCCGCTCCAGCTCCCGGGAGAGGTTCGCGCCGCCGAGCAGACGCAACGACCTCAGCCGCGCCAGGCGCTCGCGCAGTCGAAGCTCGGCCTCACCTGCCATTGGCGAAGAGCCGCAGCAGGCGTGCGACGTAGCCGGGAATCTCCCGGCGGGGAACGACCGCATCGACGTGGCCGAAGCGGTAGTTCGACTCGGACAGGCCGAAGTCGTCGGGGAGCTTCTCACGCGTCGTCTGTTGCACGACACGCGGCCCGGTGAACGAGAGGAGCGCGCCGGGCTCGGCGATCACGACGTCGCCGAGGCTCGCGAAGCTCGCCAGGACGCCGGCCGTTGTCGGATGGCCCATCACGGTGACGAGCGGGCAGCGGGCGTCGTGGAGGTCCTCGACTGCGCACACCGTCTTCGGAAGCTGCATCAGCGAAAGGATCCCCTCCTGCATCCGCGCACCGCCTGACGCCGTGACGGCCACCAGCGGGACGCCGCGCTCGACGGCGCCGTCGCACGCTCGCGAGAACTTCTCGCCGACGGCGCTGCCCATCGACCCCCCCATGAAGCCGAAGTCCATCACCGCGAGCTCGCAGGCGTTGCCGCCGATCGCCGCCTGCCCGATCACGATCGCCTCACCGAGGCCCGTCGCGAGCTCCGCCTCTGCCAGCCGCTCGGTATACGGCCGCAGGTCGAAGAAGCCGAGCGGGTCGTGGGAGCGAACCTCCGTCGCCTCCTCCGTGAAGGTCCCCTCGTCGGCCAGATGCTCGATGCGTGCGTACGCGCGTATCGGGAAGTGGTGCCCGCAGTGCGTGCATACCCACGCCGCCGCCTCGAGCTCGTCGTCGCGGAAGTGCGACGCGCACACGGGACAGGTGTTCGGGTGGCCCTTGCCTCCCGCGTCGCCGTCGTCCCGCCGCTCAATCGACACGTCGATGCGGCTCGACATCGACGCGAGTTTAAAGGCGGCGCCCGCCCGAAGAAGCTACAGGCCCATCGCTCCCAGGAGGCGCACGACCGGCTCGAGGTTGCGCGGGTCAGGTCGAAGGCCCGAGACGCCTGCACCCGCCACGTGCGTGCGTCCGGCCGTGTCGGCGAGCAGACCCGCCACGTCCTCGACGCGGAGTCCGCCGGGCTCGGGCATGAACGCGGAGATCTCGCGTTCGTCCAGCACGTCGCCGTCAAGCGCCACGTAGGCGCCGTCGGCGCCGTTCAATGCTCTCGCGAGCGCAGCAGCGCCCCCCGTGTGGAGACCGGTCCGGACGATGAGCTCGCTTTCGGGTGGATCCAGGTTCCGCGCGCCGACGAGTGCCACGTCGCCGGGCGCGACGACACCGTCGTCGAGCAGCATCCGAAGCGGCATGCCCCAGGGATCGCCCGAGGGAGACGTCTCGGGCGTGTTCAGATCGCCGTGAGCGTCGAGCCAGACGACAGCGAGGCGCTCGTGCCGGGCGGCGAGCGCCCGGACCGCGCCGAGGTGCGCACAGCAACAGCCGCCGAGCACGAGCGGGCGCTCTGGGAGGTCGGCTGCTACGGCACGAGTCTGCGCTTCCAGCGACGGCGCCTTTACCACCGCGGCCTCCGGATAGGGCAGGGCGAGCGACGCCGCCGCAGCCATCGGCTCCCCGCCGATGCCCCACGCGCGGGGGACTCGCACGAGGCCCGCGGCGAAGACGCGACCGCAGGCGTGGCACTCGTAGTCGGGCCCGACCGCGACCGCGGTCAGCGTCCGGCAGGCCGGGCAGCGAGCACGCAGCCGGCTCACGGGTCCGAGGCGGCGAGCGTCTTCTCGTAGATCTCGAAGCTGTCCGCGACCTCCATGCCCGCGCTCGCGTAGAGCCGATGAGCGCCCGTGAGGCTCTCGGCGTCGACGCCCAGCAGGACGCGCTCGAAGCCGCGACCGCGGAACTCGTCGAACGCCTGCAGCAGAAGCGCGCGGCCGAGACCGCGACGGCGCCACGGCCGCCGGACGCCGAGGATTCCGACCCACCCAACCTGCTGGAGCGCCTCGTCTGGCCAGCACAGCGCGAGTCCGGCAACCTCCCCGCTCTCGACCGCGAGGAGCCAGAGATCGGGATGGTGGAACGGAGGCGAGAGGAACCAGTGCGCCCACTCGTCGTAGGAGCGCCGCGAGTGCTCCCACGAGTCCGCGAACGTCTCCTGGTGAACCTCGTAGACGGCCCGCTCGTCACCCGGGCGGAAGCAGCGCGGCTCGATCCCGGCAGGCCAGAACGGCTGCTCGAGGTCGCCGGTGAGCTCGACCGACATCCGGTACGAGGCTCGCACGCGCCGGTACCCGCGGTCGGCGAACGCATCGAGCAGGCGGGCGCTCTTCGACCAGCCTCCGGAGAGCAGACGCACGCCGCCGTTTCCGCGCTCCTCCCCTGCGCGGCGTTCGCCCCAGTCAAGGAGGTCCGCGACCGGATCGCCGAAGACGTACATCCACAGCTTGTCAGCGCCTTCGCCCGGGCGCTCGACCTCCACGTATCCGACCACGCGCCCGTCCTCGTCTGCGGCCACCCGGCCGTCACGTTGAAGCTCGAACGTGGGCGACGACCACACTCGCCGGATCGTCGTCTCGGTCAACGGCTCGGGCCAGGACGCCGCCGTGAGCTCCGCGACCGCTTCCGCCTCGTCGTCGCGGGGGACGCGCAGCTCGACGGCGGTCATGCCGGAATGAGCTCGTCGACCACGTCGGGCAGGGTCGACAGGTCGGCGAGCTCGCGGGCCGGCCGCTCGTCAGCCGGCTCGCCCAGGCGGTTGATCCACACGGACGTGAGGCCGAGATCGGCGGCCGGCGCGATGTCGTGGAACAGGCTTGCCGCGACGTGGACGTGGCCGTCGCGCTCGGCGGTCGTGAGCTCGAGGAACTGCTCCCAGTGGGCGGCAGCGGGCTTGTACGAGCCGACGTCCTCGGCGACCACGATGAGATCGAAGGGAACGCCGATCCGGCGCTCGGACGCCGCGATCAGGTCACGGTCGGAGTTGGAGAGGATGGCGAGCTGCCAGCCGCGGCGGCGCAGCTCTTCGAGGGCCGGCGGAACCTCGGGAAAGGGAGGCCACTCGGGAAGCGAGCGCACGAGCGCGCCCGCCTCGCCCTCGGGTAACCCGCCTGCCTCCGTGCCCAACCGCTCCAGCGTCAGGGTCAGCACCTCGGCGTATGGCCGGTACTCCTCCGACTGCACTTCGGGCTCGAGCTCGTGGTAGCGGTGGAGAAGCCCGGCCGCGGGCTCGACGCCGAACAGCTCATCGAGCACCGCGCGGATGCCCGCGTTCCAGTCGATCAGCGTCCCGTAGCAGTCGAACGTCGCCCACCGAGCCACAGCCCGGAGCGTAACGATGCGCCTGCGCCCTCTGGGCGAGGCTAAACGGGGAAACCACAGGTTTCCCCCGGGTCCCCTTCCTCACGTTTGGACGGTCGCTGCCGCTCGCTGCGCAGGGGAACCGGGGTTCCCCCGCGGGCCCCCTCCGTAGGTCCGACTCGGGCTCCGCTTCGCGAAGCCGAGTCGCGAAGCAGGCGAGGCAAATGGGCGAAGCGGCGCGGCTACCGGGAGCGGCCCTTGCGGCGCTGTGCGCGGATTGCGAGCTTTAGCCGCCCGTACAGCTGCTCGATCTCGTGGAGCGCCATCTCGTCCTTCCGGTCGTGCTCTTCCTCGAGCGTGACCGGCCCGCGCTTCACGAGTTGAGGGCTCAGCGTCTCGTCGCCGACGAGGACGTGCAGAGGGTCGGCGACGCGGGTCCCGGACGGGGTGGCGATCAGGCCGTCGAACAGGACGAAGTCGGCGGTCAGCCAGCGGTGGCCCGCGACGTCGCGGGCGCCTGGAGGGCGCGGATAGTCCCAGTACACCGCGTCGTCGGGATGGAGGCGATGCCTTAGCTCCCACGCCTCCTTGAACCTGCCGTCGGCGGCAAAGACGACGAAGTCCACGTCGCTCAGGTCGTCGGCCTCTCCGCGAGCGAACGAGCCGAGCAGGACGACGCCGAGGAACGGCGCTGTCCCGGCGGTCTCGGCCAGCTGCAAGAGGTGAGGCCACTGCCGCAAGCGCTCGGCCGCACGGCGTCCGGGCCACTCGTTGATCACGACCACGCGGGAGGCGATATTGGCACGTTCTAGCGGAGGCGGGCTGCGCCCGCCGCAGCGTTCCCGCGCGGGCAGCGCGCGCGATCCTCCGGGAAGGGGTCCCAGGGGGAAACCGGCCGTTTCCCCCGTGAGAGGGCGCGAGGGACGGCGTTAGCCGTCCCAGCGGCCGACGATCACGACGGCGTTGTGGCCGCCGAAGCCGAAGGAGTTGTTCGCCGCGTAGCGGATGTCGGGCGCGTCGCGGGCCTCGTTCGGGATGTAGTCGAGGTCGCACTCGGGATCCGGGTACTCGTAGTTGATCGTGGGCGGCAGCTTCCCGCGCGTGAGCACCAGGAGCGTGAACATCGCCTCCAGCGCTCCGGCCGCTCCCAGGCAGTGGCCGGTCGCGCCCTTCGTGGACGAGATCGGGACCCGGTACGCCTGCTCCTCGCCGACGGCGAGCTTGATCACACGCGTCTCCGCCGCGTCACCGAGCGGCGTGGAGGTGCCGTGGGCGTTGATGTAGCCGAGCTCCGAGGGCTCGATCCCCGCGTCGGCGATCGCCATCGTCATCGCGCGCGCCGGGTTCCTGCCGGTCGGATCCGGCTCGGTGACGTGCTTCGCGTCGGACGACACGCCGTAGCCGAGCATCTCGGCGTAGATCCTCGCGCCACGTGCCTTCGCGTGCTCGAGCTCCTCGAGCACGAGGATCGCGCCCGCCTCGCCCATTACGAAGCCGTCACGCTCGGCGTCGAACGGCCGGCTTCCGCGCTTCGGGTCGTCGTTGCGCCGCGAGAGCGCGCGCATCGAGCTGAAGCCTGCCATCCCGATCCGCGTCACCGGCGCCTCCGTTCCGCCGGCGAGCATGACGTCGGCGCGGCCGAGCCGGATTGCGTCCATGCTCTCGCCGATTGCCATGTTCGAGGCGGCGCACGCCGTGCATTGCGCCGACAGCGGGCCCTTAGTGCCGAGCTCCATCGACACCCACGCGGCGCCCATGTTCGGGATGATCGCCGGGATCGAGAAGGGGTTGACGCGGTCGGCTCCGCGCTCCTTGAGTACGTCGTAGGCGTCCTGGAGCGACCTCAGCCCGCCGATGCCTGTCGCGACGGCGACGCCGATCCGGTCCGCCTCCTTCCCGACGTCGAGGCCGGCGTCGGCCTCGGCTTGCCGCGCGGCGGCGACGACCTCCTGCGCGAAGCGGTCCATCCGCCGAGCCTGCTTGTGCTCGATCCACACCGAGGGGTCGAAGTCCTTCAGCTCGCACGCAAAGGTGACCCGGTACTCGGAAGGATCGAACTGCGTGATCGGACCGGCGCCGGACTCGCCGGCGAGGAGGTTCTGCCACGTCGTCTCGACGTCGTTGCCGAGCGGCGACACGCAGCCCATTCCCGTGACGACGACGCGCCGCCTGCCGTTTGGGTCCACCGTCACATCCCCAGTCCGCCGTCCACGAGCAGCACCTCACCCGTGATGAATGCGGCCTCGTCCGAGGCGAGAAAGCGCACCGCTGCGGCGACGTGCTCGGGCTTGCCGAGGGTACCCAGTGGCGTGTTGGCCAGCATCGTCTCCTTCAGATCCTCCGGCAGCACGTCGGTGAGGCGCGTCTCGACGTACCCCGGCGCGACCACGTTCGCACGTACGCCCCGGCTGCCGAGCTCGCGGGCGAGCGCCTTCGTGAGGCCGATGATGCCGGCCTTCGACGCCGCGTAGTTCGTCTGCCCGGGGTTGCCGTGGACGCCAACCACGCTCGAGATGTTCACGATCGCACCGGAGCGGCGGCGCATCATCCCGCGCGCGGCGGCGCGACAGGTGTAGAAGGCGCCCGAGAGGTTCGCCTCGAGCACCGCGCGCCAGTCGTCGTCGGGCATCCTCGCGATCAAGCCGTCCCGCGTCACCCCGGCGTTGTTGACGAGGACGTCCACGTCGCCGGCCTCCTCCACCAGGCGCCGCGCCTCGTCCGGGCTGGACACGTCTGCCTGGATCGCGCGACCGCCGGCCTCGGAGGCGACCGCCTCGGCTTCGTCCGCGGCGGCCTGGTAGCCGACGACTACGTCGGCGCCGGCGCGCGAGAGCTCGAGCGCGATCGAGCGGCCGATTCCGCGCGAGGCGCCGGTGACGAGCGCCCGCTTGCCCTCCAGAGAGCAGAACGCCTCGCTCACGCTGCCGACAGATCTTCGACCTTCTGCAGCGCCTCGACGTTGTTCACGGAGATCGTCTTGACGCTGCGGTCGATCCGCTTCACGAGCCCGGAGAGGACGTTTCCCGGTCCGACCTCGACGAACGTCCGCACGCCGTCACCGGCGAGCTCGCGCACCGCCTGCGTGAACCGCACAGGCGCCGTCAGCTGCTCGACGAGGAGGCCGCACAGGCGCTGGGCAGGCTCCACCCGCGCGGTCACCGTGGACATGAAGGGCGCGATCGGCTCGGCGAAGCGGACGCGCTCCAGCGCGGGCCGCAGCCGGTGAGCCGCGCTCGCCACGAGCGGGCTGTGGAAGGCGCCGGAGACCTTGAGCTTCACCGCGCGGTGCGCGCCCTCCCGCTCGGCTTCCTCGCAGCACTCGTCGACCGCGGGGTTCTCGCCCGAGACGACAACTTGGCCGGGCGAGTTGTAGTTCGCCGGCCAGACGCCGATGATGCGGCGGCAGAGCGACTCGACGACCTCGTCCTCGAGGCCGAGGATGGCCGCCATGGAGCCTGGGCGCTCGCGTGCGGCCTCCGCCATTGCGAGCCCGCGCTCACGGACGAGTGCGATCGCCTCCTCCACGTCGATCGACTCGGCCGCCGCGAGCGCCGCGAACTCGCCGACCGAGTGGCCGAGCACGTAGTCGGGCGTGATTCCTCGCGTGCGTAGCGCGGCGAGGACGGCGAGGCTCGTGGCGACGAGCGCCGGCTGCTGCAGCTCGGTGCCCACGAGCTCCTCGAGCGGCGTCTCGAAGCAGAGCTGCTTCAGGTCCAGCCCGCTCGCCTCGCTCCCCCGCTCGTAAACCTCCATCGCCTCGGGCACCTCCGCGGCGATGTCCCGGCCCATCCCCTGCTCCAGCGAGCCCTGGCCCGGGAAGCAGAATGCGACTTTCCCCATCACGCCTCCGTCCACTTCGTGAGCGCCGAGCCCCAGGTCAGGCCGGCTCCCATGCCTGTCATCAACACGACCGCGCCCGGCTCGAGCCGGCCGTCAGCCGCAGCGTCGGCAAGCGCGAGCGGAATCGAGCCCGACGACGTATTCCCGTAACGATCGACGTTTACAACCACCCGTTCCTTCGGCACGCCCAGCTTTCGCGCAGCGTGGTCGATGATGCGGACGTTGGCCTGGTGCGGCACGTAGACGTCGACGTCGTCGATCGTGAGGCCGCACTCGTCGAGGAGCTTCTCGGCCGACGAAACGAGCACGCGGGTCGCGAACTTGAACACCTCAGGCCCGTTCATCTTCACCAGGCGATCCGGATCCTCGAACACCCGCGAGCCGCTTCCCGGAAGCCAGAGATGCCGTCCGCCGGCGCCGTCGGCGCCCAGCTCGAACCCCAGGAAGCCGCCGTCGTCCGAGGGCTCGAGCACGACGGCACCTGCGCCGTCGCCGAACAGCACGAGCGTCGAGCGGTCGCTCCAGTCGAGGATCTTGGAGAGGACGTCTCCGCCGACGACGAGCGCTTTCCGCGACAGCCCCGCATTGATCATCGCGTGCGCCTGCGCCAGCGCGTACACGAACCCTGTGCAGCCCGCGAGCAGATCGTACGCGGCGGCGTCCGGCGCTCCCAGCAGGTCGGCGAGCAGCGCGCCCGTGGTCGGAAACATCATGTCCGGCGTCACGGTCGCGACGACGATCAGGTCGAGCTCGCGCGGCTCGACCCCGGCCCGCTCGAGGGCGAGACGAGCCGCGGGCAGCGCGAGATCCGTCATCGCCTGCTCGGGCGCGGCGATCCGCCGCTCCTTGATCCCCGTCCGCTCCGTGATCCACTCGTCGGAGGTGTCGACGATCCCCGCCAGCTCTTCGTTCGTCAGCACTCGCTCGGGTGCGTAGGTGCCCAGACCGGTGATCGCCACCGGCACGCCGTTGGCGCGACCGATCACGGACGATCCCCGACGGCGAACGTGAGCACGCCGCGAACGGCGAGCTCGTCGCCGACGGTCGCGCGCACGACCCCGCGGCCGATCGGCCCGCGAACTTCCCGCAGCTCGCAGACCAGCGTCAGCTCGTCGCCCGGACGCACGATGCGCTTGAAGCGCACCTCGTCGATCCCCGCGAAGAGCGCCAGCTTGCCGCGATTCTCCTCCTCCGCCAGAACCGCGACGGCGCCCGCCTGAGCGAGCGCCTCGACCATCTTCACGCCCGGCATGATCGGATCGCCGGGAAAGTGACCCGCGCAATCCTCCTCGGTTACGCGCTTGCGCGCGACCACGCGCGAGCCCGACTCGAGCTCCAGCACCTCGTCGAGGAGCAGAAAGGGCTCGCGGTGCGGCAGGATCGACTCGATCTCGGCGCGGCCGAACGGAGCGCGGAGCGCGGACGCGGCGGGCACGGCGAAGTAGTCTAGTGCGACCGAACCGCCGTTCCCGCCCCGCCGTTAGCCGAAGCGGAGTGGACGGCTCGCGTTCCCCGCCTCGTCGTAGGCGACCGCCCGCAGCCGCCTGGGCGTACGGGCGAGCGAGAGGGCGACGCGCCCCGGGCGAGCCTCGAATGTGAGCCGGCGGCCGTCCGCGACGGCGACCACGCGGGCCGTCTCGCTGAGCCACAGGCGCAGGGGGCGGCGCGAGAGAAGGCGCAGGCGAGGCGCGTGGGTGTCGAGACGAAGCGGAAGACGCGCCGCGATCCCGCCCGGTAACCGCAGCTCGGCCGTGTACGCGCCGTCGCGGGCGCGGCTGCCACCGGTGCGGCCGTCCCACTCGACGGCAGCGGGGCCGGGCGGGAGAGTCGCCGCGAGCAACGTCGCGGCGGCGGTCGAGCCGCGGAGGACGCGAAGCTCGATCGTCGCGGGCATCGCGAGCTCGAGGCCGAGCGCGACGCGGTCGCGGCGCCCGTCGCCGTTCGGCGAGAAGACACGCGGCGCCGCCGAGAAGCTCGACAGCGTGCGCGAGATCAGGACGGACACGCCCGCGGTCGCCTTCCGCCCGGCGGGCGTCACGGCCTGAAGAACGATCCGATACGCGCCGTCGGCGACGAACTCTGGGATGAAGGTGAACCGATTCAGGCCCGCCAGCTGGGGCTCGGAGAACAGCGTCGTGAGCACGATCCCGCCGGGCGCGACGAGCGTCGCCGTCACCGTCGCCGTCGCGCCGAGACGGTACGAGATCACGGCCGTGTCGCCGCGCCCGTCGCCGTTGGGACTGACCACCGTGGGATCCGCTCCGGGCTCGGCGAGCAGGGGCTGGGGGACGACGATGCCGCCGAGGGTTCCACGCGCCTGACGCACGCCCGTCCCGGCCGAGATCGTGTACGCGTAGCCGCGGCCCGCTGCCGCCGCGCCCGAGTTCCATGTCCAGTCGATCGCCGTTCCGGTGCCCGTGCCGGTCGCGACACGTGCGCCCGTCCCGTCCACGATTGTGACCGTCCACGCCAGCGGGACGGACAACCGGGCCGTGAAGCGGATGGGGCCACCCAGCTTGCCGCGCACCGCAGGCGAATAGAGCTTCGGGAGCCCAAGCGCGGACGCCGCACGCGCGAGCTCGCCGATTCGACGGTAGAGGGCGTCGCCCGGGCACGTGGTGAAGCCGGTGTCGCGGTGCCCTGAGATCGCGTGCAGGAAGACCGGAATCCCCGCCGGGAACTTCGCGTTCCCGCCCGAGATCGCCGTGAGCGTCGAGAGCGGATCGACGTGCGCGACGTCAAGCCGCCAGGCGAGCAGGCGCGCGAGCGCCTCGCGGGCGGCGGCAGGAGGCTCCCCCGAGCCGTAGTTGCCCATCAGAGCCACGCCCACCGAGCCCGTGTTGAAACCCTCTGCGTGCGCGCCCACGACGTTGCGCTCGACCCCGCCGTAGCGGCCCTCGAAGACCTGGCCGTAGCGGTCGACGAGAAAGTTGTAGC
>JBKOYJ010000084.1:0-16304 GCA_046725345.1 Actinomycetota bacterium | reverse complement strand
CTGCAGAAGCTGAACGAGCTCGGCTTCGACGTGGACGAGATCGAGCTCGCGGGCCAGGACGGTACGTACCGGCTCCGGCTCGATCCGCGCGTCGTCGAGCCCGGGCACCACCGGCGACGGCTCGAGCGCCTCACGGGTCTCTCGACGGAGGAGAACCAGGCGCGGCGCCTGCTGCACGACCTGGCGGACTTCCGGGCGCGCCTCGAGCAGGAGGAGGGCGGGCCGGTGTCGGAGATCCTCGCCGCCCACCGCTGGCGCGAGGAGGTCTTCGAGCCGACGCTGCTCAATGTCCCGCGCGACCTACGGGGCAAGCTCGAGCCGGCCGAGCTCTTCCACCAGATCCTGGAGCACCGCTGGTACCTGTCCGAGCGCGAGGGCAAGGACGTCGGCCTCGCGGAGGCCGCACGCTCGTACGTGGACGACGTGCTTCGGGGCGTCCAGACCGAGCGCCTCGTGCTCCCGCTCGGCGACGAGCGACCGACGCCGTGAGGGCTCTCCGCCATGACCTTTCCGACCATGTCGGGGGTCAGACCCCCGACATGGCTCGCGCGGACGGTCCTGGCGCGCCTCCAGGCGCCAAAATCGTGGCGGCGTTGCGCTTTGGCCCTAATCCGCTCGGGTTTCCTCACAGAAACCACGTCCGCCTGAGCCATGTCCGGGGTCAGACCCCTGACATGGCTGCTTCGGTCACCGTTCGGCGATTCCGAGCAAGGGTGATCGATGGCTGAGCGCGCACGCCTGGTCGGCATCAACCACGTGGCGCTCGAGGTGGGCGACATCGAGGAGGCGCTCGCGTGGTACGGGCGGATCTTCGAGTTCACGCTCCGCGGGCACGGCCCGCGGATGGCGTTCATCGACATGGGCGATCAGTTCATCGCGCTCGTGGCCGGGCGGACCCAGACGCCCGATCGCCACCGCCACTTCGGTCTCGTCGTCGCCGACAAGGAGCGGGCGCTCGAGGCGGCACGCACCGCCGGCGCGGACGTCCGCGGCAACGACGTCGTGGATCCGTGGGGGAACAACCTCCAGATCGTCGGCTACGACGAGATCCAGTTCACCAAGGCGCCGGAGGTGCTGCGCGGGATGGGCCTCGTCGAGCTCGGCAAGACCGAGCGTGCGCTCGAGGAGCTCCGCCGCAAAGGCCTCGCGCCGGAGTGACGAGGGCGTTCCGCACGCCGGACGCACGCTTCGAGAACCTGCCCGACTTCGAATTCCAGCCGCGCTACGTCGACCAGGACGGGCTGCGGCTCCACTACGTCGACGAGGGACACGGCGACCCCGTCCTTTTCCTCCACGGCGAGCCGACCTGGTCGTTCATGTACCGAAACGCGATCACTCGCGTCGCCGGCCTCGCGCGGGCGGTCGCGCCCGACTACTTCGGCTTCGGCCGCTCGGACAAGCCGGTCGAGCCCGGCTGGTACTCCTACGACGCGCAGTACCGGTCGATCGAGCGGTTCGTCGACGAGCTGGGGCTGACGCGGATGACGATCGTCGTTCATGACTGGGGCGGGCCGATCGGATTCCGGCTCGCGGTCGAGCGCCCGGAGCTCATTTCGCGCCTGGTCGTGCTCAACACGGGCATCGGCGCCGGCCGCGCGCCCTCGGACGAGTGGCTGCGGTTCCGTGAGTTTGTCCGCAGGGTCGGCACGGAGCTCCGTCCCGGCCGGCTCGTCCGCGTCTCGTGCGCCCACGCGCTCGCCGACGAGATCGTCGCCGCCTACGACGCGCCGTTCCCCACGCCGGAGGCCAAGACCGGCCCCCTCGCCTTCCCCGAGCTCGTGCCGACGGAGCTCGACCATCCCTCGGCGGCGGAGATGCTCGCGGTACGCGAACGGCTCTCGCGACTCGACGTGCCGTCGCTCGTCCTCTTCGGCGCCGACGACCCCATCTTCCCTCCGCGCGCAGCCGAGCGGATGGCGAAGCTCCTTCCGGGGGCGCTCCCTCCGGAGACCATCGCCGGCGCCGGCCACTTCGTCGCCGAGGACGCCGGCGCCACGGTCGCCGACCGGATCGTCCGCTTCCTCGAGAGCTCCTAGTAGGTGGGTCGACCGGTCATTTCAGAACCCGCACGGGCCGCGGCCGCGCTCGCGCTGCCGCGTCAGAGGAGCCACGAGCTGCACTCGTGGCTCCCGCCTGCTTCGGCGTGCGGTTGATGGTCGGCGCCGCCGAGTCGGCGCCTACTACTAGGACGCTCGCCGTCGCAGCCAGCGCTGCTTCGGCCGCGCCGCGTCCTCCCCGAGCGCCCGCGCTGCGCCGATCACGTCCTCGGCAGCCAGCTCCGTCAGCTCGTGCCGCTCGAGCTGCTCCAGCGGCCGGCCCTCGAGCGCCGCCAGCCGCAGCGACTGGGCGTTCAGCGCCTGCTCGAAGATCGTGCGCGCGTAGCGCGCGTTGCCGAAGCCCTCGCCGCGCCGCGCGGCGTCGAACAGCCCCTCGAGCGCGCGCTCGGCGCCCTCCGTGAGCTCGTACTCGTGGTCGGCCGCGAACTTGCGGGTGATCGCGAGCAGCTCGGCGGTCGAGTAGTCCGGGAAGACGATCTCGCGCGAGAAGCGCGAGCGCAGCCCTGGGTTCGAGTCGAGGAACCGGTTCATCAGGCGCGGGTAGCCCGCGACGATGACGACGAGCCGCTCGCGGTAGTCCTCCATCCGCTTCAGGAGCACCTCGACCGCCTCGGGGCCGAAGTCGCGTCCCGGCTCCTCGGGCGCGAGCGCGTACGCCTCGTCGACGAACAGGACGCCGTCGAGCGCCCGGCGGATCGCCCGCTCGGACTTCAGCGCCGTGCTCCCCACCCACTCCCCGACCAGCCCGGCGCGGTCGACCTCGACCAGGTGGCCACGCCGAAGCAAACCGATCGACCGGTACATCTCCGCGAGCAGCCGCGCGACCGTCGTCTTCCCCGTGCCCGGATTGCCGAGGAAGACGAGGTGCTGGCTCGTGGCCACCTCGGGGAGACCGTGCTCCTTGCGTCGCGCCTGCACCTGCAGGAACGCGACGAGCGCGCGCACCTGCTCCTTCACGGTCTCCAGGCCGACGAGCGCGTCGAGCTCGGCCTGCAACTCGTCGAGCGGGCGTCCGGGCTCCGAGCGCGGGATCACGCCGGCCAGCCGCTCCTCGAACTCCGCTCCGGCCGCACGCCGAAGCCCCTCTCCGACGACGCGCAATCCCTGCAAGACGTCCTCCAGCGGATTCGGCACGGAGCTGACGGTACCCGAGCAGCGCCCGCGCGAACCGTCCAGGCTAGAATGTTCGCGTAGTGAACGTTCACGTGCTTAACGATCCGATTACCACGGCGAACCGTCTGCGTCCGGTGCTGCTGAAGCTGAACCGCGAGCTGCGGCGCGAGGTGCACTCGCTCGGCGTGAGTGGCTACCAGGTCTCGCTGCTGATCGCGATCAAGCAGACGCCGGGGATCGGTGTGCGCGGCCTCGCCGCTCAGGAGCGCATGTCGCCCGCGGGTATCTCCGGGCGCGTCGCGCGGCTGGAGCGGGCGGGGCTGGTCGAGCGAATTCCCGATCCCGCCGACCGGCGTCGCCACGGCCTGGCGCTGACACCAGCCGGAGAAGGCGTGCTGCGGTCGGTGAAGCGGCGCCGCACGGCGTGGCTGGCCGAGCGCCTGAAGCAGCTCGAGCCGGACGAGCTCGAGGCGATCGACGCCGCAGTGGGGCCACTGCAGAGGCTGCTGGAGAACGACGTATGACGGCGGCCGTGCTGCGGCTGCACACGCGCACGTTCACCAGCCTCCGCAAGCACCGCAACTACCGGCTCTTCTTCGTGGGGCAGGTCGTCTCGCTGACGGGGACGTGGATGCAGAACCTCGCCCTCGCCTGGTACGTCATCGAGCTCACGCATTCGCCGGTCGCGGTCGGCCTGCTCGCGTTCTGCCGCTTCCTGCCCTTCAGCGTCTTCGGCCTCGCCGCCGGCGTGCTCGCGGACCGCTTCGACAACCGCCGCATGCTGATCGTGACGCAGGGCGCGGC
This sequence comes from Actinomycetota bacterium, assembly GCA_046725345.1. Lineage (GTDB taxonomy): Bacteria > Actinomycetota > Thermoleophilia > Gaiellales > Gaiellaceae > JBKOYJ01. The sequence continues at coordinate 12,330 of JBKOYJ010000084.1, read as the reverse complement.
GATGGTGCTCTCGGCGCTGCTCGCGACGCTCGCGCTCACCGGCACGGCGCGCCTCTGGCAGGTCTTCGTGCTCGCGGCGCTACTCGGCAGCGCACTCGTCTTCGACGCGCCGGGACGGCACGCGCTCACGTTTCGGATGGTCGGCCGTGACGAGCTGCCGAACGCAGTCGCGCTGAACGCGAGCCTCTTCAACGCGTCGCGGATCATCGGCCCGTCGATCGCGGGAATCCTGATCGCAGCCACGGGCGTCGGCGTCGCCTTCGCGCTGAACGCGTTCAGCTTCCTCGCCGTCCTCACCGCGCTCGTCGCGATGCGCGAGGAGGAGCTCTTCCCGGTCGAGCGGGCGGAACAGGCGCCCACGCTCGTGCGCGGGGTGGGAGAGGCGTTCGCGTACGTCCGCCGCTCCCGCCGCATCCTGATGGTGCTACTCGTGACGGTCGTGGTCAGCACCGTGGGGGTGAACTTCCACGTGCTCGTGCCAGTGCTGGCGTCGGAGACCTTGCACGCCGGCTCCGTCACGTTCGGCTTCCTCTCCGCGATCTTCGGCGCCGGCGCGCTCGTCGGCGCGCTCGCGGCGGCTGCGCTGGGACGCGCGAGCTGGAAAGGCTTGCTCGCCGGAACCGGCGGCTTCGGCGTCGCGCTGCTGGCGCTCGCACCGCAGCACGCCTTCGGCCCCGCGGCGGCGCTGCTCTTCGTCACGGGCGTTTCGTTCACCCTCTGGACCGCGAATAGCCAGGCGATCCTCCAGCTCACCGCGCCGGACCACCTTCGTGGCCGCGTGCTGAGCTTCTATCTCCTCGCCTTTGCCGGCACTGCGCCGCTGGGCGGCCTCCTCGCCGGCTGGCTGGCAGACGTCGGCGGGACGCAGCTCGCGTTCGGCGTTGCAGGCGCCGCGAGCCTCGTCATGACGGCAGCGGCGGTGGCGGTACGACCCCTTCAGGTCCGCGTTCGTGCCGCGTCCATCGCGGCCGCCCGCGATGCCGACGAGCGCATCGCGGCCTAGGCGAGCCTCTACATTCCCGGGGTGCGCTCGCTGCCCTGGAGCTGGTACGGCGACCCCGAGATCGAGCGGCGCGAGCGCGAGCGGATCTTCACCCACGCATGGCAATACGCCGGTCGCAGCGACCAGGTGGCGGAGCCGGGCAGCTATCTCGCGGCCGACGCCGGCGGCGTGCCGGTCGTCGTCACGCGCGACGAGACCGGTCCGCTGCGAGGGTTCGTCAATGTCTGCCGGCACCGCGGTTCGATCGTCGTCGAGGAGGGCGCGGGCCGGCGAGAGACGCTCCAGTGCCGCTACCACGCGTGGACGTACGGGCTCGACGGCGCACTGCGGGCGGCGCCGCGTGCCGAGAGTGAGGCGGTCGACGTCGAGGCGATCGCACTCCTCCCGGCCGCCGTCGAGACATGGGGCCCGTTCGTGTTCGTAAACCCGGATGCGGGCGCGAGGCCGCTCGGGGAGGCACTGGGACTGCTGCCGGGCCGACTCGCCGAGGCGGGCGTCGAGCTCGAGCGGCTCCGCTTCCACCGCCGCGTCGAGTATGAGCTGGCCGCGAACTGGAAGATCGCCTGTGAGAACTACCTCGAGTGCTACCACTGCGCCGTCGCGCACCCGGCCTTCAGCGCGATCGTCGACGTGCGGCCGGAGGCGTACCGGCTGGAGGCGAACGGGCGAGTCGCGAGCCAGCTCGGGCCGCTCCGGCCGGAGGAGAAACCACCCAGCGAGATCGAGGCGGGCCACTTCCACTTCCTGTGGCCGAACGTGAAGCTGAACGTCTACCCCGGTCGCCCGAACCTCTCCATCGGCCCCGTCCTCCCGGTCGCGCCCGAGCGCTGTCGCGGCTTCCTCGACTACTTCTTCGCAGACGACGCCGACGAGGACTGGATCGGTGAGCTGCTCGCCTTCGACGACCAGGTCGGCCGTGAGGACCGCGCGCTGGTCGAGTCGGTACAGCGCGGTGTGCGCGCGGGCGCGATCGCCGACGGGCCGCTGCTCGAGGAGAGCGAACGTCTGATCGCCTGGTTCCAGCGGGGCGTCGCGCACGCGCTCGACGCCTGACAGTCTTTTACCTGAGCCTTACGGTCGCTGGACACAATGGGAGCGCAATGACGCGCAGGCTGGCGCTTACGGCGACGGTTGCGGTGCTCGGGGTCGCCGCGCTCCTCCTCGCTGCCCAACCGGGGCTCGCGCTTCCGCGGGCGGTGACGACGTTCCTCCTCGGTCAGCCGATGATTCGCGCCGACGTTCTCGTCCGCGCGCACGGCGCGCTGCACGTCTACCGGGTAGAACGCGGAGTGGTCCGCTCCATCGGCCTCAACACGATCGTCCTTCGCGAGCGCAACGGCACCGACGTGAAGGTGCAGATCGCCGACAATGCCGTTCTCACCGGCGTCCCGAAGGCGCAAGCAAAACGGGGCGTTCTCTTCGCGCTCAGACGGGGGATGACGGTCGTGACCGTGCGTGACGGCGAGCTACCTGCCGATCGTGTCCACGTGATACGGCCGCCGGCCCTGCCCCTGCCCCCGGCGCTGACGGCGACGCTGTTCGGGAACAAGATGGCGCGGGCCGACGTGGCCGTCCAGAGCGCCGGGACGACGCATCTCTACCGAATCGACCGCGGGCAGATCCGTTCGATCGGAATCGACTCGATCGTCCTGCGCGAGCGCGACGGGAGCCTGCAGACGATCCCGATCGCCGAGGACGCCGTCCTCACGGGCGTGGGCCGCGGGCGCGCAAAGCGAGGCGTGCTGGCCGCCCTGCGACGCAACATGGTGGTGGAGACGCTCCGCGAAGGCGACGAGCCCGCAGAGCGCGTCCACGTTCCCGCACGATGACCGCGATCGCCTCCGCCGGTTCCGACGCCGCCGACCTTCCCCGCGGGCCGCTGCTCCTGCTCGTCGAGGACGAGCCGAGCGTCGGAGGCCTCGTCCGCGCGTACCTCGAGCGCGGCGGATACCGCGTCGTCTGGGTGCGTTCTGGCGAGGACGCGCTCGTCGAGCTCGGTCGCCAGGGGCCGAGGCTGGTGGTCCTGGACGTAGGCCTCCCCGGGATCGACGGCTTCGAGGTCTGCCGCCGGATCCGGGCGCGCTCGAGCGTCCCGATCGTGATGCTCACCGCGCGCGACGAGGAGCCAGACCGTGTGGCGGGGCTCGAGCTCGGCGCCGACGACTACGTCGTCAAGCCGTTCTCGCCGCGCGAGCTCGCGGCCCGGATCAAGGCCGTGCTGCGGCGGGCGGAAGGGGACGGCCAGGCCGACGAGCTGACGCTCGCGGACCTCGTGCTTCGCCGCGACGCGCACGAGGTGACGGTAGGCGGCGAGCCGGTCGAGCTGACCGGCAAGGAGTTCGACCTGCTCGCGTTCCTGATCGAGCATCCCGGCATCGTCTTCTCCCGCGAGCAGCTGCTCGACCGCGTCTGGAGCCTGAGCTACCCGGGCGGCACGCGTACCGTCGACGTCCACGTGGCGCAGCTCCGGCGCAAGCTCGGACGGCCCGAGCTGATCCGCACGGTTCGGGGCGCGGGCTACAAGGCTGCGAGGAGTTAGCGTCGTGCTTCGCTCGCTGCGGGCTCGTCTGCTCGCCGCGATCGGGATCGTCGCGGTCCTCTCCGTCGCGCTCGCCGTGGCGATCGGCGCGGCCCTGACGCGCCGCGAGGTCGAGCGCACGACGCTCCGCGACCTGAGCGCGCAGGCCGACCTGCTCGCCTCGCGCGAGCAGCAGGCGCTGCTCCCGTTCAGCCGGCCCGCCGGGCTGAAGCGGTTCGTGCAGCGGCAGAACGCGCGGATCGTGACCGAGCCCCGACTCGACGGGACGTCCCCCTACGTGCCGCCCTTGGTCGCCGCGAAGCTCCGCCGAGGCGGCCGCGCCGACGGGACGATCACCGTGGACGGAACGCGCTACTTCTTCGCCGCCCGTGTCGTGCAGCGCAAGGCGTTCGTCCTCCTCCGCCCGACCGAGGTCGTGGCGAGGGCTTGGCGACCGCAGCTCGACGGGTTGCTCATCGGAGCCGCCGCGGCAATCGCGCTGGCGGGGTTGGCCGCCGTTCTGCTGGCGCGCGCGATCGCCCAGCCCGTCCGCCGCGTCGCCGACGCGGCGAGGACGCTTGCGGCCGAGGAGTCGCCTCCGCACCTGCCGCCAGAGGGCCCGCGTGAGCTCGCAACGCTGGCGGCCTCGTTCAACGAGATGGCCGAGCAGCTCGAGGCGGCGCGCGCGGCGGAGCGCTCCTTCCTCCTTTCGGTCAGCCACGAGCTGAAGACGCCGCTCACCGCGATCCGCGGCTACGCCGAAGGCGTCGGCGAGGGCATACTCGACGTCGACGAGGCGTCGGAGACGATCCTGCGCGAGGCGGAGCGGCTCGAGCGGCTCGTGCGCGACCTGCTCGACCTCGCGCGAATGCGCAGGCGCGAGTTCGCCGTGCGGCGCGAGCCGATCGACCTCGCCGAGGCCGCGCGCGAGGCCGTGCAACGCCACGAGCAGCAGGCGCGTGCGTTCGGCGTCACGCTCGAGGCCGTGGCTCCGCCCATCGCTCCGGCGGTCGGCGACGCCGATCGCGCGCTCCAGGTGGTCTCCAATCTCGTCGAGAACGCGCTCCGCCTGACGCCCGCCGGCGGGAGCGTCCACGTCGTCGTCGCGCCCGGCTCGATCACGGTCGAGGACACCGGGCCCGGGCTCGCACGCGAAGACGTCGACCGCGCCTTCGAGCGCTTCTACCTGTACTCGCGCTACGGCCGCGAGCGGCCCGTCGGCACGGGTCTTGGGCTCGCGATCGTGAAAGAGCTCGTCGAGGGCATGGGAGGCAGCGTCCACGTCGAGAGTGACCCCGGCCGCGGCGCCCGCTTCACCGTCCGGCTGCCGGCCAGGATGGTCCCGGAGACCGCGCTCGCGGAGGCCTAGGTTTCCTCAGAAGTCCTGGCGGCGAGACGAGGGACGTGGACGACCCGCGCGAGCGCGGCACCGACAAGTCGATTCCGCCCGAGACGGTGGCGGGCCGCGAGCGCCTGGGGCGCGGACTCGGCCTTCTGTGGATCGGCATCTTCGTCGCCGCCGTCCTGCTCGTCGTGCTGCTCGCCTGGCTCCTGTCCTAAGGCGCCGACTGGGCGGCGCCGACACTCAGCGCGGCGGGCTTTGCCCGGCGTGCGTCTGAAACGACCGGTCGACACGCTCGAACACCACCAGGACGGCTATAGCCGCCTTGTTTTACGGGCGTCTTACTGCACTCGAACGGGCGGCTGACGCGGGCGGACCAGGCTGCGCATCGTCCACGTCAAGGAGGCAGGTATGAAGCGCAAGCTGCTCGTCTCGACGCTGGCCGCAGCGGTCGCGGTCGCGTTCGCCGGAGTCGCCGGCGCCGCGATGATCAAGGGCACGCCGGGGAACGACACGATTGCCGGCACGGAGCACCGCGACACGATCGCGGCGCTCGCCGGCAACGACGTCGTCAACGCGCTCGGCGGCTTCGACCGCGTCGCGGGCGGGCCCGGCAACGACCAGCTCGACGGCGGCAACGGGTGGGACTGGATGACCGGCGGCGCTGACAACGACACGCTCGCCGGCGGAGACGGCATCGACGTCCTCAGGGGCGGTTCCGGCGACGACCAGGTGGACGGCGGCAACGCCCGTGACGCGATCTTCCTCGGCGCCGGCACCGACACCGCGCAGGGCGGGGCTGGCAACGACCGGATCTACGCGCTCGCCGACGACGCCGCGCTCGACACGATCGACTGCGGCCCGGGCGAGCACGACGTCGCGATCGTGCGCGCACCCGTCACGGTGACGAACTGCGAGAAGGTCAAGACGCCGTACGGCGGATAGCGCCGTCTCAGAGCTCGACGGCGAAGGCCCGCCACCCGGCGGGCCTTCGCATCGGACGAACCGATAACCGCGGCCTCACTGGTTCGTAACAACCGAGGCTTAGGGTCAGCGGCGTGAAGCGCGCGTGCATGTTCGCCGTCGTCCTGGTCGCGGCACTCGTGCCGTCGGCTGCGAGCCCGGGCGACGCGCCGAACGGCCGGCTCGCGTTCTCGAGCGACCGCCCGATGCTCGGCCAGCCACACGAGAACTCCGGAAATGCCGAGATCTACTCCCTCGACGTCGTGACCGGACGCCGCCACAACCTCAGCCGCGACGTGCGCAACCACGATTCGGCCGCCACGCCGTCACCGGACGGCCGCTGGATCGCGTACGTGCGTGGCACGGCCGTCGGCGCCGGCGAACCGTGGGTCATGAGAGCCGACGGAAGCGGCAAACATCGAATCGTCAGCGGAGAGGCGTGGAGCCTGGCCTGGTCGCCGGACGGCGCCGAGCTCGCGATCGCCGATTACCGCGGCGGGATCAGCGTCGTGCGCCGCGACGGCACACCCGTTCGGAGATCGGTCACCGACCGGTTCGCCCGCGAAGTAGCGTGGTCACCGGACGGGAGCCATCTGGCTGCCGCCCTCAACGAGCAGGACGGCACGTTCTCGGTGGACCGGCTCGCGGTCATGCGACCGGACGGGAGCGAGCTGCGCACGCTCGGCCCGGGCCACGGCTTCGACACACTCGCCACCTGGTCGCCCGACGGCAGGGAGCTGGCGTTCGTGCACTCCGACGCGGGTGTCGGCGTGAACAACGTCTTCGCTGCGACGCTCGACGGCGCCGTTCGTCGGCTGACGTCGTACGAGGAGCCTGCGTTTCGCGCCATCACCTCGCTCTCGTGGGCTCCGGGCGGACGAATCGTGTACGTCATGGGTGGGCGCGCCTATGCAGTCGCAAGCGCCGGCTCGTCGCCGAGGCTCGTGCTTCGCAACGTCGTTCGCGCGAGGTGGTCGCGCGACGGCCGCCTCCTGGCAGCCGCTCGCGTGGAAGGGGCGTTGCAGATCGGGATCACTGGCCGCGCCGCACGGACGGTGTTCCGGCGCGCGGGCGACGCGCCGGGCGACGTCGTGGACGGTCCCGCGTGGGCCGGTCCCCGACGGGTGATCTACACCGCGATCTACTTCGGCCAGAACGACCGCGAGCTGTACGCGATCGACGGCGACGGCCGGCACCTCCGCCAGCTGACGCGGAACACGGTCGACGACATCGAGCCCGCATGGTCGCCCGACGGCCGCCGGATCGCGTTCGCGCGCGGCCGCCTGCGCTATCGCGTGCCGCGCGTCGCCTCGATCTGGACGATGCGCCCCGACGGGACCGGCGCCCGGCGCGTGACGCGCGGCCGCCTCGACACCGATCCGTCATGGGCCCCTAACAACAAGCGGATCGCGTTCGAGCGCAACGGACACGTCGCACTCGTCAGCGCGGACGGCGGACGGGTGCGCGTCGTGGCGACGGGTCGACAGCCGGCGTGGTCGCCCAACGGCCGCCTCCTCGCCGTTGCGGATGCCGACGAGCTCGGCGTCTCGGTGATAGCGCCGGATGCCAGTAGCCTGCGCACGCTCTTCCGGACCGAGCGGCACGACGAAACGGGGACGCCGATCGTCTCGAGTCCGGCGTGGCGGCCGGACGGGACCGGCGTCACGTTCGACCTCCTCGTCGACCACGGTCGCTGGGCGGAGGAATGGGCCGTCACCGCGAGCCTTGACGGATCGGTCTCGTCCCAGCTCCAGTGCACGGGCGACCACCCCGCGTGGTCGCCTGACGGGGCCTGGCTGGCGTGCGACGGGATCAGCGTGGGCCGCGGCGACGCCCAGGACCGTCGGACTCTGACCGACGGCTTCGAGCCCGCCTGGCGCCCTTAACCGCCGAACTGCGTTACGAGATCGTCCAGGTGTCGCCGGCGTGGAGCAGCTCTTCGAGGTCGCCCTCGCCCTGCTTGCTGCGTGCGGCCTCGAGCTGCTCCGCCATCAGCTCGTCGTAGACCGGCCGCTCGACGTCGCGGAAGACGCCGATCGGGGCCGGGCCGGTCGGCTCGTGCGAGAGGCGCGAGAGCGCGAAGGCCAGGCTCGGGTGCGGATGGTGCTCGTCGTGGACGAGCAGCGCGTCCTCGCCCACCTCGGCGACGTCGACGATCGCGCAGGAGCCGTCCGCGTGCTGGACGACGCCCTTCTCGCCCTCCTCGCCAAAGCGGATCGGCTGTCCGTGCTCGAGCAGGATCCGGTTCTCCTTCTGCTCGCGCACGGCGTCGAAAGCGCCGTCGTTGTAGATGTTGCAGTTCTGGTAGATCTCGACGAACGCCGCGCCCTTGTGCTCTGCGGCCTTGCGCAGCACCGCCGTCAGGTGCTTGCGGTCGGTGTCGATCGAGCGGGCGACGAAGGTGGCCTCGGCGCCGAGCGCGAGCGAGACGGGGTTGAACGGCCAGTCGAGCGAGCCCATCGGCGTCGACTTCGTGACCTTCCCGAGCTCGCTGGTCGGGGAGTACTGGCCCTTCGTGAGCCCGTAGATCTGGTTGTTGAAGAGCAGGATCTTGACGTTGACGTTCCGGCGCAGCGCATGGATCAGGTGGTTGCCGCCGATCGAGAGCGCGTCGCCGTCGCCGGTGACGACCCAGACGGACAGATCGGGACGCGACGTCGCCAGCCCGGTCGCGATCGCGGGCGCGCGCCCGTGGATCGAGTGCATCCCGTACGTCTGCATGTAGTACGGGAATCGCGCCGCGCAGCCGATCCCGGAGACGAAGACGAGCCGCTCTCTGGCCAGCTCGAGCTCGGGCATGAACGACTGGACCGCTGCGAGGATCGCGTAGTCGCCGCAGCCCGGGCACCAGCGCACCTCCTGGTCGGACTTGAAGTCCTTCGCGGTGAGCTTCAGCTGTCCGTTGCCCTCAGGCATTAGAGGAGGGACGCGATCGCGTCTGCAATCTCCGACGACGTGAACGGTTGCCCTCGGACGCGGTTGTAGCCGACGGCGTCGACGAGGAACTCGGCGCGCACGAGCTTGCGCAGCTGGCCCAGGTTCATCTCCGGGACGAGCACCCTGTCGTAGGCGCGCAGCACCTCGCCGAGGTTGCGCGGGAACGGGTTGAGATAGCGAAGGTGCGCTTGGGCGACCTTCCAGCCGTTTCTGCGCACGCGCCGGACGCCCGCGGTGATCGGCCCGTACGTCCCGCCCCAGCCGAGCACAAGCACCTCGGCGTCGCCGTCGGGGTCGTCGACCTCCAGCTCGGGGATGTCGGAAGCGATACCGGCGACCTTCTGGGCGCGGAGCCGCGTCATGCGGTCGTGGTTGTCGGGGTCGTAGGAGACGTTTCCGGTCACGTCCTGCTTCTCGAGGCCGCCGATCCGGTGCTCGAGCCCGGGCGTGCCGGGGAGCGCCCACGGGCGCGCGAGCGTCTCGGCGTCACGCGCATAGGGCTGGAACGACTCACCGCCGTTCGGCTCGGCGAACCCGACCTCAATGTCGGGCAGCGCCGCGACGTCGGGAAGCAGCCAAGGCTCCGAGCCATTCGCGAGGTAGGCGTCGGAGAGCAGGTAGACGGGCGTTCGATACTTGATCGCAATCCGTGCGGCCTCGAGCGCGGTCTCGAAGCAGTCTCCGGGCGTGGCGGCGGCAAGCACCGGAACGGGCGACTCGGAGTTGCGGCCGAACAGCACCATCAGCAAGTCGGCCTGCTCGGGCTTCGTTGGCATGCCCGTCGAGGGGCCGGCCCGCTGGATGTCGAGGATCAGCAGCGGGAGTTCGAGCGTCAGTCCGAGTCCGACCGTTTCGGCCTTCAACACCACGCCCGGGCCCGCGGAGGTGCTGACGCCCAGCGAGCCACCGAACGACGCGCCGAGCGCGGCCCCGACGGCGCCGATCTCGTCCTCCGCCTGGAAGGTCCGCACGCCGAAGCGCTTGTGGCGGGCAAGCTCCTCGAGGATCCCCGAAGCCGGGGTGATCGGATACGCACCGAGAAACAGCGGCAGGCCGCTCTTGACGCTCGCCGCGATCAGCCCGAGCGACAGCGCCTGATTGCCCGTGATGTTGCGATACGTCCCCGGCGCGAGCCGGGCGGGCTGCACCTCGTAGGAGACGACGAAGTCCTCGCTCGTCTCGCCGTAGTTGTAGCCCGCCTTGAAGGCACGCGTGTTCGCCTCGACGATCTCCGGCCGCTTCGCGAACTTGCGCTCGATGAAGCCCAGCGTGTTCTCGATCGGGCGGCCGTAGAGCCACGACATCAGCCCCAGCGCGAAGAAGTTCTTCGACCGCTCGGCCTCGCGCGGGGTGACGCCCTCGACGCCCTTCAGCGCCTCGACGGTCATCGACGTGAGCGGAATCGCGTGCACGTTGAAGTCGTCGAGCGACCCGTCCTCGAGCGGGTTCTCGGGGTAGCCGGCCTTCTGCAGGTTGCGGTCGTTGAACGAGTCCCGGTTCACGATCAGCGTGCCGCCGTCCCGGAGGTCGCCCAGATTCGTCTTCAGCGCCGCGGGGTTCATCGCGACGAGCACGTCGGGCGCGTCGCCGGGCGTGAGGATGTCGTGGTCGGCGAAGTGGAGCTGGAAGCCCGAGACGCCGGGCAAGGAGCCCGCCGGTGCGCGGATCTCGGCGGGGAAGTCCGGCAGTGTGGCGAGGTCGTTGCCGAGGGCGGCGGTCTCGCTGGTGAAGCGGTCACCCGTGAGCTGCATCCCGTCACCGGAGTCGCCCGCGATGCGGACGACGACGTCAGAGAGCTGCTCGACCCGCTTCGCCATTGCCCCGGTCAAGAGTACCCCCAAAGGGCGAGGACGGCTTGCCGCCGCGGCTGCTACCGTTGGGGCACGGGCTTGCAAACGGCTCGCCCTGTGAGATCAAAGCTTCTCGTTCCTCCTTCTCTCTTTTGAAGCGGTTTCGAGTCGTCGATCTCGAACCGCAATCCAAGAAGGAGTTCGAACCAGATGTCACAGTCGTTCGCCGCGCTCGGCGTGAGCGCGGACGTCGCGCAGGCCCTCGCCGAGCGCGACATTCACAACCCGTTCCGGATCCAGACCCTCGTGCTCCCCGACGCGCTGCGAGGCCTCGACGTGCTCGCCAAGTCGCCGACGGGCTCGGGCAAGACCTTGGCCTTCGGGCTTCCGATCGTCGAGCGAACACCGCCTGGCGCGGGCGCTCCCGCTGCGCTCGTGTTGGTACCTACACGCGAGCTCGCCGCCCAGGTCTGCGCCGACCTCGATGCGATCGCGGCCGCGAAGCGACTGCGCGTCGGCGTGGTCTACGGCGGGACACCCGTCGTCGGCCAGGCGAAGCGAGCACGGGGCGCGGAGATCCTCGTGGCGACGCCGGGCCGTCTCCAGGACCTCGTCGAGCGCCGCCTCGTCTCGCTCGACCGCGTCCGCGTGCTCGTCCTCGACGAGGCCGACCGCATGCTCGACATGGGCTTCAAGCCGCAGGTCGAGCGCATCCTGCGACGCGTCCCGGCCGAGCGGCAGACGATGCTTTTCTCCGCGACGCTCGACGGCGAGGTGAGAACGCTCGCGGACGCGTACACGCGGAACCCCTCCCGCTCCGAGGCCGTGCCTGCACCGGCGGAGGCGGACGGGGAGGTGGACCACCGCTTCGTCCCCGTCACGGCCGCCGACAAGGTCGAGCGGCTGGTCGAGGAGCTCCAAGCCGAGCGCGGCCTGGCACTCGTGTTCGTTCGGACCAAGCGAGGCGCCGACCGGCTCGCCAAGAAGCTGGCGCGGCACGGTGTGGCTGCGGCCGCGCTGCACGGCGACATGTCCCAGGGCGCGCGCGAGCGCGCGCTCGCGCGCTTCCGCTCGGGCAAGGTCACGACGCTCGTCGCGACCGACGTCGCCGCGCGCGGGCTCGACCTGACCGACATCACGCACGTGATCAACTTCGACCCGCCCGAGGACCACACCGGCTACGTCCACCGCGTCGGCCGGACCGGGCGCGCGGGACGGGGCGGAAACGGGATCACGCTCGTACTGCCGGAGCAGCAGGCGGACGTCAGCCGCGTGGCGTCTCGGCTCGGACACGGCGAGCAGTTCGCGCGACACGGCATGCGCGTCGCGCCGGCACGCGTCGTGTACACGAGCCGCCGCGGCCGCCGTTCGCGCTGGTAGGCACCCCGCTCCGAGGGTTCTACGATCCCCTCGATGCCCGAGTTAGTGCCGGGGCTCGAGCTCTCACGCGCGTTCTACGTGGAGGCCGTCAGGCCACTCGTGCCGGGTACGCGCCATTCCGCCGCTCTGCTCGGCTGGGGCTCGGACGTCCTCGGGTTCGATACGGCTCGCTCGACCGACCACGGTTGGGGGCCGAGACTCCAGTTCTTCGTCGAGCGTGAGGACGCTCGGCGCGTGCGAAGCGCGATCGACGAGGGTCTTCCGGCCGAGTTCAGAGGCCGCCCGACGCGCTTTGGCTTGGACGAGGTGCCCGTTTCGCACCACGTCGAGGTCGCTCCGTTGCACGAGTGGCTTGAGAGGCGGCTCGGATTCGAGGTGCGCCGAGCAATTTCCGTCC
>JBKOYJ010000069.1:0-6444 GCA_046725345.1 Actinomycetota bacterium | reverse complement strand
TCCACTTCCAGCCAAGCGTGCCGCTCGCAAACAAGGCGCCTGCGAGTGCGGCGACTGCGATCTTGCGTCCGAACTCCACGGCTTCCCTCTCTTACGTCGACGGGCTAATGCGAGAGCGACGCTACTCCCCGCCGCGTCTTCCTCGGCGAGATCGGCGAGTAAGCCGCGTGCACCCGGCTCGTCCGCTGCTCGTGCGGCCTGACTTGAGACATACCGCGCTCACGCACGAGGCCGCGGCGGGGAACCCTCACGTCTACGTGCAGATGAAAGGCCGGACACACGGAGGGCTCGATCACCGAGCGCTACATGCGCGCGGCGCAGGTGCTCTTTCCCGGCGCGGCGGCCCGCGGCGAAGAGCGCATGTTCGGGCCGGTCGCGGAGGACGCGGGGTAGAAGTTGGGTAGAAGCTCCGGCGCTCGTCGCCAGCCGAGCTAACGAAAAGCCCCGTACTGCGGGGCTTTTCTTACTCCCCGGGCAGGACTCGAACCTGCAACATTCCGGTTAACAGCCGGACGCTCTGCCAATTGAGCTACCGGGGAACGGCAGCAGCGGGCGGATTGTAGCGGCGCTCGGAGCGACCTCAGGCGAGCTCGCGGAACGCCGTTCGCACGCGCGCGAGCGCGTGCTGGAGCTCGGACAGGTGCTCGTCGTCGGCGTGCTCGAGCTCACGGCGCAACCGCCGCTCGCGCAGGCGTAGGAGCAGCTGCTCGGCGGTCCCCTCGCCGATTCCCTCGGCATCCGCCCGCGCGTCGAGCTCAGCAAGGAGCGCGACGAGCTCGGAGTCCGTCTCGCCAGGCTCGAGCAGGTGGGCGCACGCTCGTCGATGCAGCTCGGAGTCGAAGTGCTCGGGCCCCAGCTCGCGAAGCACAGGCACGAGCGACGGGTGCGCGATGCAGCCGGCGAGCGCGTCGCGCTCGAGTCTCTCGGCGGCCTCGAGCGCCCGTGGCGTCACGGCCGCCTTCGTCGACGGGACCGCGGCGCGGATCTGGACCGTCATGTCCAGCCGGTCGTTCGCGAGCCGCCACGCGTCGTCGCGCTCCGGGGAGTCGGGAAGGCCGTCGAGCACTTCCTTGACGCGCCCGTAAGCGGCCTGCCTGTCGTCGGCCCGCTCGATCTCGATGCGCACGCGGTAGAGCGCGTAGGGCTCCGCCCGCGCGAGGCGCTCGTCGAACCCCTCGGCGGCGTCGGCCGGGTCGATCCCCGGCGGCAGCGCGACCACACGGAGCTCGAACCCGCGGGCCGTGGCGAGCTCCATCCCGCGCAACGTCGCGGCCTCGCCGGCGGCGTCGCCGTCGAAGCACAGGTACAGCCGGCGGGCCAGACGTCCCAGCTGCGTGAGCTGCGCTTCCGTAAGGGCGGTCCCCATCGCCGCCACGATGGGCTCGAACCCGGCCTGTCGCAGCGCGATCACGTCGGTGTTGCCTTCGACTACGACGCCCCGCCCCTCCTTCGCGACCGCTCCGCGCGCGAGGTGGAGACCGTAGAGCAGATCGCCCTTGCGGAACAACTCGCCCTCGGGCGAGTTGACGTACTTCGCGCGTAACGGATCGTCGTCGCGGAGCTTCCGCGCTTGGAAGCCCACCACGCGCCCGCGAGCATCGGCGAGCGGGAACAGCAGCCGGCCGGAGAAGTAGTCGTTGCCGCGCCGGTTGGCGAGCCCGGCGCCCAGCAGCTCCTCCTGCGTGAACCCCTTGGCGAGCGCCTTCGTAGCCAGCGTTCGGCCGCCCGGGGCGAGGCCGAGCCGGAACGTCCGGCAGACGTTCGCGCCGAGCCCGCGCTGCGCGAGGTAGTCGCGCGCCGGCGCGCCTGCCTGTGAGTCCCAGAGGTGGCGCTCGTAGAAGGAAGCGGCCTGCTCGAGCAGGGCGAGCAGCCGCTCGCGCCGTCGCCGACCTTCCTCGGCGCGCGGCGACAGCTCCTCGTACTCGAGCGGCACGTTGAAGCGGTCGGCGAGCCACTCGATCGCCCCCGCGAAGTCGACGTTTTCGGTCTCCTCGACGAACGAGATGAGGTCGCCGCCCTTCCCGCACCCGAAGCAGTAGAAGAGCTTGTCGGCCGCGTTGACGGAGAAGCTCGGCGTCCGCTCCTCGTGGAATGGGCAGCGCCCCGTCCAGCGGGCTCCTGACTTGCGGAGCTGCGTTCGCGCCGAGACGATGGCGACCATGTCGGCCGCCGCCTTCACCTCCTCCACCGAGCGCTGGCTAATCCGCGCCATCGAGCGAATCGAAGTAAGAGAGCGCGAAGCGATCCGTCATGCCCGCCACGTAGTCGACGGCGGCGTCGACGTCGTCCCCGCGCTCGATCAGGTGGTCGAAGATACGGCGGATGACGACGCGGGCGCGCTCGTGCTCGGCGCGCGCGTGCGGCCCGAGGTAGACGTGCTCGAACATGAACGAGCGCAGGGCAAGCATCGCCTCGGCGACCTCCTCGCTCTGACGGATGTCGCCAGCGCGCTCGGAGGTCTCGACGAGATCGTGGACGAGGGTGTCGATCCGGCGCGAGCCGGAATCGCCGAGAAGCTCGATCTCCTGGTGCGGAAGCTCGGCCGGGTCGAGAACCCCCGCGCGGACGGCGTCGTCGATGTCGTGGTTGATGTACGCGACGCGGTCGACCAGGCGGACGATCCTTCCCTCGAGCGTCACGGGCTCGCTAGGGCCCGTGTGCGTGTGGATCCCGTCGCGAACCTCCGTGGTGAGGTTGAGCCCGCGTCCGTCGCGCTCCAGCACGTCCACGACACGCAGCGAATGCTCGTTGTGCCGGAACCGCCGGCCGAAGCGCTCGCGCAGCACTTCGTCCAGCGCCTCCTCGCCGGCGTGGCCGAACGGCGGATGCCCGAGGTCGTGGCCCAGTCCGACGGCCTCGGTGAGGTCCTCGTTGAGGCGCAGCGCCCGCGCGACCCCGCGCGAGATGCAGGTCGTCTCGACGGTGTGCGTGAGGCGCGTGCGGAAGTGATCGCCGCGCGGGTCGATGAACACCTGGGTCTTGTGCTTCAGACGCCGGAAGGCCTTCGTGTGCACGATCCGGTCGCGGTCGCGCTGGAACGGCGTCCGCACACGGCAGCGCTCCTCGTCGTGCGCGCGCCCGCGCGTCTCGTAGGAGTGGACGGCGAGCGGTGACAGCCACGCGTCCTCGTGCGCGCGCACGCGCGCCTCGAAGGCTTCCGCCACCCTTCCTGCGAGCTCGGGCATCGCTCCGAGCCTAAAGGATGATCGGGACGGTTCCGCCGTCCGCGCTCCAGGCTGCACCCGTTACGAAGCTGGCACGGTCCGAGCACAGGAACGTGATCACGGCGGCGATCTCCTCCGGCTGCGCAAGCCGCCCGAGCGGCCGTCCGCCGGCCACCGACTCGAGCACCTCGTCGCGCGACTTCGCCGTGCGCTTCGCCTGCTGATCCGCGAGGCCGCCCTCCCCCAGCCATGAATCCGTCGCGGTGGGTCCCGGCGTCACCGCGTTGGAGCGGACACCGTCGCGCGCGTATAGGTCGGCCACGAGCCGTGAGAGGGACAGGACGGCCGCCTTCGTCACCGAGTAGTGCGGCATCGCCGTCGACGGACGCTTCCCCGAGGTCGACGAGACGTTCACGATCGCTCCCCGACCTCGTGAGCGCATCGAGGGCACCACCGCCCGGATCGCTCGCACGTAGCTCATCACATTGAGCTGCCACATCGCATCCCACTCCTCGTCGTCGACTTCGAGGAAGTCGGCCTGGTAGGCATCGCCGACGTTGTTGACGAGGACATCGACCGGTCCGAGCGCCCTGGCCTCAGCCAGAACGCGCTCCGGCTCTCCCGGTTGGGCGAGATCGGCCAGCACGTGGAGCTCTTCGCCGGCCCCGGGCGCTCCGCGGCGGCCGGACGTCACCACACGGGCCTCCTCCGAGGCGAGCAGGCGCGCCGTCTCGAGACCGATGCCGCCGGTCGAGCCGGTGACGACGCAGATGCGCCCGCGAAGGCCGAGATCCACTGACGGATAGCGTAGGCCGGATGGGGACGACGACGATCCTGCTCGCCCGCCACGGCGAGACCGACTGGAACCGAGACGAGCGCTTCCAGGGACACGCCGACCCGCCGCTGAACGAGCGCGGCCGCGAGCAGGCGCACGCGCTCGCCGCCACGCTCGCCGGCGAGGAGATCGATGGCGTCCTCTCGAGCCCTCTCCGTAGGGCCTGGGAGACGGCGGAGATCGTCGGCGCCAGCCTCGGACTGCCGGTGGCAGCGAACGAAGGGCTCCGCGAGGTCGACGTCGGCGAGTGGCAGGGCCTGACCCGCACCGAGATCGAAGAGCGTTATCCGGACGCCTATGCGCGCTGGCTCGAATATGGGCCGGGGTGGGAGCGCGGCGAGACCTACGAGCAGATGAGCGAGCGCGTGCTGGCGGCGCTCCGCGAGATCGCGAGCGAAAACCGAGGCGCGCGCCTCCTCGTCGTGACCCACGGAGGGCCCGTGCGCGCCGTTCTCGCCAATGCAGAGGGGGTCTCGCACGCCGAGTCACGGCGCCGGACCCGCGTCATCGACAACTGCGGCGTGGCGCGCTTCGCGATCGAGGACGGCGTTGTGCGGCCAGTACACTGAGACGCGGGTTGGAGGACTACACCGGGAAGTACAAGGGCGAGCAGGTCGAGCTCGCGCTCTTCGGCGGCGAGTACCAGGAGGGGACGCTCACCGCCTACTGCTACGTCGACGATGTGGCCCACATCGAGCTGAACGGGCACATCCTCGTCCCTCTCCAGAACATCGCCTCCGTCCACTGCACGAGCCGCTGCGATGCGCCCGCCGACCACTGGCCACCGCGCGGCCTGGCCGAGGACGAGCCGGACGACGAGCCCTAGCGCCGGAGGGCCGGTTGGCCGCCCTTCGTAACGTCGGAAAGGCGCTGCTGCTGCTCGCCGCGGCCGCCGGTGCCGCAGGCGCGATCGGATGGCTCCTCGACGGCTACCGCGGCATCCTGCTGTTCGGCGCGTCGGCCTTCCTGCTCGCGAGCGCGGTCTACTGGTACGGCGATCGGTTCGTGCTGGGGATGACCGGCGCGCGGGAGCTCCAGCTCGCGGAGGCGCCCGCCGTGCACTCGGCACTCGAGCGGCTGTCCGCGCGCGCTGGGGTCGTGAAGCCGCGCCTGTACCTCCTGGACGACGGGTATCCACGGGCGTTCGCCGTCGGCCGGGGCCCCACTGGTTCCGCGATCGCCGTCAGCCGAGCTCTCCTCGCCGCGTCGCCGCCCGCGGAGCTCGACGGCATCCTCTCGCACGAGCTCGCTCACGTCGCAGCGCGCGACGTACTCGTGCAGACGATCGCCGTCGTCGTCTCGGCGACGCTCGTCGAGCTGTCACGGATCGGCGGCTTCCTCGAGCGGGCGCTTCTGTTCGCGCTCGGACCGATCGCGTCAGCGTTCACGCACCTGCTGCTGTCTCCGAAGCGCGAGTTCGCAGCCGATCTCGCCGCTGCGCGAATCTGTGAATCGCCGCACGGGCTCGCGGCCGCGCTCATCCGCCTCGATCAGGCGAGCGAGCTGCTCGAGTTCCGCGAGAGCCCGGCCACGGAGCCGCTCTATCCGATCAACCCGTTCGCCGAGGAGGGGTTGGGCGCCCTGTTCGTGACGCACCCGCCGCTCGAGGCGCGCATCGAGCGGCTGCGAGCGCTCGATCCGGAGTGGCGCGCGAAGTTGCGAGCGGCCTGACGCCGCGGCGTCGAACGGGGGATCGAGGCCCGGTTCTTCCCGACCGACCTCGGACTGGTGTACTGTCCGACTCTCTCGCGCGGCGGTCCAGGTCGATGAGGGCATTCATGTGGAAACCGGTCGTCGTCCTCCTGGCAGTGACGGCGCTTGCCATTCCGCTCGCAGCGGCGCCGTCAGCCGCGGCCGTCGTCGGCGACTGCACGCGGGGCGCGGACTGGCCCGCGCCCAATACGAGCCTCGCCACGCAGGTGCTCCAGCTCGTCAACCAGCACCGACAGGGAATGGGTCTCCCCGCTCTCGCCACCTCGTCGAGCCTCACCGCGGCGGCGTCATGGAAGGCAAGTCACATGGCGCGCTACACGTACATGGACCACAACGACCCGGCGCCCCCGATCGCGCGCACCTGGTCGGACCGATTCGATGCGTGCGCGTATCCCTCGAACACCTACCGCGGCGAAAACATCGCGTACGGGCAGCGAACGGCCGAAGAGGTGATGAGCTCCTGGCTGAACTCGTCGGGGCATAGGGCGAACATCGAGAACACCAACTTCAAGGCGATCGGCGTGGGCGTCGCCGCCTCGAGCTCGGGAACGCTCTACTGGGCCCAGGACTTCGGCTCGTTCGTGGACTCAGGGTCAGTCACTCCGCCTCCGCCACCACCACCGCCGCCTCCGCCTCCTCCGCCGCCGCCTCCACCACCTCCTCCTCCTCCGCCGCCGCCGCCTCCACCACCTCCTCCTCCTCCTCCGCCGCCGCCTCCGCCCCCACCGGCCC
>JBKOYJ010000029.1:0-54007 GCA_046725345.1 Actinomycetota bacterium | reverse complement strand
GTCGGGCGCGGCGCACTGCGTCCGCTCGAGCGTCCGCGTCGGCGTCCGCGGCGCCGACGCCGGGCGGGCCGTGCGCGCCGAGTTCCGGCTCGCGGGGAAGCGACTGCGGGTCGATCGACGTGGGCCGTTCTCCGCGACCGTCGCGAAACGACGCCTCGCCCGGCGCGCGAAGCTGCTGCGCGTCGCGCTCACGTTCGCGGACGGGCGAGAGCAGACGCTCGATCGCGGTCTGCAGGTTTGCCGGTGAGTCGCTGACATACTCGCGGGCGTGCCGGAGCCGCGGATCGTCGCGATGGGGGGCGCGCCGATCGCGGGCCTCTGTGCGCATCTGCTCGAGTTGACCGGCAAGACCAATCCGCGGGTCGGCGGGCTCCTGCAGGCGACCGGCGACGCCGCCGAGACCGTCGTCCGTTTCTACGAGCTCTTTCCGAGCGAGCGCTGCCGCGCGTCGCACGTCTCGCTCTTCGGCATCCCGCGAGCGGACTACCGCGAGCACCTGCTGGCCCAGGACGCGATCTTCGTCGGCGGAGGCAACACGGCGAACATGCTCGCCGTCTGGCGCGTGCACGGCGTCGACGGGCTGGTGCGCGAGGCCTGGGAGCGCGGCATCGTCCTGGGCGGGGTCAGCGCGGGTGCGATCTGCTGGTTTCAGGCCGGCGTCACGGACTCGTTCCGCGCCGAGCTCGACGGGATCGACTGCCTCGGCTTCCTCTTCGGGTCGTGCTGCCCGCACTACGACGGCGAGGAGCAGCGCCGGCCGGCGTACCACCGCCTCGTCGCCGACGGCTTCCCTGCGGGGATCGCGCTCGACGACGGCGTCGCAGCGGTGTTCGTGCGAACCGAGCTCGGCGAGATCGTGTCGACGAGGCCGGAGGGTGGCGCCTACCGGGTCGACGTCGCCGGAGGCGAGGTGAGCGAGACGCCGCTCGACGTGCGGCTGCTCGCGAGCCGGCACTGAGGTTTCTGCGCCGGCAGACCGAGGTACTGCCGCGATATGGGAATCGGAGTCAGCCTGATGTTGATCGCGGCGGGCGCGATCCTGGCTTTCGCCGTGAATGCCGAGGTGAGCGGCGTCGACATCGAGACGATCGGCTGGATCTTGCTCATCGTCGGCATCGTCGGGGTCATCCTTTCGCTCGTCTTCTGGTCGAGCTGGGGCGGCTTCGGCGGCGAACGCAGGGCTGCGTACCGCGACGAGCCACCGCCGCCCTAAGCAGAGAACGAGGATCGCGGCAACAACGCGGCGCCACCCTCGTCTCAATCGGCGACGGTGGATGCGGCGTGACTCAGCGACCTCTGGTCTTCTGGCAGCGCGCCGTCGTACTGGAAGCGGCGTTCAGAATGTGGCGCGCACTCGCGTAAGCTGAGCGACGTGGATCCCGAGCGCGAGCCCATCGAGCAGGATCGGCACCGCCAAGCGGTCGCCATCGCCGACCGCCTGCTCGCGAACGTCGAGACCGTCGTCCACGGGAAGACGCGCGAGGTCAAGCTCGTGCTGGCGGCGCTCGCCTGCGACGGCCACTTGCTGTTCGAGGACGTGCCGGGCACGGCGAAGACCGTGCTGGCGCGCGCGATCGCACAGAGCGTCGAAGGCGCCGTCCACGCACGGATCCAGTGCACGCCGGATCTACAGCCGACCGACGCGACGGGGCTGTCCGTCTACAACCAGAAGGTCCGCGACTTCGAGTTCCGGCCCGGTCCGATCTTCGCGAACGTGCTGCTCGTCGACGAGATCAACCGCGCGATGCCGAAGACGCAGTCGGCGCTCCTCGAGGCGATGGCGGAGGGCCAGGTGACGGTGGACGGCGTCACGCGACGCCTTCCCGAGCCCTTCCTCCTGCTCGCGACGGAGAACCCGATCGAGCACGAGGGCACCTTCCCGCTGCCCGAGGCGCAGCTCGACCGGTTCTTCCTGCGCACGGGCCTCGGCTATCCCGCGGCCGACCAGGAGCGCTTGATCGTGCGGGAGCAGCGACACGGCCACCCGCTCAAGCACCTGAAGGCCACCATCACGCTCGGCGAGGTCAACGAGCTGCAGCGCGCCGTCGCGGACGTGTACGTCGACGAGCTGATCGAGGCGTGGGTGATCGACCTCGTGCGGGCGACGCGCGAGCTCGAGGAGGTTGCGATCGGGGCGTCCGTCCGCGGGAGCCTCGCGCTCGAGCGCGCCGTGCGCGCGTGGGCGTTGCTCGAGGGCCGGAACTTCGTGACCCCCGACGACGTCGAGGAGCTGTTCCTGCCGGTGCTCGCGCACCGCGTGATCTTCGGGCCTGCGTTCCTCGTCGAGATGCGCCGCGTCGGCCGTCAGCACGCACTCGCGCAGTTCCGCGACCTGTGCCTCGCGCGGGCGCCACGTCCGGATCCAGAGGGCGGCGAGGTCGTGACGCTTCCCTCGCGCCAGTAACCGCGGCGCCCGATGGCGCTCAGCGAGCTCACCTTCCCGCTCGTCCCCCGCCACCGCCTGCTCGGGCTCGCATTCGGGTCGATGCACAGCGCCCGGCGCGGGATCGGATCGGACATCGCGGGCTCGCGGCCGTACCGGCCCGGCGACGACGTCCACGCGATCGACTGGAACGCCTCCGCGCGACTCTCCTCTGCGCGCGGCGCAGACGAGTTCGTCGTCCGCGAGCGCTTCGCCGAGGAGGCCCCACGTGCGGTCGTCCTTTGCGACCGGCGCCCGGGCATGGCGTTGTTTCCGCCACACCTGCCCTGGCTCTCGAAGCGCGACGCTCTCGCCGTCGCCGCGGAGACGATCGCGGCGAGCGCGACGCGGGCGCGGGGCCTCGTCGGCTACCTCGACTTCGCCGAAGGCGAGGCGTTCTGGCGCCCGCCGCGCAGCCAGCGAGAGGCGCGCCGGCTCTCCGAGAGCCACGTCCAGTACGACTCCTTCCGCGCCCCCGAGGACAACGTCGAGCGCGGGCTCGAGCACCTCGTCCACCATCGGCGCGCGCTCCCGCCCTCGACCTTCGTGTTCGTGCTCTCGGACTTCCTCGTGGCGCCGCCGCCGTCGGCGTGGCTGGAGGTCATCGGGCAACGCTGGGACCTCGTCCCCGTGGTGATCCAGGACCCGGTGTGGGAGCAGAGCTTCCCCGACGTCGGGGGGATCGGCATCCCGATTCTCGACGCGGCCACCGGCCGGGCCGCGACCCTGCGGCTGAGCCGTCGAGAGGCGCACGAGCGGAGGGAACGCAACGAGGCGCGGCTACGCACGCTGCTCGACGACTTGCGCTCGCTAGACCTCGACCCGGTCCTCCTCTCATCCGCGGATCCTGAAGGGATCCTCCGCGCCTTCCTGGAATGGGCAGACCGGCGCCTGTTCGCGTCCGGCTGGGAGGGCAGGAGGACCGCGTGAGCCGGCAGTGGGCAGTGGGGGTCGGCGCCGCGGCAGTCCTCGCCGCGGCGGCGGTCGCCGCAGCCTGGCTCGGAACGCGCGGCGGCGAGCCCTCGGCGCTGCCGCATCGCTTTTCCGTGCACGCCGAGCTCGATCCTCGCACGCTCCTCTTCGGCGACCGCGTCACGGCGCGCGTCGACGTCGAGCTCGACCGCCGGGCCGTCGATCCGGCGAGCGTGCGAGTGCATCCGCTGCTCGGCCCGTACTCGCTGACGGACGCCAACCGCGCAGAAGGCCGTGCCGGCAACGCCGTCGTCCTCCGCTACCGCTTCACGCTCGCTTGCCTCGTCTCCGCGTGCATTCCGCAGATCGCGCGCGGCACGACTCCGTCGTTGTCGGCGCGAGTCACCTACCGGGTTCGCTCCGGCGCGATCCGCTCCGCGCCGGTCGAGTGGCGCCGGTCGCAGGTCGGAACGAGGGTGCAGCTGCGCGAGCTCAACGCCCTCCGGGCGGGCGGAGAGCCGTCATTCCGGGCGAGCCTCGTTCCCAATGCTGTCTCGTATCGAGTCAGACCGGCCCTGGCGGCCGGCGTTCTGTACGCGGCGGCGGTGCTCGTCGCCGTGCTCGCGGGCGTGCTCCTCGCTCCGGAGCTCGGACGACTGCTTCGGCTCACCGGGATCCGCCAGGATCCGCTGGCCGGGCTGCCTCCGGTCGAGCGGGCGCTCGCGTTGCTCGAGCGGGCGCTCGCCTCCGGCGATCTTGCCGAGCAGCGGAAGGCGCTCGACCGGCTAGCGCGCGAGCTGCGCAGGCGTGGTGACGAGGGACTCGCCGGCGCCGCGCGTCGGCTCGCGTGGTCGCGCACGGCGCCGGGCGACGAGGCGCGCGACTTCACGGGGACCGTGGCACGGACGATTGCGAGTCGGGCGTGAGCGTACTGCCGCACAGAGGCTTCACGGTTCCGGGCGCGCGGATCCCGCTCGCGGACGCCGGCGCCCTCGCCGAGCCGCTGCGGCGGATGCGCCGCGTGCGCTTCGTGCTTGCTGCGGCGTTGCTCGCAGGCGGTGCTGCCGTAGTGATGGCCGCACGCGCACTCCCTGCGCCGACGGCTGCGCCTGTGGCCGGCAGATCTACGGGCGTGGTCGTGGTCGACATCTCCGCGAGCATCGGCGCGGCCACCGACCGGCAGACCGAAGCGTACGAGCAGATTGGCGAGGTGCTCGAGAACACGGTTGCCCGCGGCGGGAACAACGGGCTCGTCCTCTTCTCGGACGTCGCATACGAGGCTCTGCCGACGACTGCACGCCCCGATGAGCTGCGCGCGTTCGAGCGCTACTTCTTTCCTGTCGCCGGCCCCGGCCGAGCCTTCGGCACGGTTCGCTTCAGCCGAGGGACGTTCGCCGCAAACCCGTGGACGGAGGCGTTCGTCGGCGGGACGCGGATCTCGAATGGACTCCAGGTCGCCCGGGAGATGCTCGAGCGCGACCGCGTGCGAGACGGATCGGTCACGCTCGTCAGCGACCTCGACACCGACGACTCGGACGTCGCGGGTCTCAGCAAGGTCGTGATCGGGTACGTTCGAGCCGGCATTCCCGTCCGCGTCGTGCCGATCGCCGCCGAGGAGCGGAACAAGACGTTGTTCCGGAACCTGCTCGGTCGTGACGGCACGCTCGAGGAGGCGCCGCCGCCTCGGCCGCGGGCCCAGTCCCCGGAATCGACGGGGAGCCGTTCCCCCGCAGGGCTGATCGCGCTCTCGATCGGCCTGCTCGGCCTGCTCGCCGTGAACGAGCTCTGGTGCGGGCGTATCGCGCTCCGGCGCGTGGAGAGCGAGGCATGACGCTCCCGCGCGGACTCCGGATCGCGGGCGCGATCGCAGCGGTGGCCCTCGCCGCCGCGATCGCATTCGTCGCGGAGGACGCTCGGCAGTGGCCGCAACGCCTCGAGGCCGGCGATACCGCGTTCGCCGCGAGCCCGGCCGGGCGCGATGCGTGGCAGACGCCGACCGGCCTTCCGGCGAGGATCGCGCGAAACGTGCTCGGCGTCGACGACGATCTCGCCTACCGCCGCGCCCTCCAGCTCTACGAGCGAGAGCAGGCTGCATGGGCTCGGCAGAGCACCGACTGGGTACGCCTGGTTGCTCGATCGGAGGCGGCGCTGGCGGATGCGGAGCGCTCGGGGGACGGCGCACGCCGGTCCTCCGCATCGAACCTTCTGGGGATCGTGTACTTCGACGCGGCGCGCGCCACCAGCGCGCGAAGCAACGACTTCCTCCGCTCGAGCATCGCCGCGTACCAGCGAGCGGTGATGGCCGATCCGGACAATGCCGACGCGAAGCACAACCTCGAGCTTCTTCTCTCCCGGCTCGTGTCGGAGCGCGACCAGGGATCGGGCCGGCGCAATTCGCGCGGCGGCGGGCAGCTCGGCGGCGACAACGCAGGCCTCCAGCCTCCGGGAACAGGCTACTGATGAACCTCACGTTCCTCACTCCCCTCGCAGGGCTCGTCGCCCTCGTGGCGGTGCTCCCCCTCGCCGCGCTCGCGCTCGTCAGTCGACGGGCTCAGCGGGTACGCGCGCTCCTGCACCTTCCCGGGCCAGGGGCGTCGTCGCACGTCCCCGCTGCGGCGGCGATCTGCCTGCTCGCAGCCCTGCTCGGCCTCGCCGCCGCCCAGCCCGTCGTCGCCGGCTCTGCCCCCGCGCTCGAGCGCACCGACGTCGAGGCTCTGTTCGTGATCGACACGTCGCGCTCGATGCTTGCGGCGCCGGGTCCAGCGCAGACCACGCGCTTCGAGCGGGCGCGCGACGCCGCCCTTCGTCTGCGCGCGCAGGTTCCCGAGGTCCGGGTCGGGCTGGCGTCGCTCACGGACCGGCTGCTGCCGCACCTCTTCCCGACGGTCGACGCACGCGTCTTCGACGACACACTCCGTCGCAGCATCGGCGTCGACCGTCCGCCTCCCGCCGTTCCGCAGCAAACGGCGACGACGTACGCACCGCTCGGTTCCGTTACACGCGCGAATTTCTTCTCCCGCGACGTCCGACGGCGCGCACTCGTGGTCCTCACCGACGGCGAAGCGAATCCCACGAGTCCGCTCGGCCTCCAGTCCGAGCTCGAGCCCGCACAGCCGATCGCGGTCCAGTTCGTACGCGTGTGGGCCCCCGGCGAGCGCGTGTTCCTGCCGAACGGCCGCCCCGAGGAGGCTTACCATTCCGACGCGGGAAGCGGCGCGGCGCTCGGGCAGTTCGCGCGCGCGGTCGGCGCGAAAGTGTTCGACGAGGACCAGCTCGGCGCTGCGGAAGCCGCGCTGCGGCATGCTGTGGGCAACGGGCCGGCGACGAAGGCCGACGAGGGGAGTCGCCCGCGCGCGCTCGCCCCCTACGCCGCGGTGATCGCGCTCGTGCCGCTGCTGTTCCTCCTCTGGACGCGGAACCGGGCCTAGGGTCCAGCCGGGGCGTAAGCTCCGCGCCCGTGGCACGCGGACGAGACGAAGTGACGGAGCCCGCGCTCCGCGAGCTCCTGGACGCGTCTCTCGCGGAGCTGTGCGCGGAGGCGCGACGCGTCCGGGCGGCGGGCAAAGGCCGTGTCGTTACGTACTCGCCGAAGGTCTTCGTGCCGCTGACGACGCTTTGCCGCGACGTTTGCGGCTACTGCACGTTCGCCCGCCCCCCGCGGCGCGGGGAGCGGGCGTACCTGCCCCTCGACCAGGTCGTCGCGGTCGCGCGTGCCGGCGCCGACGCCGGCTGCCACGAGGCGCTGTTCACCCTCGGAGACAAGCCCGAGCTTCGGTACCGCGTCGCGCGGGAGGAGCTACGGGCGCTCGGATGCGCGACGACGCTCGAGTACCTGGCGCTCGCGGCCGAGGCGGTTCTCCGCGAGACCGGCCTCCTTCCGCACCTGAACCCTGGTGTTCTCGGCCCTGACGAGGTCGCGGCGTTGCGCCGCGTGAGCGCATCGATGGGGATCATGGTGGAGACACTCGCCGAGCGGCTGGGTGATCGGGGCGGGCCTCACTGGGCCTCGCCGGACAAGCTCCCCGCGCGGCGGTTGGCGACGATCGCCGCTGCCGGCGAGGCGCGGGTTCCGTTCACCACCGGGATCCTGATCGGCATCGGCGAGACGCGCGCCGAGCGGCTCGAGGCGCTGCTGGCGATCCGCGAGGCGGGCGAGCGGCACGGCCACGTGCAGGAGGTGATCGTCCAGAACTTCCGTGCGAAGCCGGGGACGCGCATGGCGTCCCATCCCGAGCCGACGCTCGACGACCACCTGTGGACGATCGCCGCTGCCCGGATCCTCCTCGGCCCGCAGTGGAACATCCAGGCGCCGCCCAACCTCGCCCACGACGACTTTCCGCGGCTGCTCGACGCCGGGATCAACGACTGGGGCGGCGTCTCGCCAGTCACCGTCGACCACGTCAACCCCGAGGCGCCGTGGCCGGACCTCGAGCGGCTGGAGCGGGCGACGCGCGAGGCCGGATACACGCTCGTCCCGCGACTGCCCGTGTATCCGGAATACCTCTCCTCAGAGTGGCTCGACCCCGCAGTGATGCCACGCGTGCTGCAAGCCGCCGATGCCGAAGGCTATGCGAGACGAGAGCGATGGGCGGCCGGCGCGGACGTGCCCGTACCAGCCTGGGCCAACTCGGACGGGCCGCTAGGTAGCCCTGACCTCCTCCCCACGGCGAGCGTAACGCCGAACGGCTCACGGGTGGGTGCCCGAGCGGCGCCGAAAGCGTCACGCCGGGTGGCCGAGTCGCTCGCGAGGCTCGCAGAAGAGGCGGACCTCGAGGAGGACGACGTCGTGGCGCTCTTCCGGGCGCGCGGAGACGACTTCCGCGTAGTCGTCGACGCCGCGGACCGCCTGCGGCGGGAGGTCTGCGGAGACACGGTGACCTACGTCGTCACGCGCAATATCAACTACACGAACGTCTGTTACTTCCGCTGCGGGTTCTGTGCCTTCTCGAAGGGGAGGCTCGCCGAGAACCTGCGTGGGGCGCCGTACGTCGTCCCCGGCGAGGAAATCGTCCGGCGCTGCCACGAGGCCTGGGACCGAGGCGCCGTGGAGGTGTGCCTCCAGGGCGGCATCCACCCGGCCTTCACAGGGGAGACGTACCTCGAGATCTGCGCGGCGATCAAGCGGGAGCTGCCAGACCTCCACGTTCACGCGTTCTCGGCGCTCGAGGTATGGCAGGGAGCGGCGACGCTCGACGTGCCGCTCGCCGAGTACCTTCGCCGCCTCCACACGGTCGGCCTTGCGTCGCTGCCCGGCACGGCGGCCGAGGTCCTGGACGACGAGGTGCGCCGCGTTCTCTGCCCCGACAAGGTCACGACCGCGCAGTGGCTCGAGGTGCACGACACCGCTCACCAGGAGGGGCTGCGCTCGACGACGACGATCATGTTCGGCCACGTCGACGCCCCGCAGCACTGGGCGCGCCACCTTCTGCGCCTGCGCGATCAGCAGCGTCGCTCGGGCGGCTTCACCGAGTTCGTCCCGCTTCCGTTCGTGCACATGGAGGCGCCCGTGTACCTGAAAGGCCACGCGCGCCCGGGGCCGACGTTCAGGGAGGCGCTGTTGATGCACGCCGTCGCACGCCTCGCGCTGCATCCCTGGATCACCAACGTCCAGGCCTCGTGGGTGAAGCTCGGCGTCGCCGGTGCTCAGGCCGTCCTGCGCGCTGGGGCCAACGACCTCGGTGGAACGCTGATGAACGAGTCGATCTCGCGCGCCGCAGGAGCTGCGCACGGGCAGGAGATGCCGCCGGAGGCGATGGAAGCGGCGATCCGGGCGATCGGGCGGACGCCGCGCCAGCGGACGACGCTCTACGGAACGCCCGAGGACGAGCGCGTCCGCCGCTCCTTCGGCGCGCCGCCGCTCGCCGAGCCGCGCAACCCTCACGTGAGCGACGCGGGCCTGAAGGCGCCGCCGCGCCTCGTGCGACCGGGACTGCTCGCCGCTGCTCGCTAGCCGGTTCGGATGGATCTCGTGGAGCTCATCGGCCGTCTGCTGTTCGCGGCGATGTTCGTCAACTCGGGGGTCGCGCACATTCGCAAGCGGGACGAGATGTCGGCTTACGCGCGTTCGATGGGCGGCCCGGCACCGGAGATCCGATCGCGCCGTGCCGAGCTCGTGCCCGGCGTCGCGCGTCCGCATGAGCGCATCGGCGTGCGACTCCACTTGACCGCCCAGCACGAAGAAGGTCGCCGCCGCGCCCTGCCGCTCGAGCACGTCGAGCACGACCGGCGTCGTCGCGGACGGCCCGTCGTCGAAGGTGAGCGCGACCGAGTTGCGGGTGCGCGTCCTCGCGGCCGCTCCCGACGAGGCTCGGCGCAATGACGGCGACGCTAGCACTTGCTAGGATCCGTGACGTGAAGCAGCTTCTCGAGTAGTCCAGGGAGAGAACGCGGCGATGCCGCGGCGGCTCCCTTTGGCCTCTCCGACGAGAGGCTTTTTTGTACCCGGAGGAAGGCGATGGACCGGTACGACCCACAGCACATCGAGGCGAAGTGGCAGCGGATCTGGGCCGACGAGCGCGTGTTCACCGTCCCGAACCCGGGCGACGGCGTCGACCTCGGCAGGAAGACGTACGTCCTCGAGATGCTCCCGTACCCCTCGGGCGAGCTGCACATGGGCCACGTCCGCAACTACATGCTGGGCGAGGTCGTCGCGCACTTCCGGCGCCGTCACGGTTACGCCGTTCTGCGCCCGATGGGATTCGACTCCTTCGGCCTCAACGCCGAGAACGCCGCTATCACCGAGGGCGGCCACCCGCGCGAGATCACCGAGCGCAACATCGCCGCGATTCGGCGCCAGATGGGGCGCCTCGGGTGGGCGATCGACTGGGACCGCGTCCTGGCGACGCACGCGCCCGAGTACTACCGCTGGACGCAATGGCTGTTCCTGCGCTTCCTGGAGCGCGGCCTCGCCTACCGGCGCGAGGCGCCCGTCAAGTGGTGCCCCTTCGACCAGACCGTGCTGGCGAACGAGCAGGTCATCGACGGCCGCTGTGAGCGCTGCGGGTCCGAGGTGGAGCTGCGCAACCTCGAACAGTGGCTCTTCCGCATCACCGACTACGCCGACCGCCTGCTCGAGGAAATGGCGCTGCTCGAGAACTGGCCCGAGCGCGTGCTGACGATGCAGCGGAACTGGATCGGGCGCTCGGAAGGCGCCGAGATCGCCTTCCCGGTCGTCGGCCTCGACGAGGAGATCCGCGTCTTCACGACCCGGCCGGACACGCTGTTCGGCGCGACGTTCTTCGTGCTCGCGCCCGAGCACCCGCTCGTGCCAACACTCGTCGCCGGAAGCGAGCACGAGGCGGCCGTGCTCGAGTACGTGCGCCACGCCGGCGCACACTCGGCTGTCGAGCGCGAGGAGAAGGAGAAGGACGGCGTCTTCACCGGCCGTCACGTCGTCAACCCGGCCACGGGCGAGGAGATCCCGATCTGGGTCGCCGACTACGTGCTGATGGAGTATGGGACCGGCGCGATCATGGCCGTTCCGGCGCACGACGAGCGCGATTACGAGTTCGCGCAGAAGTACGGGCTGCCGATCCGTCAGGTCGTCGCCCCTGCGGACGGCGAGACCGAGGCAGAGGGTGCGTTCGTGGCGCACACGGGCGACGAGCGCCTCGTCGACTCGGGCGAGTTCAGCGGCCTGCCGGCGCCGGAGGGCAAACGGGCGATCATCGAGTGGCTGGAACGCGAGGGGAAGGGCCGCGCTGCCATCGGCTACCGGCTCCGCGACTGGCTGATCTCGCGCCAGCGCTACTGGGGCTGCCCGATTCCCGTCGTCTACTGCGACCGCTGCGGAATCGTCCCCGTGCCCGACGACGACCTTCCCGTGCTACTGCCGGACGTCGAGGAGTTCCTGCCGAAGGGACGTTCGCCGCTCGCTGCCGCCGAGGAGTGGGTGCGCACGAGCTGCCCGTCGTGCGGCGGGGACGCCCGTCGCGAGACGGACACGATGGACACGTTTGTCGACTCCTCCTGGTACTTCATCCGCTACTGCGACCCGCACAACGACGCCGCCCCGTGGGATCGTGCGGTCGCCGACTACTGGCTGCCGGTCAACCAGTACATCGGCGGCGTCGAGCACGCGATCCTGCACCTCCTCTACGCGCGCTTCTTCACGAAGGTGCTCAACGAGCTCGGGCTCGTCGGCTTCCGCGAGCCGTTCGCGCGGCTCTTCACGCAGGGGATGCTCCACTACGAGGGCGCGAAGATGTCCAAGTCGAGGGGAAACACCATTTCCCCCGACGAGTACGTAGCTCGCTACGGCGCCGACGCTGTGCGCCTGTACCTGCTGTTCATGGGCCCGGTCGAGCAGGACGCGGAGTGGCAGGACACCGGCTTCGAGGGCATCGTGCGCTTCCTGCACCGCCTCTGGCGGGTCGTGATGGAGCAGGCGGAGAAGCCGCCCGCCGCCGAGCCTCTGGACGGCCCGCTGGCACGGAAGGCGCACGCGACGATCGCGAAGGTCACGGACGACGTCGGTCGCCGCTTCGCGCTGAACACGCCGATCGCGGCCGTGATGGAGCTGGTGAACGAGATCTCGCGAGACCCGGACGACCCGGCCGCGCGCTTCGCGGCGGAGACGGCGGTCTCGCTGATCCAGCCGTACGCCTCGCACGTCGCCTGCGAGCTGTGGGAGCGGCTCGGGCACGAGCGCCTGTGGGAGCATCCCTGGCCCGTCGCCGACGAGGCGCTGCTCGAGCGCGAGACGTTTGAGCTGGTCGTGCAGGTGAACGGGAAGGTGCGCGACCGGCTCGAGGTCCGCACAGACCTGAGCGAGGACGAGCTCGTCGAGACGGCGAAGGCCTCGCCGAAGGTGCGCGCGTACCTGGACGGCAAGGCGATTCGGCAGACGGTCGTCGTGCCCCGGCGGCTCGTCAACCTCGTAGTCGGCTAACCCGCGGGGGGCACGTTTTCGGCACGTTTCCGGCGCAACCGCGTTACGTCTGAGTTGCCATACTAGGCAACATGAAGACGGAGTACCCAGCCCGCACCCCGACGCCGCCCTGTCCGAAACGGCCATCTTGCCGCCGGCTGGCTCTGCGGCCTACGCTTCACCGCGGCCGGTTCTCGACGCCGGCGATCGAAGGGAGACGGTGATGGGACGCGCCGCCCGGCGGCTTGTTCCCGGCCTGGCGCTCGCCGTTGTCCTCGCGTTCGTCGTCCACGGCGGCGGACGCGGCCAGGGTCCCGAGGGCGGCGCGCGTGCCGGCGCGCCGGATATCGACGCGATCCGCGCGAGCGTCGCGCTCATCCCCGCGAAGGGCGTCGCGCCCGGGTTGACCGTGGCTGCCGGCAGGGTCGGCGGCCGGGCGAGCGCGAAGCTCGCCGCGCAGGCGATCGCTCCCCTCGCAGGCTGGCTCTCTCCTGTCGCCGTCCCCTCGCCGGACGGGCGGCAGATCGTCTACAGCGCGTGGCGCCAGCTCCGCGAGGACGATCCGCAGCGGTCGTGGAGCGAGCAGGGAATCGCACCGGGCGATCCGCTCGCGCGTCCCTCGCTTCGGCTGCACGACCTCTCGACGGGCGCCGACGCGGTGCTCGCCGAGGGGGCGTTCTCGGCGGCGTGGCGGAGCGACGGCGCGCTGGCGTACGTGCGCGGCGTTCGTCCGGAGTACCGCGCTTGGGAGCGCTACGTGGGCGACCTGGTCGTCCGCGACGGGCCGCGCGGGCGCGACGTTCGCTGGAGCGACGTCGCCGACCGGTACGTGGCGGCCGCTTGGGCGGGCGGGACGCTCCTCGCCTACAGGATCCGGGAGGGCGAGCAGCTCGACCTCCTCGCATTCGACGGGCCAGGGCGCCCACGGGTGCTCGGCCACGACACGTCACTCGTCGCCCTCAGCCCAGGCGGACGCGAGGCGGCCGTCGCCGCCGTCTCTGCTGTCCCCGGCGTCCTCCGGATCCTCGATGTTCGCGACGGAGACGAGCGAGCGAAGCTTCCGATCGGCGACGAGCGCACGCGACCGTTGACCTGGATCGGGTACGCCGGCTCCTGGAAGGCCGACCTCGTCGCTGCCGAAAGCGATGCAGGCGTTGCCGTCTTCCGGGTCGACGGCGACTCCGTTTCGCTCGTGCGGCTCCTCGAGCTCGATCACGACGCCTTCCCCCATGGCGCCGTCGAGCCGCAGTTCACGTCCGGCGACGAGATCGTTGCCCGCGCGGAGACCGGCTCCGACGCGGGCGCTGCCGCCGCTCCCACCGTCCTGCTCGACTGCGATCGAGTCCGAGCGACGTGCTCGCGTCTCGCGTCGGCCGAGCCCCGTGAATGGCTCCGCTTCGTCTACAACCCCAGCCGGCCGCTCGGAAGCGCCCGATGACGCGCGTGCTGGGCGTTCTCGGCGTGCTCGCGGCGGCGCTCGCGCTCCTGCTCCCCGACTGGGCAGCGGCGTCGATCGGATGGTTCGAGCTCGACCGCAGCTCGAACACGAACTCGCGGCTCTACTGGAAGTACGCGCTCGACAACGACTGGGTCTACACCGCCGACAGCTGGCGGGCCGGAACCGGATCGAGCACCGCGTGCAATCAGGTCGGACGCGGCTGGCTTCCGCTCGGCTGGTACGACACCTGGGGCCAGTGGGACAACTACGACGGCCTGATCAAGGGGCGCGTGTTCTACCTCCAGGACAAGCGCTGCGGCGACGGAACGCTGCGGACCGAGCTCTTCATCCACAGTGAGGAGACAGCCTGGAACGGCCAATACTGCCCCACCGGCTACGACGATCCGTACTGCTGGGACGGCTGGACCGACTACTACTCGAACGGCTGCATCAAGCTGGCGACTGCGAACGCCGGCTTTCCCGACGCGATCGGCGCCGCCCACTGGGAGTGGCACAACCGCTACGGGTCGTGGGCGCACGGCTCGTACGGGCTGTACCACCGGCTCTGGGTGTACTGAGCCGCCGGCGCGGCGACGCGCCGCGGCGCTGACGCACTTTCGTCACGCCTGCACCACCCCTTCGCGACGCATCCGTTGTCAAACTAGAAAACGATGCTCGAGCACCTCGACCTCTCGCGCGCGCAAGTGCTCGCCGTGGTCGCCGTCGTCGCGACCGGGCTCCTCCTGGCGGGGCGGCTGTTCCCGCACGGCTCCGCGCCCGCCGCACCCGCGGCCGCGCGTGCGGTTCCGGTCGCGGCCCCGCGCACGCCGCGGCTCGTCGTCCACGTCGTCGGCGCCGTGCGGCATCCCGGCCTCTACCGCCTGCGCGACGGTAGCCGCGTCGCGGACGCCGTGGCAAGGGCCGGGGGCGCAACGCGGAAGGCCGAGCTCGAGCTCGTCAACCTCGCCGCGCCGGTCGCGGACGGCACGCAGATCGTGGTCCCGCGTCGTGTTGCCGCCGCCTCCGGTTCCCTGGTCACTGGAGGCGCTTCCGAGACGCCCGCGGGCCCCGTCCACCTGAACACCGCCACCGTGGAGCAGCTCGACGGCTTGCCCGGCGTCGGTCCCGTCACCGCGCAGAAGATCGTCGACTACCGCCAGAAAAACGGTGCCTTCAGCTCGGTCGACGACCTCGACGCGATCCCGGGGATCGGCTCGAAGCGCCTCGAGCAGCTCCGCGAGCTCGTCGCCCCGTGACGACCGATCAGCGCGCCTTTCGCGCGGCGAGCGTCGCGGCCAGCGACCGCCCGCTCGTGGCCGATGTCCGAGGAGCCCTCTCGCCGCGCCTGCGTCTGGTCGCGGTACCGCACCTGCTCGCCGCGGCGCTCTGCGTCGGTCTCGCCGCCTCGAATGCCCTGCGTCCGTCCGGCTCGGCGGCGGTCGCGCTCGCGGCGGTGCTCGCGCTCGGAGCGCTCACTGCCGCCTCGCGGGTGAGGCTCGCGCTCCTCAGCGCTTCCGTGCTCGTTGCCGGGCTCGCGTGGGGAGGCGCCAGGCTGGCGACGCTCGACCAGAGTGTGCTGGAACCGCAGACGGGACGAATCGCTCCGACCGTCGCGATCGTCACGGGGCCGAGCCGACGGAGCCGGTTCGCAGTCCGTGTCCCGGCGGAGGTCCGCCGCTTCGGACGGCTGCGCCTCAGAGAGACCGTGCTGCTCTCACTGCCGCCCGGCCGCGGCCCTCCCCAGGGCGCCATCGTGAGGCTGATCGCGCGTGTGGAGCGCCCACGGCCGGCGTCGAGCGGCTTCGACGAGCGGCGCTGGCTCCGTCTGAGAGGCGTCCAGGTCGTCCTGCGCGCCGTCACGTCCCACTGGCGGGTCGTCGGCCGCCGCCACGGGTTCGGCGGGCTCGCCGATCGGCTTCACGAGGGACTCCTGCGCAACCTAGCGCCCGGCCTCGACGCCACCCGTCGCGGCGTCATCGCTGGGATCGTGCTCGGCGAGGACGAAGCGCTCTCGGATGACCTCCGCGATGCGTTCCGCGCCTCGGGCCTCTACCACCTGCTTGCAGTCTCGGGCCAGAACGTCGCCTTCCTCGTGGGCGGCGTGCTCGCGGTCGCGTGGCTGCTCGGCATCCCTCGCTGGATCGGTGAGCTCGGCGCCCTGGCGACGATCGCCGCCTACGTGCTGGCCGTCGGATGGCAGCCGTCCGTCGTTCGAGCCGCGGTGGCGGGAGCTTTGGCGTCGCTCGCGTGGCTGACGGCGCGGCCGCGTGATCGTTGGCACTTCTTGCTGCTCGGGGCGATCGTCCTCCTCGCGTGGAACCCGTATTCGCTGCTCGATCCGGGGTTCCAGCTCTCCTTCAGCGCGGTGGCCGCAATCTTCGTCGCCGTCCCGCGCCTCGAGCGTGCCCTCGAGGGGTATCCCCTCCCGAAAGCCCTCGCCGAAGTCGTCGCCGTCTCGGCTGCCTGCGGGATCGCGACCGCGCCGATCCTGTGGCTCCAGTTCGGCGCCGTCCCCGTCTACTCGATCCTCGCGAACGCGCTCGCGGCACCGGTCGTCGCACCGCTGCTCGGCCTCGGCCTCGTCACGGCGCTCGTCGCGCCGCTGGCCCCCGATGCCGCCGCCATGCTCGCGCAGGCGAATGGCTGGCTCGCCGCGTATCTGGCCGCCTCGGCCCGCGCCGCCGCTGCACTCCCGCACGCGCGCCTTGCCTCCGGAGCTGCGCTTGCCGTGGCCGCCGTCGCCGTCGCGGCTGCCTTCGCCGTCCGACGGCTCTCCGGGCCGCCGCGGCGGCTCGCGATCACGGCTGCTGCGCTCGCGGCGGTCGTCGCAATCGGTTGGCGCGCCTATCCGCATCCGGCGCTTCCACCGCCCGCGGGCCTGCGAATCAGCTTCCTCGACGTCGGTCAGGGCGACTCCGTGCTCGTGCAGACCGCGTCCGCCGCGCTGCTCGTCGACGAGGGACCGCCGGAGGCCGAGGTGGCGCAGCAGCTGCGCCGTCTCGGCGTGAAGCGCCTGGCGCTGCTCGTGCTGACGCATCCGCAGCGCGACCACGTCGGCGGCGCGGCCGAGGTGCTCGAGCACGTCGCGGTCGACCGCGTGCTCGACCCGCGGATTCCGTTCCCGAGCCCAGACGAGCAGGGGGCGCTCGCGGCAGCTCATCGGCATCGCGTCCCCGTCGAGACGGCGCGCGCCGGCCACGCGTACGCCGTCGGCCGGCTCCGGGTGCGCGTGCTGTGGCCGTCTGATCCCGGGCTGCCCTACGAGGATCCGAACCAGCACGCGGTCGTGCTACTCGTCTCCTACGGCGAGGTCGACACGCTACTGACGGCGGACGCCGAAGCCGACGTGACCGCCCCGCTCCACCCGCCCGCGGTCGAGATCCTCAAGGTGGGACACCACGGCTCCGCCGATCCCCGTCTGCCGGAGCTGCTGACGATCATCCATCCGCGGATCGCCGTCATCTCGGTCGGGCGTCTGAACCCGTACGGTCACCCGGCACCCTCCACGCTCGCCGCGCTCGATGCTGCGCCGGGGCTGGACGTGTACCGCACCGACCGCGACGGCCGGGTCGTCGTCGAGTCGGACGGCCACGCGATCTCGGTACGGACGGAACGGTGACGAGCGTCAACCGCCCAGTCGGCGCCTTAACATCGACGAGCGTGACCGCGGACCTCGATCCTGTCTACCTCGTCGTCGGGGGGGACCGCCCGAAGGTTGCGCGCGCGCTCGGCCGTCTCCGCGCCCGCTTCCCCGACGCCTCGCTCGAGCGGCTCTCCGCGCGGGAGGCGAGCGGTCCCGACGTGGCCGCGTCGTGCAACGCGCTCGGGCTCTTCGGCGGCGGTTCGCGGCTCGTCGTCGTCAGCGAGGTCGAGCGCTGGAAGGCAGCAGATAACCAGGCCCTCGAGGCGTATCTCGGCGACCCCTCTCCCGACACCGTTCTCGCGCTCACCGGGGAGGTGAAGGCCGACTCCCCGCTCGGCCGGCTCGTGCGCAAGCACGGGCAGGTGCTCGCCTACGACGTCGCCAAGCGGGCGCTGCCGCGCTGGGTCGCCGAGCAGTTCGAGCGCCTCGGCGCGCAGGCGGATCGCGAGGCATGCCGCACCCTGGTCGAGCTCGTCGGAGACGACATCGACGAGCTGTCGCTCGAGGTCGAGAAGCTCGCGACGTGGGCGGCGGGCGAGGCGATCGGCCCCGAAGCCGTGCAGCAGCTCGTTGCGGGGAGGGCCGATACCTCGGTGTTCGCGCTCACCGACGCGTGGGGGCGCCGCGACGTCGCCGCCGCCGTCGCGGCTTCGGAGGAGCTCCTGGAGCGGTCGCACCGTCCGCGCCGCGACGAGGTTCTGCGTGTCGCCGGCCTGCTCGCGAATCATGTCGCGCGCGTGTCCGCCTGCCGGCGTCTCGCCGCCGAAGGGCTCTCCCCCCGTGAAGCCGCCGGACGGCTGAAGCAGCATCCGTTCGCGGTCGAGAAGGCGTTCGCCCACGCGTCGCGCTTCTCCGAGGACGAGCTTCGGGATGCCGTCGTGCGCCTCGCGGAGCTCGACTTCGCGCTCAAGGGCGGCAGCCGGCTCTCGGGCGATCTCGAGCTCGACCGCGTGCTCGTCGACGTCACGGCGGAGTCGACCGGCGCCGAGACTGGCGTTACCTAAGGCGCCGACTGGGCGGCGCCGACCATCAGGACGTGCCGGCTCTGCCGGCGCGTCCGTCTGAACCGACGGGTCGAGCCAAATGGGGTGACTTCGAGACCGCTTCTAAGACGCGCGGTTCAGCAGCCGCGCGGCCGTGGCCTTGCGGCGGGCGGCCGTGTTGCGGTGGATCGCGCCGCGCGCCGCGGCCTTGTCGATCCAGCGGACGAGCGTGCGGTGCTCGCCCTCCACCGTCGTCGCATCGCCCTCGTCGAGCGCGCGCTCCAGCCGGCGGAACAGCGTCTTGATCGTCGAGCGGTAGCGCAGGTTCTCCAGGCGCTCACGCTCCGCGCTGCGGACACGCTTCTTCTGCTGCTTGATGTTCGGCATCGTGCGAGAACGCCCGCCGGCGGCGGGCGCGGCGATGGTAGCAGAGGCCCGCAGCCGGGCTTCCTATGCTCCCCGTCGTGGCGGGAGGCGACGAGACCGGGAGCACGAGCGAGCTCGTCCCGGAGACGTCTCCCGGTCGCCGACTCGCGTGGTCGACGGCGATCGTGTCGCTCGCGACGGCGCTCTCGCGAGTGCTCGGCCTCGCGCGCGAGATCGTCGTCGCCTACTACTTCGGCGCGGCCGGCAAGATCAACGCCTTCACGGTCGCGTTCCAGGTGCCGAACCTGATCCGCGCGCTGGTCGCCGACCTCGCGCTGTCCGCCGCCTTCATCCCCGTCTTCGGGGAGCTGCTGGAGAAGGGGGAGCGGGCGCGCGCGTGGCGCGTCGCCTCCACGCTCGTGTGGCTGATGCTGCTCGGGCTCGGTGCAGTGACGGCGCTCTTGATCGTGCTCGCGCCGCTCGTGATCGCCCCGTTCGGCAATCCGGGCGGCGACCAGGAGCTCGCCGTAGGGCTCGCGCGGGTGCTGTTTCCGATCGTGGTGCTGCTCGGGGTCTCGGGAATCGTGGTCGGGATCCTCAACTCGTACGAGCAGTTCGCGGTCCCGGCGCTCACGCCCGTCTTCTGGAACCTCGCGATCATCGCCGGCGTCGTGATCGGGGTCCCGCGGGCGGACTCGATCGACGCGAAGCTGTACGTCTACGCGGGCTCGATCGTCGCCGGGACGCTGATCCAGGTGCTGTTGCCGCTGCCGTGGCTGCGTGGGCTCGACGGGCGCCTGCGCCTCGCGCTCGACTGGCGTGATCCGGCCGTCCGGCGAGTGTTCGTGCTGATGCTGCCGGTGACGCTCGGGCTCGGCCTGATCAACTTCAACGCCGTCGTCGACACGCTGTTCGCCTCGCGCCTGATCAACGGCGAGCTCGCGCCGAACGCGATCGACAAGGCATTCCGCCTCTACATGCTCCCGCACGGCCTGTTCGCCGTCGCCGTCACGACTGTGCTCTTCCCGGCCCTTTCGCGGCTGGCGGCGCGTGACGACGACGACGGGTTCCGCGCGACGGTCGGCCTCGGCCTCCGCCAGATCGCCTTCCTCCTCGTGCCAGCGAGCGCGTTCCTTGCCGTGCTGGCGGAGCCGGTCGTCCGGATCGTCTACCAGCGAGGCGAGTTTGAGCCCGGCCAGACCCCGCCCGTGGCGGGCGCGCTCGCGGCGTTCGCTCTCGGGCTCACCTTCAACGGAACGATGCTGATGCTGAACCGCGCCTTCTTCAGCCTCCAGCGTCCGTGGCTGCCGACCGGTGTCGCGCTCGCGAACCTCGGTCTCAACGCCATTCTCGACCTCGCCTTCTACCCGCTCGGGATCTGGGGGCTTCCGCTCGCGACCTCCGCGGTCAACATCGCCGGCACGGCCATGCTCCTCGCGCTCCTCCGCCGCCGTCTCGGCCGGCTCGGCCTCGAGGAGACCCTGGCCGCGGTCGCCCGCATCGTGGTCAGCGCCGCGGTCCTCGCCGCCCTCGCCTACCCGGTGTGGCGCGTGCTCGACGAGGCGGCGGGACGCTCGCTCGCCGGGCAGGCGCTCTCGCTCGGATCGGCCTTCGTCGTCGGCTCCAGCGGATACCTGATTTCCTGCCGTTTGCTGGGGGTTCGCGAGCTCGACGCGCTGCTATCGTTGCGACGCCGCCGTCGGGGCGGCTGATTCTTTATGGACCAGGAACGCATCCGTAACTTCTCGATCATCGCCCACATCGACCAC
Source organism: Actinomycetota bacterium (assembly GCA_046725345.1). Lineage (GTDB taxonomy): Bacteria > Actinomycetota > Thermoleophilia > Gaiellales > Gaiellaceae > JBKOYJ01. The sequence continues at coordinate 33,605 of JBKOYJ010000029.1, read as the reverse complement.
GGCAAGTCGACGCTCGCCGACCGCATCCTCGAGCTGACGGAGACCGTGACCGGGCGGGAGATGCGCGAGCAGCTGCTCGACTCGATGGAGCTCGAGCGCGAGCGCGGGATCACGATCAAGGCGCAGGCGGTCCGGGTCGCCTGGAACGGGCACGAGCTGAACCTGATCGACACGCCGGGGCACGTCGACTTCACGTACGAGGTCTCGCGCTCGCTCCAGGCCTGCGAAGGCGCGCTGCTCGTCGTCGACGCCGCGCAGGGGATCGAGGCGCAGACGCTCGCCAACGCGTATCTGGCGATCGAGAACGACCTCGAGATCGTCCCCGTCGTCAACAAGATCGACCTCCCGCAGGCCGACCCGGACGCGACGGCCGCCGAGGTCGGGGAGCTGGTGGGCGAGTCGCCCGAGCGCGTGTTACGGATCTCCGCCAAGACGGGCGAGGGTGTGGCCGAGGTGCTGGACGCGATCGTCGAGCGCATCCGGCCGCCCGCAGGAGATGCCGACGCGGCCGCCCGCGCGCTCGTCTTCGACTCCTCGTACGACCAGTACCGCGGAGTGGTCGCGTTCGTGCGCGTCGTCGACGGCCGCTTCTCCACGCGCGAGCCGCTGCGCGCGATGGCCGAGGGCACGCGCTTCGAGGCCGAGGAGGTGGGCTTCTTCTCGCCCACGATGCGTCCGGCCGGAACGCTCGAGACGGGGGAGGTGGGCTACGTCGTGACCGGGCTCAAGGACGTGTCCCGCCTGCGCGTCGGCGACACGCTCACGTCGGAGCGGCGGCCGGCCGCGCAGCCTCTTCCGGGCTACAAGGACGTGAAGCCGATGGTGTTCGCGGGGCTCTTCCCGACCGACTCCGACGACTACCCCGAGCTTCGCGACGCCCTCGAGCGGCTCAAGCTCAACGACGCAGCCCTCTTCTACGAGCCGGAGACGTCGCAGGCGCTTGGCTTCGGCTTCCGCTGCGGCTTCCTCGGCCTGCTGCACATGGAGATCGTGCGCGAGCGGCTCGAGCGCGAGTTCGACCTCGACCTGCTCGTGACCGCGCCGACCGTCGCCTACCGCGTGCGGACGCCCCTCGGCGACGTCGTCGAGGTCCACAACCCGGCCGAGATGCCGGCCGAGCGGGAGGAGGTCGAGGAGCCGTCCATCCGCGGCTCGGTGATCGTCCCGAAGGAGTACGTCGGGACCGTGATGGAGCTCTGCAACGACCGTCGTGGCCGGTTCCACCACATGGAGTACCTCTCCGAGGAGCGCGTGCTGCTCGTGTACGAGCTCCCGCTCGGCGAGATCGTTCTGGACTTCTACGACCAGCTGAAGTCGCGCACCCGCGGGTACGCGAGCTTCGACTACGACCTCGTCGGCTTCCGCGAGGGCGATCTCGTGCGGGTGGACGTGCTCGTGGGCGGCGAGCCCGTCGACGCGCTCTCGCTGATCGTCCACCGCGACTCTGCGTACTCGCGCGGAAAGGCGCTCGTCGAGCGGCTGAGGGAGGAGATCCCGCGCCAGTACTTCGACGTCGCCATCCAGGCGGCGATCGGCTCGCGCGTGATAGCCCGCGAGACGGTGAAGGCGAAGCGCAAGGACGTGCTCGCCAAGTGCTACGGCGGCGACGTCACGCGCAAACGGAAGCTGCTCGAGAAGCAGAAGGCCGGCAAGCGGCGGATGAAGCAGGTGGGAGCGGTCGAGGTTCCGCAGGAGGCGTTCCTCGCCGTCCTCAACCTCGGCGAGGGGCGCCGATGAGCGCGAGGCCCGCCGCCGTGCCCCCCGGCATCCGGCACCTGTACGTGCACCTGCCGTTCTGCGGGTATCGCTGCGGCTACTGCGACTTCGTCACCGTCATCGGTCGCACGGACGGGCACACGGCTTATGTCGACGCACTGCTTCGGGAGCTGGAGCTCGAGCGGCCGCTCTTGGCCGAGGAGTTGGACACCCTGTTTCTCGGAGGCGGCACGCCGACCTTCACGGAACCGGCCGCCTTGCTGCGGCTGCTCCGTCGGCTGCCCTCCGCTCGCGAGGTGACCGTCGAGGCGAACCCCGAGACAGTGACGCACGCGCTTGCCGACGCGCTCCACCACGCCGGGGTCACGCGCGTTTCCGTCGGCGCGCAGAGCTTCCAGCCGGCGCTGCTCTCCACGCTGGAGCGGCGCGCGGCCCCCGACGACGTCCGGCGCGCCGTCTACGCTTTCCGTGATGCCAGTTTCGACAACATCTCGCTCGACCTCATCTACGGCATCCCAGGCCAGAGACCCTCCGATGTCGACGCCGACCTCGCCGAGGCGCTCGCGCTCGCGCCCGAGCACCTCTCGTGCTACGAGCTGGAGGCGAAGCCGGGCACCCGTTTCGCGCACCGTCACGGCGCCGAGCTCGCGGCTCAGGCGGAGGCGATGGAGGACTACTTCGCGCGCGTCGTCGACACGCTGACCGGGGCGGGGTACCGCTGGTACGAGACGGCCAACTTCTGCGTCGTGCCCGAGCGGGCGGGCGGGCGGGACCTGCGCGCCGGACACAACCTCGCATACTGGCGGGGCCGCGACTATCTCGGCGTCGGCATCGGAGCGGTCTCGACCGTGGGCGATCGCCGTTGGCGCAACCGACCGAGCCTCGCTCGCTACGTGGCGGCGCTCGAGAGCGGCGACCCGCCGCCCCGCGAGATCGAGCCGCTCCCGGGCCCAGTACGGGCCAGAGAGCTGCTACTCCTGGGACTCCGGCTCGACGAGCCGGTGTCGCTCGACGCCGTGGCCGACACGATCGATCGCGGGCCGCTGGCGCGTCTCGAGCGGCTCGGCCTGGTCGAGCGCCATGTTGGAACGCTGACGCTGAGCCGGCGCGGTCGCTTTCTCGGCAATGCCGTCACAGTCGATCTGCTCCGCTCATGAGCTTCCGTCCGCGGGCTGGGCGCCGGGTCCTCGGGGTCGGCTACGCTGAGTACAATTACCCTGCAAATGGCCCTTGAGCTGAGCGAGCGTCAGCGCGAGATCCTGCGGCGCGTCGTCGAGGAGTACGTGACGAGCCGCCGCCCGGTCAGCTCGCGCAGCCTCGCCGAGCGCGGGGGTCTGCGGGTGTCCTCGTCGACTGTCCGTGCGGAGCTCGCCGAGCTGGAGGCGCTCGGCCTGCTCACCCATCCCCACACCTCGGCCGGCCGCGTGCCCACCGAGCGGGGCTACCGGTTCTACGCCGAGGGGCTGCTCGAGGAGTTCGATCCCCGGCCCCCCGCGTTTCCGCTCCAGCTGAGTGGGGGCGAGGCCGAGGTGGAGGCTGCCCTCGAGGCGACCACGGAGGCGCTCTCGCAGGTCAACCGGCTGCTCGCGCTCGTCTCGGCACCGCCGCTCGGGACGAGCGTCGTCCGCCACGTCGAGGTGCTGCTCCTCCAGCCTCAGGTCGTGATGGCGGTCGTCATCACGTCCACGGGTGGCGTGACCAAGCGCGTCGTCACCTTCGATCAGCCGGTCGATCCCGGCCTTGCGAAGTGGGCGCACGAGTATCTCAACGAGCAGGCGACCGGCCTCCGGCCGGGCACGCACGCGCTCCGCAGCCGCTTCGAGGATCCCGGTCTCGGGCCTCGCGAGCGCGAGCTGCTGGCCGCGCTGCGACCGGCGTTCGCCGGAGCGCGCGAGGAGCGCGAAGGGCGCGTCTTCGTGGGCGGCGCCGCGGGCCTGCTGGGTGAGGCCCGCGCCGACGAGCTCGCGGCGTGCTACCGCGTTCTCGAGGTGCTCGAGCAGCGGGCCGCCGTACTCGCGCTGGTCGGCCACGCGCTCGAGCCGCGGAGGCCCTTCGTCCGCGTGGGCGACGTCGGGCACCCGTCGCTCTACGACGTCTCGCTGGTCGGCGCGAGCTACGGGCTGGGCAGCCGGCCGCTCGGCTCGGTCGGCCTGCTCGGTCCGGTCCGGATGGACTACGAGAAGGCGATCCGCTCCGTGCGCGCGGCCGCGTCCGAGCTCTCGGCCTTCCTCGAGGGGGTCTACGCCGACAACTGACTGATCTACGCTAGGGCCGATGGCGACTGTCGAGCGCGACTACTACGACATTCTCGGCGTTCCACGCACGGCGTCCGACGCTGAGATCAAGAAGGCGTTTCGGCGGCTCGCGCGCGAGCTCCACCCGGACGTCTCCCAGGCGCCGGACGCGCAAGAGCGTTTCCGCGCGGTCGCCGAGGCCTACGAGGTGCTGTCGAAGCGCGAGACGCGCGAGGTCTACGACCGCTACGGCCACGCCGGCCTCCGCGGACGCGGCTTCCAGCCCGGCCACTTCGACTTCGGGACGCTCTCGGACATCTTCTCCGCGTTCTTCGGCGACGACCTCTTCGCCGGAACGGGGTCCGGCCGCGCGGGACGAACGCGTGGAGCCGACGTGGCCGCGCAGGTCGAGGTCGAGCTGGTCGAGGCCGCGCGCGGGACGACGCGCCGTGTCCCGTTCCGCGCCGAGACGACATGCGAGCGCTGCGGCGGCGACGGGGCCGAGCCGGGGACGAGCGTGCTCGTCTGCCCCTCGTGCGGTGGCAGCGGCCGTCTGCAGCAGGTGAGCCGCAGCGTATTCGGGCACTTCGTCCGCACCGAGCCCTGCCCGCGCTGCCACGGCAGCGGCCGCGTCGTCGAAGAGCCGTGCTCCAACTGCCGCGGCAGCGGGCGCAGCGTCGAGGACCGCACGCTCGAGGTGACCGTGCCGCCGGGTATCCACGACGGCCAGCGAATCCGCATCTCCGGCGAGGGCCATGCCGGCAGCGGCGGCGGGCGCGCCGGCGACGTCTACGTGCTCGTGCGGGTGAAGCCCGACCCACGGCTCGTGCGCGAGGGAGACGACGTCTTCTCGACGGTCGACCTCACCGTCGTCCAGGCGGCTCTCGGCGCCAACGTGCCGGTCGCGACGATCGACGGCGACGTCGAGCTCGAGTTCGCTCCCGGCACGCAGCCGGGCGAGGTGGTCGTGCTGCCGGGTCGCGGAATGCCCGTCCTGCAAGGTCGCGGGCGTGGAGACCATCGTGTGCTCGTGAACGTCCGCGTGCCCCGTCGCCTCACGGATCGGCAACGGCAGCTGCTCGAGGAGTTCGAGCGGCTCGGCGACGATCGCACCTACGGGGCGGACGAAGGATTCTTCGAGAAGCTGAAGAGCGCCTTCCGCTGACCGACCTGCGCCGCCTCCGCATCCCGGTCCCGCGCGGCCGTGAGGAGGAGGCGAGGGCAACCATGCTCGCCCTGTTTCCCGAGGGGTTCGAGGAGGTGGAGCGCGAAGGCGTCGTCGAGCTCGTCGGGTACGGGGACGGCGAGGCGGAGCGGCGCGCGCGCGGCGCATTCCCGGGTCTCGCGGCCAGCGGCGTCGAGGCCGGGTGGGAGGAGCGTTGGCGCGAGTTCCATCGGCCCGCGGTCGTCGGCGAGCTGTGGATCGGCCCCCCGTGGGCATTGCCGCCGCCCGGCCACGTCGCGGTCGTGATCGACCCGGGCCGGGCGTTCGGCACGGGAGCGCACGCGACCACGCGGCTCTGCCTCGACTTCCTGCAGAGGCTTCCCCGCGGCAGCCTCCTTGACGTCGGGTGCGGCTCGGGCGTGCTCTCGATCGCGGGTGCGAAGCTCGGCTTCGATCCCGTCGTCGGCGTCGACAGCGATCTGGCCGCCGTCGAGGCGACCCTCGCCAACGCCGCGGCGAACGGCGTCGCGGTCGAGGCGCGGCTCGTCGGCGCGCTCGTCTACGAGCTTCCCCGCACGGACGTCGCCGTCGCGAACATCGCTGTCGACGCCGTCGCCGCGATCGGCTCGCGGCTCGATTGCTCGCTTCTCGTCGGCTCCGGCTACCTCATTGCCGATCACCCGGACCCGCACGGCTTCCGGCACCTCGAACGCCGCACGGACGGCCAGTGGGCCGCGGACCTCTTCTCGCGTCTGTGAAGCCGTCTACGATCCCGCGACTGTGGCGTCGTTCTCGGTCCGCTTCCTGGGCTGCAAGGTCTCTCAGCTCGACGCACACCAGGTACGCGAGGCGCTCGTGCGGAACGGCCATCGCGAAGTCGCCGGTGCGGGGGACGTTGCCGTCGTGAACACCTGCTGCGTGACCCACGAGGCGCTGCGAAAGTCGCGGCAAGCGGCGGCACGGGCGGCGCGCACACACGCGCGCGTGTACGTCACCGGGTGCGCCGCCAATCTCGACGGAGACGCGTTCGCGGGTCTGCCGGACAACGTCCTCGTCGTCCCGCGGCGGAGCGAGGAGACGCCGGCATTCGTGGCCGGCGACGTCGGCGCGATCGGCTGCGTCGGCGAGCCCGCGCGGCTCGACCGCACGCGGGCGTTCGTGAAGATCCAGGACGGCTGCAGCTTCTCGTGCCGCTTCTGCGTGATCCCGCTCGTGCGGGGTTCGACGCGTAGCCGGAGCGCAGATGCGGTGCTCGCCGAGGTGAGGCGGCGCGTCGCCCAGGGCCACTGCGAGGTCGTCCTCACGGGCGTGAACCTCGGCCTCTTCCGCGACGGTGACTACCGGCTTCCTCGCCTCGTCCGCGAGGCTGGGGCGGTCGAGGGCCTCGTCCGTCTTCGGCTGTCGTCGATCGAGGTGAACCACGTCGATGCGGAGCTCGTGCGCGCCCTTCGCGAGACGCCCACCGTGGGCCGCCATCTGCACGTCCCGCTGCAGTCCGGAGACGACGCGGTGCTGCGGAGGATGGGGCGGCGCTACACGGTCTCCCGCTACCTCTCTCGGGTCGAGCCGCTCGCGGAGTTCAACCTGACCACCGACGTGATCGTCGGCTTCCCGGACGAGGACGAGCGCGCATTCGAGCAGACGCTCGCCGCCGTCGATCTGGCCGCGATCACGAAGGTGCACGTCTTCCCCTACTCGCCGCGGCCGGGAACTGCGACCGCCGCGCTCGACAGCGTTCCACGCGACGTCAAGCGCGAACGGAGCGCCCGGCTCCGCGCGCGATCCGACGCCGCCTGCCGCGCGTTCTGGGCCTCGAAGGTCGGCAGCGAGGACGAGGTCCTGATCGACCGGCCAGGTCGCGGGTACGGCGACGACTACGCGCCGTGGTTCCTCGAGGGCGAGGTCGGCGAGCTAAGGCGCGTTCGCGCCGCAGCGGTCGTCGAGGAGGGGATCGTCGCTGCCTGACGACTGTCTCTTCTGCCGTCTGTACCGCGAAGGCGACCACGTCGCCGCGACGGACGGGTTCGTCGCGGTCCGTGACAACGCCCCGAAGGCGCCGACGCACCTGCTGGTCATTCCGGAGCGCCACGTCGAGTCGTTTCGCGAGATCGGGCGCTTCACCGCCGAGGAGGCGGAGCGGATGCTCGGGTTCGTCGCCGACACCGCGCGCTCGAGCGGCCTCGGCGACTACCGCGTGGTCGTGAACGTGGGCGAGGGCGCCGGCCAGACGGTCCTCCACCTGCACTGGCACGTCCTTGGCGGCGCGCCGCTCGGAGGAATGGCGTGAGCCTCGTCGCCCGGATCGAAGGCGAGCTGCGGGACGCGATGCGCGCGCGAGAGGAAGAGCGTCGCGACGCGCTGCGCCTCATCCTCAGCGCGCTCCGTGCTGCCGAGAAGGAGCTGCAGCGGCCGCTGACCGACGCTGAGGAGCTGCAGGTGCTGCAACGCGAGCGCAAGCGCCGGCTCGAGGCGGCGGAGGCGTTCCGAAGCGCCGGCCGCGAGGAGCAGGCGGCGGGGGAGGAGCGTGAGCTCGGTGTGCTCGAGGAGTTCATGCCGGAGCCGCTCTCCGAGGAGGAGCTCGAGGAGATCGTGGACGAGGTGATCGCAGAGGTCGGTGCGACGAGCCTGCGCGACCTCGGCCGTGTGATGGCGGACGTGATGCCTCAGGTGGCGGGACGCGCGGAGGGCTCCCACGTGAGCCAGCTCGTGCGCGAGAAGCTCGCCTGAGTCGGTCGCGACCGAGTCGCGCCGCACCGCCTGGGCCGCCGACCTCCTCCCCGCGGTGGACACGCTATCGCGGAAACCCTTACGCGTGGGTGCCCGGACTGTGACGGAGGTGTGAAAGCGAGGGCGGCCTACACTGAGCGCGTGCAGGAGGTGCTCTCGGTTCCGAACGAGGTCGCGGCCGAGCTCGCGATCGGCGACGGCGTGCTCGACTCGTTGCGCGAGCGGTTCGACTGCCGGATCCTCCTCCGCGGCAACCGGCTCACGCTCGAGGGGGACGACACGCACGTCGCGCAGGCTCGCGCCGTCCTCGATGAGCTCGTCGAGCTCGTCGCAGGCGGACACGAGATCGGAGCGAGCACCGTTGACGCCGTCCTCGGCGCGCTCGACCAGGCCGAGGACATCCGCGACGTTTTCGAGGACGTCGTCTGGCGCCACCGGGGCAACAAGATCGCCCCGAAGACCGTGATGCAGAAGCGCTACGTGGACACGATCCGCGAGTCGACGCTGACGTTCGCGATCGGGCCCGCGGGCACGGGGAAGACGTACCTCGCGATGGCCCTGGCCGTCGCCGCGCTCGCCGACCGTCAGGTGGGACGCATCATCCTGACGCGCCCCGCGGTCGAGGCGGGCGAGCGGCTTGGCTTCCTGCCCGGCGACATGCTCGCGAAGGTCGATCCCTACCTACGCCCGCTCTACGACGCGCTCTACGACATGCTCGACCCCGAGAAGCTCGCCGCGTACATGGAGCGCGGGGTGATCGAGGTCGCTCCGCTCGCGTTCATGCGCGGCCGCACCCTCAACGACTCCTTCATCATCCTCGACGAGGCCCAGAACACGAGTCCCGAGCAGATGCAGATGTTCCTGACGCGGCTCGGCTTCGGCTCGAAGGTGGTCGTCACCGGCGACGTCACCCAGATCGACCTGCCGCGCGAGCAGGCCTCCGGGCTGATCCAGGTGCAGGAGATCCTCGGCGGCATCGACGGTGTCGGCTTCGTCCGCTTCAGCCACCAGGATGTCGTCCGGCACAAGCTCGTGCAGCGGATCGTCGAGGCATACAAGCGGCACGCGGAGGAGACCGGGACGCAGCGTTCGCGTTGACCGTGATCGCGGTCGAGATCGACAACCGGAGCGGGGTGGTGGTTGACGAGCCGGCGGCGGTCGAGCTGGCCGAGGCCGTGCTCGCGGCCGAGGGGATCGAGGACGGAGAGCTCGGGCTCGCGTTCGTCGCGCCCGACGAGATGCGGGCGCTCAAGCGCGACCATCTCGGCGTCGACGAGGCGACGGACGTCCTCTCGTTCCCGATCGACGGACGGGCGGAGCTCCCGCCCGGCCTGCCGCGCCAGCTCGGCGACGCCGTCCTCTGCCCCCACGTCGTCGGCGAGCGCTGGCGCGAGCCGCTCGTGCACGGGCTGCTGCACCTGCTCGGCTACGAGCACGGGCCCGAGATGGAGGCGCGCGAGGCGCGCTACGGCGCGTGATCGTCCGCCGGGGCACGCCGTCGTTGCTCGAGAGCTTCAACTTCGCGCTCGAGGGGATCATCCACGTCCTCCGCACGCAGCGGAACATGCGCATCCACTTCGCCGCCGCCGCCGCCGTGCTCGTCGCCGCGGTGGCGATCGGCGTCTCGCGCATCGAGCTGATCGCGCTGCTCCTCGCGATCGCGTTCGTGCTGATCGCGGAGATGATCAACACCGCGATCGAGGGTGCGGTGGACGTCTCCACGACCTCGTTCGACCCCAACGCGAAGCTGGCGAAGGACATGGGCGCCGGCGCCGTGCTGATCGCGACCGTCAACGCGGTCGCCGTCGGCTACCTCGTGTTCTCGCGCGCGGTTGAGGACCGGAGCTCGCGCCTGCTCACCCGCCTCGCCGACGCGCCGGCTCGGCTGACGCTGATCGCGCTCGTGCTCACGATCATCATCGTGATCGCAACCAAGGCGCTCACCCACCGCGGGACGCCGCTTCGCGGCGGCCTCCCTTCGGGTCACGCCGCGCTCGCCTTCGCCGGCTGGATGGCGATCACGCTCTTCGTCGACGAGCAGCGCTTCTTCGCCTCCTCGCTGACCTTCGGCCTCGCGCTCCTGGTTGCGCAGACGCGCGTCGAGTCGGGAATCCACTCCGCGCTCGAGGTCACCTACGGCGGCCTGCTCGGGGCACTTACGACCCTCGTGCTGTACCAGTTCCTCGCATGACTGACGCCGAGCTCCTCGCGCGCGCGGACGGGGCCGCCGAGCGCGCGTACGCTCCGTACTCGCGCTTCCACGTCGGCGCCGCGGTGCTGGCGCGCGACGGGACCGTGATCGAGGGCGTCAACGTCGAGAACGCCGCCTACCCGCTCGGAACGTGCGCGGAGAGCGGCGCGCTCGCGGCCGCGGTCGCCGCCGGGTACGCGCCCGGAAAGCTGGAGGCGATCGCGATCACGGCGTCACCGTGCGGCGGCTGCCGGCAGCGGCTCCACGAGTTCCGGTTCGACCGCGTCGTCTACCGGCGCGGCGACGGCAGCGTGGCGACAGCTACGCCCACCGAGCTGCTGCCGGACAGCTTCGATCTATGAAATCCGGCTTCGTAGCAGTCGCCGGCCGGCCGAATGTCGGCAAGTCCACGCTCGTGAACGCGCTCTGCGGGGGCAAGGTCGCGATCGTCTCCGACAAGCCGCAGACGACCAGGCAGCGGATCTTCGGGATCGCGAACGGCGACGGCCACCAGCTCGTGCTCGTCGACCTGCCCGGCTTCCAGCGACCGCGGGATCCGCTCACGGAGCACATGCAGCGCACGGTCGACACGGCCTTCGACGACGTCGACGCCGTCCTGTTTGCGCTCGACGCACGGGCGCGCATCGGCGCCGGGGATCGGTTCGTCGCGCAGCGCGTCTTTGCCCTCGGCGTGCCCGTCGTGATCGCCCTGAACAAGGTCGACCGGTTGAGACCCGCCCAGATCGCCGAGCAGATGCAGCGCGCGGCGGAGCTCGGCGATTTCCACGCTCTGCATCCGGTGAGCGCGAAGACCGGCGACGGAGTGGACGAGCTTCGCGACGAGCTCGTCGGCCTCCTCGACGAGGGGCCGGCGTACTTCCCGAGCAAGCAGCGGACCGACCTCCCCCTCGACGTGCAGATCGCCGAGCTCGTGCGCGAGAAGGCGCTCCAGCTGACGCGCGAAGAGCTCCCGCACGCCATCACCGTCGAGGTCGAGGAGCTCGGCGACAAGGTCGTGCGGGCGTCGCTCTACGTCGAGACCGAGTCCCAGAAGCAGATCGTCGTCGGCCGCGGTGGCTCGATGATCAGGGATATCGGCACGCGCGCGCGGCCCGAGGTGGAAGCGCTGCTCGCCCATCCCGTGTTCCTGGAACTGCGGGTAAGGGTGAAGCCGAGGTGGCGCCGCGACGAGGCGCTGCTCGAACGCCTCGGAATCTGAGGCGGCCGCTATCTCGGCAGGTAGTACCGCGCCAGCCAGCGCGAGAGCCCGTCGAGCCCGGGGAAGAGCACGCGCTCGGTCACGTTCGCCTGGTCGAGCTTGTCCCGGATCTCCCACTTCAGCCCGGCGGGAACGATCACTTTGCGGACGAGTTCGGGACGGTCGGCCAGCCAGTCGTCGAGCCTAGCCTCGGCGCGCGACATCAGCGAGAAGAGCGCGTACTGGTTGACGATGCGCGGGTTGATCGACGGCGGCTCGAGGAAGACGACGAAGTCGCCGAGCTGCTCGAGCTCGCGACGGCCCGGCGCGACGCGGTCGAGCAATTCCGCGGTGAAGACGTCCATCCCCTCGTCGCGTAGCACTGCACGCAACGGCTCGGCCGCCTCGCGCTGGGCGCCGACGTAGTCGACCATCCACACCACGGCGTCGAGCTCGTATCGCTTGACGTCGGCCGTCGCGAAGTGGAGCGCCACGAAGGGCGAGTACGTCCAGTCGAGCAGCCGGGTCGGCAGCCCGTGGTGCTGGGCGAGCGCGAGCCAGTTCCACACCGAATCCGACGGCTCCGCCTCACGCCGCGCGTACTTACGGAAGTTCCGCAGCAGGTGGCCCTCGAGCGCGGCGTCACCGCCGAGCCGCTGTAGGCTCGTCGAGAGGTCCTCGGCGGCGTCGTTCCGGCCGCGGAAGGCGAACTGCGAACGGAAGCGCTGCAACCTCGGCCGCCACGACTCCGCGAACAGCTGCTCGAGCAGCTCGGACCATGTCGCGGGCACGAGATCTTTCATCGGAGCGTGTGGGTTGAAGTCGGATTCTGTCGACCGGTCATTGCAGACGCACGCCGGGCCGCGGCTGCGCTTGCGCTGCCGCTAAGAGGGGTCGCGGGCTTCGCCCGTGACCCCGTCTGCTTCCGCGGCGCGCTGAGTATCGGCGTCGCAGGCGACCGCCTCAGACGTCGCCGGAGAACGTCTCGCAGGCGTTCGGATCGCCGTCGTCGAAGCCCTTCTTGAACCAGCGAGAGCGCTGCTCCGACGTCCCGTGGGTGAACGTCTCCGGCGTGACGCGACCCTGCGTCGAGCGCTGGATCCGATCGTCGCCGACGGCGGCGGCCGCGGTGAGTCCCTCGTCGAGGTCCCCGGTCTCCAGCAGGTTGCGCTCGTACGCCGAATGCGCCCACACGCCAGCGAAGCAGTCCGCCTGCAGCTCGAGCCGCACCGACAGCTCGTTGGCCTCGTCGGGATGCTGCCGCTGCGCCTGCTCGACGTCGTTGGAGATCCCGAGCAGATTCTGGACGTGGTGGCCGAACTCGTGGGCGATCACGTACGCCTGCGCGAAGTCGCCCGGCGCGGCGAAGCGCGTCTGCAGCTCCTTGAAGAAGCCGAGGTCGAGGTAGACCTTCCGGTCGCGCGGGCAGTAGAAGGGCCCGGTCGCGGACGAGGCCGGGCCGCACCCGGAGGTCGTCGCCTGCGTGAAGAGGACGAGCTTCGTCGGCTCGTACCGCCGCCCGGCTTCCGTGAACAGCCGCGCCCACGAGTCCTGGACGTCGTCGACCACGAAGCCGACGAACTGCTTCAGATCGCGGTCGGGATCCTGCTCTGCGGGAATCCCGTCGCCCTGGGCCGGCGGCGTGGCGGGGAACTGTCCGATCGGCGGGTCGACCGAGAGGCCGCTGCCGCCCCCGAGCACGGACAACAGCAGGTATGCGACGAGGACGACCAACCCGATGCCGCCGCCGCCGACGCCGATCGGCAGTCCCAGGCCCGCGCCCCCCATGCCTCTTCGGTCTTCGATCTGGCCGGATCCGCGTCCCCGCTGCCAGCGCATCGCGCAGCCGGTTCCCGGGAGAGGGCGGGGATACACTCAGGCCGATGGCCCAGGCTCCCGCCCTGCCGCGTGGTTTCGAGCTTCCCCTCGAGCCGCGGCTCCCGCGCGTGGGCTCGGTCGACCAGGTCGCGGTCGAGGAGCGCGCGGCCACGCTGGCGCGCCGCTCCATCAAGCGCGAGGCGAAGCTGTGGGCGCTGGAGACGACCGTTCGCATGATCGACCTGACGACGCTGGAGGGGGCCGACACGCCGGGCAAGATCGCCGCCCTCTGCCGGAAGGCCGTGCGCCCCGACCCCGTCGACCGTGCAGTGCCGTCGGTCGCAGCGGTGTGCGTGTATCCCAATCTCGTCGCGCAGGCCAAGGAGCGCGTCGCCGGAACGGGTGTGAAGGTGGCCTCCGTTGCGACCGGGTTCCCGTCGGGCCAGTACCCGCTCGAGGTGAAGCTCGCGGACGCGCGGGCGGCAGTCGAGCTGGGCGCGGACGAGGTCGACATGGTGATCGACCGCGGCGCCTTCCTCTCCGGCCGCTACGCCAAGGTCTACGACGAGATCGCCCGCGTGAAGGAGGCGGTCGGCGAGGCGCATCTCAAGGTCATCCTCGAGACGGGCGAGCTGGGGACCTACGACAACGTCCGCCGCACCTCGTTGCTCGCGATGGCTGCGGGCGCCGACTTCATCAAGACGTCGACCGGGAAGGTGCAGCCCGCGGCGACGCTTCCCGTTACGCTCGTGATGCTCGAGGCGATCCGCGACGTCCAGCACGAGACCGGCCGGATGGTCGGGATGAAGCCGGCCGGCGGGATCCGCCACGCGAAACAGGCGATCCAGTACCTCGTCCTCCTGCACGAGACGCTCGGCCCGGACTGGCTGACGCCCGATCTCTTCCGCTTCGGCGCGTCCTCGCTGCTGAACGACGTGCTGATGCAGATCCGCAAACAGAAGACCGGCGCGTACCAGAGCCCGGACTACTTCACGGTCGACTGAGCCCATGACCGAGCTCGAGCGCAAGGCCGACCGCGCGCCCGTCCCGTCCGAGTGGACGTACGCCCCCGCGCCCGAGGCGCGCGACCTCGTCCGCCTCGAGGAGCGCTACGGCCTCTACGTCGGCGGGGAGTGGGTCGAGCCGCGCTCGAGCGAGTGGTTCGCGACCATCGACCCATCGACCGAGGAGCCGCTGGCGGAGGTCGCGGAGGCGGGTGCGGAGGATGTCGGCCTCGCCGTCACGGCTGCGCGCGATGCGTTCGAGAACGGCTGGTCCGCGCTTCCCGGCTCGGAGCGCGCGAAGTACCTGTTCCGGGTCGCGCGCATCCTGCAGGAGCGCTCGCGCGAGTTCGCGGTGCTCGAGTCGCTGAACGGAGGCAAGCCGATCCGCGAGTCGCGCGACGTCGACCTGCCGCTCTCGGCCGCGCACTTCTTCTACTACGCCGGATGGGCAGACAAGCTCGAGTACGCCTTCCCGAACCGCCGTCCACGCCCGGCCGGCGTTGCCGGGCAGATCATCCCGTGGAACTTCCCGTTGCTGATGCTGGCCTGGAAGATCGCGCCCGCGCTCGCGACCGGAAACACCGTCGTCCTCAAGCCCGCAGAGACGACGCCGCTCTCGGCGCTGCTCTTCTGCGACGTCCTGCGCCAGGCCGAGCTGCCGCCCGGCGTCGTCAACATCGTCACGGGCGACGGACGGGCCGGGGCCGAGCTCGTCAAGCATCCCGACGTCGACAAGGTGGCCTTCACCGGCTCCACCGAGGTCGGCAAGGCGATCCAGCGCGAGCTCGCCGGCACCGGCAAGAAGCTGACGCTCGAGCTCGGCGGCAAGGCCGCGAACGTCGTCTTCGACGACGCCGCCCTCGACCAGGCGATCGAGGGCATCGTCAACGGGATCTACTTCAACCAGGGCCACGTCTGCTGCGCCGGCTCGCGGCTGCTCGTGCAGGAGTCGATCTCCGAGCAGCTGATCGACAGGCTGAAGCTCCGGCTCGGCACGCTGCGCGTCGGCGCCCCGCTCGACAAGAACACCGACGTCGGCGCGATCAACTCGAAGCAGCAGCTCGAGAAGATCAGCGAGCTGGTCGCTAGCGGGGAGGAGGAGGGCGCGGAGATCTACCAGCCCCCGTGCCGGCTGCCGGAAAAGGGCTACTGGTTCGCCCCAACCGTGTTCACGAACGTGGCGCAGAGCTACCGGATTGCGCAGGAGGAGATCTTCGGGCCCGTGCTCTCGGTGCTGACGTTCCGCACGCCCGACGAGGCGGTCGAGAAGGCCAACAACACCCCGTACGGGCTCTCGGCCGGCGTCTGGACGGAGAAGGGTTCGCGGATCCTGTGGATGGCGCAGCGGCTGCGGGCAGGCGTGGTGTGGGCCAACACGTACAACCGCTTCGACCCCTCGTCGCCGTTCGGCGGCTACAAGGAGTCCGGCTTCGGCCGCGAGGGCGGGCTGCACGGCCTCGCGCCTTACCTGAGGTTCGACTAGTGGCACGCCTCCCGGTCAGGAAGACGTACAAGCTGTTCGTCGGCGGGGCATTCCCGCGCTCCGAGTCGGGTCGGACGTACGAGGCGCAGGGCGCGAACGTCGCGCGCGCGTCGCGCAAGGATGTTCGAGACGCGGTCCGCGCCGCCCGCGGCGCCCAGGCGAAGTGGGGCGGTATGACCGCATACAACCGGGGCCAGGTGCTCTACCGCGTCGCCGAGATGCTCGAGGCCCGCGCGGAGGAGTTCGTCCCCCTCTGCGGCGACCGCGCGGAGGTCGAGCGCTCGATCGATCGCGTGGTTTGGTACGCAGGCTGGGCCGACAAGCTGCCCCAGTTACTGGGCGGCTCGAATCCAGTCGCGGCGCCGTACTTCAACTTCACGGTGCCCGAGCCCACGGGCGTCGTCGGGATCGTCGCGCTCGCAGAGCCGGCGTTGCTCGGCCTCGTCTCGCGCCTGTTGCCGCCGCTCGTCGGCGGGAACGCGGTCGTCGCGGCGGCCTCCGAGTCGCACCCTCTCGCGGCGATCGAGCTGGCGGAGGTGCTGGCGACCTCCGACGTCCCGGGCGGCGTCGTCAACCTGCTCACTGGCTACCGGCAAGAGCTCGCGCCGGTGCTCGCCTCGCACCTGGACGTGAACGCGCTCGACCTCGGGGCCGCCGACGGGGACGTCGCCGAGCTCGAGCGGCTAGCCGCCGAGAACGTGAAGCGCGTCGTTCACGGCGCGGCCGACGTGCAGAGCCCGTGGGAGATCGCGGCATTCCTCGAGCTGAAGACCGTCTGGCATCCCATCGGGGTCTGACAACGACACCTCGTTGACTCTCGGGCCACCGACCTCCACCCCGCGGTTGACACGCTAACGGGAAAGAGCGCGCGCATGGGTGACGCGGTCGTGCCGAGCGGGTGACGGCGATGGGGGACGGCTAGCGGGAGCGCGTCGTCGCGAAGATCGCCTCGCGGAACGACCCTCCGCGGCGCTCGGAGCCGAGCGCGAACACCGGCACTGGCCGGCCGCGCGCCCACGACACGGAGATGTAGTCGCCGAGCATTCGGCCCGAGCTCGTGTCGGCGAGCCACCCGAGCTGCATCGCGCGCGCGTTCAACCGCTGGGGCCGCGACCACGAGCGTCCTCCGTTCGCCGAACGGACGAGGCCGACATCGAGCGTGCACGAGCGGCACGGGACCGCGGAGAGCGAGTAGTAGACGATCGCGAGTCGCGGCCGGGCGGCGGACGCGCTCGGATCGACCGCAACCGCCGGCAGGACGAACGCCCGCGAGGACGTCACGCGGCCGAGCGGCACGCGCGAGGGCTCGGTCCAGGTTACGCCGCCGTCCGCCGAGGTCGCGAGGACGACGTCGGTGGAGGAGCAGCCCGCGCGAAAGCGGCAGTCGTGCCACGTCGCGTAGAGCGTCCCCGCGGCGTCGACGTCGACGGAGGGAAGCTGGAACGTTCGCAGCGGCGAGAGGTTGGGGCTGCGATGCGGCGCGATCGTCACCGGCGCCGCGAAGGTGGCGCCGCCGTCGGTCGAGCGCGCCGCGATCATGGCGCTTCGATCGGAGAACAGGACGACCAGGTCGCCGTTCGGCCGTGCGACGGGGAACGCGCCGACGAGCCCGTCGCCGGACGAGACCACGGCCGGCGTCGACCAGCTCGCCCCGCCGTTCGTGGACGTCCGCGTGACGATTCGCGTGCGTCCCACGAGATCGGTGTACGAGAGGTAGCAGCGCCCGCGGAAGGGACTGCGGGCGCCGTTGTCGCACGAGATCCACTCCTTGTCGAACGCGATGCCCTCCCCGCTCGACGGCGCTGCCGCGGCCGCGGTTACCGGGTTCGTCCAGCGGAGGCCGTCCGTCGAGCGACTGACGAACAGCCGTGTCTGCCCGGGGACGATCGCGAGGGACGCGATCAGCCAGCGCCGGTGCACGGCGTCGTAGGCGACCGCCGGGTCGCTGACGCGTTGGGCGGGGCCGCGGGGGCGCGAAAACTGCGTGATCCCCGGCAGGAAGCCCGAGCGCCAGGAACGCCCGCCGTCCCGAGAGGTCGCGAAGCCGATGCTCAGCGCAGCGCCCGCGCGGATGCGAGCGGATTGGAACGTGCTCACCACCGTCAAGCCGACGGCGAAGCTGTCGGGCTCGACCTGCGTGTGATGCTGGCCGGCCGGGTTGCGGTAGGGATCTCGCGAGAGCGCGCGGCTGACGACCTCGCAGTCGCGCGCGACCCCGTCGCGGCGGTCGGCGGTGACGACATCGCGGCCGGAGCCGCACGAGACGACGTCCACGGCGCCGTCCTGCTCGACCGCGATCCGGTCGGCGCCGCCGCGCGCGAGTACGAGGTCGCGCCCACCGCGGCCGACCACGACGTCGGCGCCGTTCGTCCCGCGTAGCCGCTCGCCGCGATCGCTTCCGGTCAGGCCCCGCGCCGCCGCCGCGGTGCCGACGGCGATGAGCGCGACCAGCGCGGCGACGGCGGCGACCGAGCGCATCCGTCCGCACACTAGCCAGGAGGTCCTGACGTTCGGCTGTAGCATCCTCCGCCGGGCATGCGGGGAGGCCGTCGCTTCAGCCAGGCGATCTCCGAGGGGGACGGAATCTCGTTTCTCGCGGAGGTAGCGGATGCCGACGCAGCGCGCGGCGCAGAGGCCGACGGGGCCGAGGCCTTGCTCGTGCGCGGCGAGCTCGCAGGCCTCCACGACGCAACCGAGCTGCCGATCCTCTGGGGCGTTCCCGACGGGAGGGCTCGCGAGGCGGAGCGAGCGGGCGCCGATGCCTACCTGCTGGCGGTCGCGCGCTTCGACGACGAGGACGACCGGCTCGAGCGGGCCTTGCAGGAGGGGACCGGGCTCGGGCTCGACTGCGTCGTCGCGGTGCGCGACGAGGACGAGCTCCGGCTCGCACTCGACCGTCTCGACCCGGAGATCTTCCTGCTCTCGGCCGGCGAGACTCGCGGCGTCGACGCGCTGGAGCACGTGCTCTCGCTGCTCCCCGACGTTCCGGCCGGGAAGCTCGCGATCGCCGAGCTCGAGCTGGACGACCGCGAGGAGGTCGAGGAGCTCGAGCGCGCGGGAATCGACGCTGTGATCGTAGGCGCTCCGCGCGTGGCTCGGCTCGCCGGCCCGCCCGCACCGGAGGTGTGAGCGTGGCCGCGGAGCCCGCCGCCGCGGACGCCCCGCGCGACTCCCGCGTACCCGCGGTCGAGTCGGCGTCCGACCGTCGGCGGACGCTCGCGGTCGGGATCGCCGTGTTCGCGTCGGGCGCCGTCCTGCTCGGGGTCGAGATCGCGGCCAGCCGCGTGCTCGCTCCATTCTTCGGAAGCTCGCTCTTCGTCTGGGGCTCGCTGATCGGCGTCGTGCTGACCGGGCTCTCCCTCGGCTACTGGGCCGGGGGCGCCCTCGCCGACCGCCTTCCCGCCCCCCAGCTCCTGCCGGCCACGATGTCGCTCGGCGCGGCGCTCGTGCTCGCGATCCCGTTCGCGGACGATCCCGTCCTCGAGGCGGTCGTCCGCCTCGACCTCGGGGCGCGCTCGAACCCGCTCGTCGCGGCGATCGCGCTCTTCGGAGCGCCGAGCGTGGTCTTCGCAGCCGTGACGCCGATCGCGGTGCGGCTGCTGTCGCGGTCCGTCGCGCGGGCGGGGAGCACGGCCGGTCGGCTGTTCGCGATCTCGACGGCGGGGAGCATCGTGGGGACGTTCGCGACGGCGTTCTTCCTGATCCCCGAGTTCGGGACGAACCAGCTCCTGTCGCTTGCAGCCGCCGCGCTGTTCGCGGCGGCCGCGCTCGTGTCGCTCGTCGAGCGGATGCCGGTCGCCTTCGCCGTCGCGGTGTTCGCCGGCGGCGCCGCCACGGCCGCCTCGGTCTCCTTCGCCGTCGACGACGGGGGCGCGCGCCTCTCGGGGCTCGCTGCGCGCAACTGGTCGCCCGCCTACCGGAGCCGCGGCTTCGAGGGGCCGCCCATCGACTACCGCGGCGAGGGCCTCGACGTCCTCTACGCCAAGGACACGCGCTACCACCGCCTCGCGGTCGTCCAGGACTCGGAGCTCCGCTACCTGCGTTTTGAGAGCTCGTATCAGAGCGCGATGCCGAGAGGGCGGCCGTTCGGGACCGCGTTTCGCTACACCGACTACTTCGAGCTCGCGCTCGCGTACAACCCGCGCGCCCGCAACGTGCTCTTCGTCGGCGTCGGCGGAGGCTCCGCGCTCAAGCGACTCTGGCGCGACTTCCCCCGCGTGCGGCTGCAGGCCGTCGAGCTGGACCCGGTCGTCGCCGACGTCGCCTACCGCTACTTCGCGCTGCCGCACGATCGGAGGCTCGGCCTCGAGGTCGAGGACGGCCGGCGCTTTCTCGCTCGCGACGACCGGCGCTGGGACGTAATCGCGCTCGACGCCTACTTCTCGGACTCCATCCCCTTCCACCTGACGACCCGCGAGTTCCTCGAGCTCGTCCGCTCGCGCCTTGCCCCGGGCGGCGTCCTCGTCGCCAACGTGATCGGTTCGCTGCAGGGCAGCGGCTCCCGGCTCTTCCGCGCGTTCTACAGGACGTATCGAGCCGTGTTCCCGACCGTCGTCGTCCACCCGGTGATCGAGCCGGGCGACACCGGCGCGGACGTCGTGCGAAACCAGATCGTGCTCGCCGGCGAGAGCCCTGCGCCGCAGAAGGCATTCCTGCGCGAGCGCTGGCGCCGCCTCCGCCAAAGCTCGCCCCGGGTCGCCGACCTGCAGCGAGCGATCGGCGACCGCTACGACGGGACCATCAGGACGACCGACGTGCCGCTGCTCACGGACGACTACGCGCCGACCGACGCGCTACTACTCTTCGGCGACTAGGAGTACTAGCCGAAGAAAGCGCGGGCGACTCCGTACCACTCGGGGGGCACGGTCTTGAGTTCGCTCGTCGCCTCCTCGAGCGAGACGTCCACGATCGCGTCGCCCTGAAGCGCGGCCATCCGCCCGAAGCGGCGCTCGTGCACGAGGTCGGCCGCCTTGAGCCCGTAGCGCGTGGCGAGGATGCGGTCGCGCGGCGTCGGGGACCCGCCCCGCTGGACGTGGCCGAGCACCGTCACGCGGGTCTCGAACCCCGTGCGCTCCTCGATCTCGGCGGCGAGTGCGTCGCCCACGCCCCCGAAGCGGACATGGCCGAACTGATCGGTGGCGGCGGGCTCCGATGCGACCATCCGCTGCTCGCCGCTCTCGTACGTCAGCTCGTAGCCCTCGCTCACGACGACGATCGAGAAGTCCTTGCCGCGCTCGTGCCGGCGCTCGATCTCGCGGCATGCCTGCTCGACGCTGATCGGCTGCTCGGGGATCAGGATCACGTCGGCTCCTCCTGCGATCCCGCTCATGACGGCGATCCAACCCGTATGGCGGCCCATCACCTCGACGACCATCACGCGGTTGTGCGACTCGGCCGTCGTGTGCAGACGGTCGATCGCCTCCGTCGCGATCCAGACGGCCGTGTCGAAGCCGAACGTGTAGTCGGTCGCGGAGAGGTCGTTGTCGATCGTCTTCGGCACGCCGACCACCGGGACGTCGTGCTCGGCGTGCAGGCGGGTGGCGACGCCGAGCGTGTCCTCGCCGCCGATCGCCACCAAGGCGGCGACGCCGTCCATGTGCTCCAGCACGTGCTCGACCCCGCCGTCGACGCGGTATGGATTCGTCCGGGTCGTGCCCAGGATCGTCCCGCCCCGGGGCAGGATGCCCGAGATCGTGCGCGTGTCGAGGGGTTGGAAGAGGCCTTCGACCAGGCCGCGCCACCCCTCGCGGATGCCGACGACCTCGTAGCCGCGGTCGAGCGAGCGGCGCGTCACGGCTCGGATGACGGCGTTCAACCCTGGGCAGTCGCCGCCGCCCGTGAGGATTCCGACGCGATCCGCCACCGCGCGTCAGTCTGCCAGCCCCGCGGCGCGCGCCCGCGTGCTACGTGCCGGGGGGAGCCTCGTCGCCGTCGTAGATGCCGAGCCCGGTCTCCTTGTCGAAGAAGTGGAGCCGGCTCGTGACGACGGCGAGCTTCACGCGCTCTCCCTCGCCGACGCGACTCGCGCGGTCGAGGCGCGCGACGAAGAGGCTCCCCTTCTCCTTCGCCTGCGCCGCGGTCGCCTCGATTGCCTCGGCGCCGACGGCAGCCTGGATGTCGGCTCCGCGGACGGGTGGGGCGCTCACGCCGAAGTGGACGAAGATCTCCGAGCCCATGTCCTCGCGAATGTCGACCGTCGCCGAGATCGTGCGTCCCGCGCGGGCGTCGCCTGCGACGCTGGCGTCCTCCATGTCCTCGGGGCGGATGCCGAGGATCAGGCGCCGCCCCTCGAACCGCGGGAGGTCAGGCCGAGCCGCGAGCACCTCGTCGGTCACCTCGAGCTCGTGCTCGCCGAAGCGAGCGACGAACCCGCCGTTCCTGCGCTCCAGATCCGCGCCGACGAGGTTCATCGCCGGCGAGCCGATGAACTCGGCGACGAAGAGGTTGACGGGTCGGTCGAAGAGTGCCGCCGGCTTGTCCACCTGCTGGAGCAGGCCGTCCCGCATCACCGCGACGCGGTCGCCCAGCGTCATCGCCTCGGTCTGATCGTGCGTGACGTAGATCGTGGTCACCCCCAGGTCGCGCTGAAGGCGGGCGATCTCGGCACGCATCTCCACGCGAAGCTTCGCGTCTAGGTTCGACAACGGCTCGTCCATCAGGAACGCCTGCGGCTCGCGGACGATTGCCCGGCCCATCGCGACGCGTTGCCGCTGACCGCCGGAGAGGGTGCGAGGCCGCTTCGCGAGCACCTCCATCAGTCCCAGCACGCGTGCGGCCTCGCCCACACGGCGGCGGATCTCGGGCTTCTGCATCTTGCGGAGCTTCAGCCCGAACGCCATGTTCTTGAACGCCGACATGTGCGGGTAGAGCGCGTAGTTCTGGAAGATCATCGCGATGTCGCGCTGCTTGGGCGGAAGCCGGTTCACGACGCGCTCGCCGATCCGAATCGTGCCCTCCGTGACGTCCTCGAGACCCGCCACCATGCGCAGCGCGGTCGTCTTCCCGCAGCCCGACGGGCCGACGAGGACGATGAACTCGCCGTCGTCGATCTCGAGGTCGAGCGCCGAGACCGCCCGCGTGCCGTCGGGGTAGACCTTCGTCAGCCGCTCGAGCTCGATCTCGGCCATCGCTCACTCCGAAGCCGGAGGCGGGGCACCATATAGCATCGGCGCCGCGGTGGCAGCGGTCGCTGAGGCAAGGCCGCAAACGCGGGGGTGGCGCGACCTCCTCGAGGGGCGTCGGTTCCTGGCTGCGGTGCTGATCGGTCCGGCGGTGCTGTTCATCGCCGTCCTGATCGGGGGGCCGCTGCTGCTGGCGATCTACCTGAGCATGACCGACGCCGCCGCCGGTCAGCTGAGCGGGCACTTCATCGGCCTGAAGAACTTCACCGACGCCTGGAGCGATCCCGTCTTCCGGACCGCGCTCAAGAACACGATCCTGTTCACGGTCGTCTCGCAGGTGATCGTCCTGATCTCGGCCGGGCTCCTCGCTCACGCGCTGGTGCGCAAGTTCCGCGGCCGCTGGCTGCTGCGCTTCCTGATCATCCTCCCCTGGGCAGCGCCCATCCCGCTTGGCGCGATCGCGTGGCTGTGGATCTACGACTCACTGTTCAGCGTCGTCAATTGGACGCTCGTCCACGACCTGCTGCCCGGCGGCGCGAGCTTCCACCTCTACAGCGTCGTGAACGCCGTCACGCCGTGGACGATCGAGCCCTTCAACCCGCCGCAGTGGCTCGGCGATCCCACGCTCGCGCTCGCCGCCGTCATCTCCGTCCACGCCTGGCGCGTGATCCCGTTCGCGGTCGTGATCTTCATCGCCGGCCTCGCGTCGATCCCGAGCGAGGTCGACGATGCGGCCAAGGTCGACGGCGCTACGGGCCTCAAGAAGTTCTGGTACGTGACGCTGCCGCTGCAGCTCCCGATCGCGACCGTCGCGCTGCTGTTCGGAATCGTCTTCACCGCGACCGACATGACGATCGTCTACATCCTCACGCGCGGTGGGCCGTTCAACAGCAGCCAGATGCTGACGATGTGGGCGTACCAGAAAGGGATCAACGCCGGCAACCTGGCAGAGGGGGCGGCGATCTCGCTCTACCTGCTGCCCGTGCTGGTCCTCGTCGCCGTGCTGATGCTCCGCTTCGCGCGCCGCGTGGAGGTCGCGTGATGCGGCGCAACCTCGGCGCCTA
Organism: Actinomycetota bacterium; assembly: GCA_046725345.1. Lineage (GTDB taxonomy): Bacteria > Actinomycetota > Thermoleophilia > Gaiellales > Gaiellaceae > JBKOYJ01. The sequence goes on along the minus strand of JBKOYJ010000029.1, from coordinate 9,884 downwards.
CCTGATCGCCGGGCCGTTCGCGATCGTGCTCGCCTTCCCCTTCTACTGGATGCTCTGGACCGCATTCAAGAGCGACCAGGATCTCTACAACGTCGAGAACGTCCCGTACAAGTGGAGCCACGGCTCGCCGACGTGGCACAACTTCAGCTTCCTCTTCAGCGACACCCAGTACACGACCTGGGTGAAGAACACCGTCGTCGTCGGCGCCGTCGTCGTCGCGATCACGCTCCTGCTCTCACTCCCGGCCGGCTACGCGCTCGCACGCCTCTCGGGCGGGGTTGGGCAGAGCCTGGGAATCGGCATCTTCCTCACGTACCTCGTGCCGCCGACGCTGCTCTTCCTTCCGCTCTCGTACGTGATCGCGCACTTCCCGGTCGGCGGCCACAACGGCCTCCAGGACTCGTTGTGGTCGCTGATCCTCGTCTACCCCTCCTTCACCGTGCCGTTCTCGACCTGGCTGTTGATGGGGTTCTTCAAGACGATCCCGCGGGAGCTCGAGGACGCAGCGCTCGTCGACGGAGCGTCACGGCTGCGGACCCTCCGCAGCGTCGTTTTCCCGCTCTCGCTGCCGGGAATCCTGACCGTCGTGATCTTCTCGTTCTCGCTCGTGATGAACGAGTTCGTCTACGCGCTGACGTTCATCACGACCTCATCTGAGAAGACGATCTCGATCGGGGTCTTCACCGACCTGATCCGGGGCGACATCTATCACTGGCAGGGCCTGATGGCTGCCGCGCTGATCCCGGCCATCCCACTGGCGGTGCTCTACAACCTCTTCCTCGACCGCTTCATCGCCGGATTCACCGGCGGCGCGTTCCGTTGACGGAAAGGAGGGAACGAACGAGGACAACCAGCAGGTCGAAGAACCGCCCACGAGAAGGAGGAGGAAGTGTCTGACGACCGACCGAGGGTCGAGATGACCCAGGTCACCGACGAGGTCACGAGGCGCGAGCTCCTACGGCGCGCAGGCGTCGGCGCGATCGTCCTCGTCTACGGCGGCACGGGAGTCAAGAAGGCTGTCGCGGGCGCGCCCAAATTCGCCCACAGAGAGCTGAAAGGCACCTTGCGCATCCTGCAGTGGAGCCACTTCGTCCCCGCGTACGACAAGTGGTTCGACGGCGTCTACACGAAGGTCTGGGGTCGCAAGAACGACACGCAAGTGGTCGTCGATCACATCAACCAGGCCGAGCTTCCGGCGCGCGTGGCGGCGGAGGCGGCCGCAGGACGCGGGCACGATCTCGTCGCGACGCTGGCGCCGCTTCCCCAGTACGAGGACAAGGCGATCGACCACAAGGAGATCGTGCAAGAGGTGACCAAGAAGCGCGGCAAGATGGCGAACGTCGTGCGCCGGAGCATCTACAACCCGAGGACGAAGAGGTACTTCGGCTTTGCGGACAACTACGCGCCGGATCCGATGAACTACCGGACCGACCTCTGGCGCCAGGTCGGCCTGAAGCCCACGACCTGGGAGAACGTGCTCAAGGCCGCGCCGCGCCTCCGCGCAATGGGACACCCCGTCGGGCTCGGGATGTCCACGGGGGACATCGACTCGAACATGTTCCTGCTGTCGATGATGATGTGCTACGGCGCGTTCGTCCAGAACCGCGAGAACCGCGTCATCCTCAACAGCAAGGCGACGCGCGAGGCGCTGACGTACGGGCGCGCTCTCTTCCGGAACGGCATGTCCAACGAGATCTTCGCCTGGACGGCGCAGTCGAACAACAACGCGATGATCGCCGGGCGGCTCTCGCTGGCGCTGAACGCGATCTCGATTACCCGCTCTCTCGAGCTCCAGAACCCCGATCTCGCCGACAAGATCGCGCTGCTGCCGATGCCGAAGGGCCCGCACGGCCGCTTGGGCCTCGAGCACGTGATGCACACCTACATGGTCTGGAAGTTCGCCGAGAACAAGAAGGCAGCGGCGAAGTTCCTCGCCGACCTCGAGATCACCTACCAGGGCGCGTACCTGAACAGCAAGTACTACAACTTCCCGAGTTGGCCGGGTTCCGTGAAGAACGTCCGCAAGCCGCTGCTGGCCGACCCGGCGAAGCCGAAGGGCAAGTACGCGATCCTCGACACGATCAGCAAGAAGTACACGTACAACGTCGGCTACCCGGGGACCGCGAACGCCGCGATGGGAGAGGTGTTCGACCTGTCCCTCATTCCCGAGATGTTCGCCAAGGTCGCGAGAGGCGACTTGACGCCCGACGCGGCGGCTCGCCAGTACCACCGGCGGATCGCCACGATCTACACCAAGTGGCGAAAGCGCGGGAAGATCTGACGGCTGGCTAGTCCGAAGCTCCGGGCGCGCTCGGCGCGCCCGGAGCTCACGGCTCGACGACGATCTTGGTTCCTTTGCCCGACGTCTGGCGCTCCCACGCGTGGTCCAAGCGGTCGAGCGGGTAGCGCTCGATGTCGACGGCGATGCGGCCGTCGGCGACGTGCTCGAGGAGCTCGAGGTAGGCGTCCCTGAGCTCGTCGGGCGAGAGCGCGAAGTTTGAGTAGCCGAGGATCCTGAGCTGCTTGCCGCGAACGGCCGCGGAGCGGAGCGGGGCTTCCGCGCCGGCTGACTGGCCGGCGTGGACGATACGCGCGCCCGGGGCGGCCGCTTCCGAGGCGGCCACGACCGGTCGGCCCCAGAGGAAGTCGATCACGACGGTCGGGGCGCCGCCGCAGGCGTCGACGAGCTCGTCGGACAGCGTCTCACGGCCGTCGAGCTGCACGGCGGCGTCGACGCCGAGCTCTCTGCAGCGCTCGAGCCGGTCGGCGCGCCGGCCGACCGCGACCACGCTTCGAGCGCCGCGGAGCCGTGCGGCCTGGACGGCGACGCTCCCCGCCGTTCCGGTCGCGCCGAGCACGAGCACGCGGTCGTCCTTCGCGATCTCGGTTCGTCGCGCGGTCGCCGTCCAGCCGGCGATGCCCGCGATTCCGCAGGCGACGGCGACCGCGTCGTCGACGCTGTCGGGGAGCGCGATCAGCGTCTCCGCCGGTGCCGCCGCGCGCTCAGCGAGCACGCCGTCCCGCGCGATCCCGAGGCCCTCGCCGAAGACGTAGACCCGCGTGCCGGGCGCGAGGGGCCCGGCGTCCTCGACGACGCCGACACCCTCCGCCCCGAGGACGTACGGAAGCGGCGGATGCCCGCCGTAGAACACCCCCGTCGCGATGGAGACGTCGACGGGGTTGAGCGCCACCGCCCGCACTTGCAGCAGCGCGTCGTCCGCGCGCGGCGACGGAGGATCGACGTCGTCGAGCCGAGGCGGCTGTCCGATCGCGTGGATTCGAGCGGCGCGCACAGCGGATCACATGCTCCACACGATCAGCGTCGGGCGGGCCGAGACGCAGTCCGCCGCGCCCTTGAAGTCCAGCCGCTTCGGACGCATGTCGTCCGCGTCGCGGACGAGCTTGCCGGCGAAGTGAACGATGTTCCTCTCCGCGTCGAAACCAGCGGCGATCTCGGTGAGCTCAATTCGCTCGTGAGCGCGCGCCCGAGCGCGGAAGTAGGCGGCAAGGGTCGACCGGTCATATGCAGCACGGCCGAGCCGCGCGTGCGGCTTGCTGGCCGAGAACCACCGGAAGCGACCCTTCGGCGCCCAGAGTCTGTTGCTTGCACGCACCCGTCCGTGGTCGTAGTCGCGCACGAACGCCCTCGCGACTACCGTCGTCGTCTCAGCCGTGCAAGCACTCTCCCGGCGTGCGGCCCCACCGCGGTCGGCGCCGATCGCGCACGCGAGCCCGATCGCAACAGCGACGATCGGCCCCCGCTTCATGGCTCGAATGTACCGCCACTTAGGCCGGCGAGCCGGACGTACGATTCCGCTGAGGGAGAAGTCAATGCGCGCGATCACGCTCGACAGCTTCGACAGCGGCCCCACGCTCCACGATCTCCCTGCTCCTGAGCCCGGGTCGACCGAGGTGCTCGTCCGTGTGCACGCCTCGTCCGTGAACGGGATGGACGCTGCCGTCGCGAGCGGGATGTTGAAGGGGATGATGGAGTACGAGTTTCCGGTCACTCTCGGCCGCGATTTCGCCGGGGTCGTGGAGCGTGTCGGCTCGGATGTCATGCGCTACTCCGAGGGCGACGAGGTATTCGGGTTCATCGCGAAGCCGACGCTCCACGACGGCACGTGGGCCGAGTACGTCCTCGTCCCCGAGGACATGTTCCTCGCGCGCAAGCCGGCGACCCTGAGCTTCGCGGAGGCGGGCGCCCTTCCCCTCGCGGGCATCGCAGCCCTTGCCGCGGTCGAGTGGGTGAATCCGTCGGAGGGCGATCGAGTCCTGATCGTCGGCGCGTGCGGCGGCGTCGGCGGCTACGCGGTGCAGCTGGCCGCAGCGCGCGGGGCGCACGTGATCGGGACGACGACGGCCGAGGACGTGCCGCGGCTACACGACCTCGGCGCGGCCGAGACGATCGACTTCCAGCAGGACGATGTGGTGACCGTCGTGCGGGAGCGCTACCCGGACGGGATCGACGGGCTGATCGACGTCGTCAAGCGCGGTGACGGCTTCGCCGCCAACGCCGACCTCGTCCGGAGCGGTGGACGCGCCGCGTCGACGGTCGGCGCCGCGAACGTGGAGGAGCTCGCCGAGCGCGGCGTGTCGGCCGAGAATGTGATGGCGTCGCCCGACCCGGCCGTGCTCGCGCGGCTCGCCGAACTCGCGGACGCGGGGGTTCTGAAGGTGACCATCCAGCACCAGTACCCCCTGGAGGAGGCGGAGGACGCGCTACGCGCCTTCGCCGACTCCGGCACGCGCGGCAAGCTCACCCTAGCCGTGCAGTAACGCCCGCGGCCGCGCGAACCCGAACGTTTCTAGGACTCGCCGAGTCATCGCGCCGGCAATGGCCGCCGCGACCGACATGGCGGGCACGGCATCGAACGCCGAGGCCGCGAGTAAGTAGCCCGCCGGAAGTCGTCATGGCCCGCGCAGCGGGCCGGACGTCCGGCGGCGATGCCGAAGGCGGGAGTCGAACCCGCACGCCCTTTCGGGCACCGGATTTTGAGTCCGGCGCGTCTGCCAGTTCCGCCACTTCGGCGCGCCGAGCCATGCTAGCCCGCCGCGCGGGCGGATTCATTCCGGCCGCGCCCACTCCCGCGCGAGGAAAACGTACTCAAGGAGGGGGCTCGCGGGGGAACCACGGGTTCCCCCGCGCTCTCCGGCGCGTCTGCCAGTTCCGCCACTTCGGCGTGCCGGATCATGCTAGCCCCGGCCGCGCAGGCGGACATCTTCCGGCCGCGCTCGTTGCGGCTCGAAGGCCGAGCAGGCGGTTGCTGGGGAACCACGGGTTCCCCGCGCAAAGAAGGTTCTCGCCACGCGGGTTCGCACGATCCTCCACAATCCCGGCGGCAACGACCACTGCGGCAGTGTCGAACACGGGACGAGGAGGAGAGTTGAAGAGACGCGGACTACTCGGTTTGCTCGTCCTCGTCGTCGGCGCCCTTGCCTTTCTGGCCGCCGGCTGCGGCGGCGGAGACGACGAGGGGAACGGCGGCGAGACCTCGGCCCAGGGCGAGGTTCAAGCCCTGCCGGCTTCGTCGTGCACGGGAGTCGAGTACAAGGGCCAGGGCGACCCCGACTTCCTGATCGCATCCGACCTGCCGATGCAGGGATCCGCCCGTGGCCAGACGACCGCGATGGTTCAGGCCATCCGGTACGTCCTCCAGCAGCGCCACTACGTGGCGGGCAAGTACAACATCGCCTACCAGGTCTGCGACGACTCGACGGCACAGGCCGGCAAGTGGGACTCGGGCAAGTGCAACCAGAACGGTCGCGCATACGCCAACGACAAGAGCGTGATCGGCGTGATCGGCACGTACAACTCGGGCTGCGCGCTGATCATCATCCCGGTCCTGAACCAGGCGCCGGACGGACCCGTCGGGATGGTCTCCCCCGCGAACACCTACGTCTGCATCACCGAGGGGACGGGGTGTGACGCGAGCGAGCCCGACAAGTACTACCCGAGCGGCAAGCGGAACTACATCCGCGTCGTGCCGTACGACGCGTACCAGGCTGCCGTCGATGCCCAGCTCTCGAAGGACCTGGGGGTTACCAAGGCCTACGTCCTGAACGACAAGGAAGCGTACGGGCTGGGCGTCGCGCTCCTCTACCGCGCCGCGGCCGAGAAGCTCGGGATCAAGATCGTCGGCTTCTCCGCATGGGCAAAGGAGTCGGCGAGCTACGAGTCCATCATGCAGCGCATCAAGAAGACCGGCGCGGACGGCGTGTTCCTCGGTGGGCTCATCGAGGAGAACGGCGGTCAGGTGATCAAGGACAAGGTCAGCGTCCTCGGCCCGAACAGCGGCAAGGTGAAGCTGATCGGCCCTGACGGCTTCGCGCAGCAGGCGACGATCGACGACGCCGGCGCGAGCAACGCCCGCGACATGTACGTGACCGTAGCCGGCGCGCCGGCCGAGAGGTTGACCGGCAACGGGAAGGCGTTCGTCGAGGGCTACCGGAAGTTCGCGAACATCCCGGCGGGCCAGCCCGCCGATCCGTACGCGATCTACGCCGCACAGGCGGCGGTCGCGTTGCTCGACGCGATCTCGAAATCCGATGGGACGCGTGCCGACGTCGCGGCCAAGCTGTTCGAGACGACGATCAACAACGGCATCCTCGGGACGTTCGTCATCAACAAGAACGGCGACGTCTCCGAGCCCAAGGGCGGCGTCGTGAACTACTCCGTGTACAAGCTGTCGAAGGTCCTCGAGACGTACAAGGTCATGGTCCCGGACAACTCACTTGTCCAGTGGGCCCGGACACACGTGAAGTCGTAAGCACGCGCTGACTGGGGGAGGGCGACCTGCCCTCCCCTCAGCGCCCGTCCCCGGAGGGCCATCGATCGACGCTCCGGCCCGAAACCAGCCGCATCAGCCGTTCGGTCGGCTGACGGCCTGGAAGCGGCCACCGCTGCTCTCGGCCGTCGGGCTCTTCCTCGTCGCGATCGTCGCTCTGTGGCTCGCGGTCAACTTCGTCAAGGACCCTGGCACCTTCATCAACGTCTTTCTCATCGGGCTGACGCAGGGCATGGTCTACGCGCTCGTCGCGCTCGGATACACGCTCGTGTACGGGATCCTGCAGCTGATCAACTTCGCGCACGGGGACGTCTTCGCGCTGTCGGGACTCTTCGCCTTCACCGTGCTGACCGGCGTTCTGAACGTGGGCGACGGAACGAGTACCGCCGTCTCCATCGCCGCGATCCTGCTCACTCTGGCGATCACGATGCCGATGTTCGCCGCGATCAACGCGTCGATCGAGTTCGTCGCGTATCGGCCGCTTCGCAATGCCCCGCGCCTCGCGCCGCTGATCACCGCAGTCGGGATGTCGTTCATCGTCCAGAACGTCAGCCTCTACTTCTACGACCCCTCCCGCTATCGCTCCGCAAGTGGACTGATCCCGCACACCAACGTCTTCTCGATCGGCGACGTCTCGTACCCGTGGAGCAAGCTCGCCGTCATCCTGATCACCGTCCCCGTGCTCGTGCTGTTGACCTGGTTCGTCACGCACACGCGCCAGGGCAAGGCGATGCGCGCGGTCGCGCAGGACCAGGACGCGGCGGCGATGATGGGAGTGAACGTGAACCGAACGATCTCAGTCACGTTCGCGATCGCCGGCGCGCTGGCGGCGGTGGGCGGGACGCTGTTTCTGCTGCAGTTCAGCATGCGGTACGACACGGGCTTCGAGCTCGGGCTGATCGCGTTCACCTCCGCCGTGCTCGGCGGGATCGGCAATCTCCCCGGCGCGGTCCTCGGCGCGCTCGTGATCGGGTTCATCCAGGCCTTCAACGAGGGGCTCTCGTGGCACTCGCCGGGGAGCGACTGGACGCGGACGATCGTGTTCGGAATCCTGATCGCGATCCTCGTCTTCCGCCCCGAGGGGCTGCTCGGCGAGCGGACGCCGGAGGGCGCGTAGCGTGGCCGAGGAGCAGGCCCGCTCGCGGCTGGACGGCGTCGTCTCGCGCGTCCGTCGCCAGCCGCTGACGGGCTGGCCGCTCGCGGCGGGGATCTCGCTGCTCGCGATCCTGTATCCGTCCTACCTCGGCTCACTCCAGAGGCTGGAGACGGTTGGCAAGTACTTTCCGAGCCTCGGCGACACGGTGATCATCGTCGTCTTCACGATGATGGCGGTCGGGCTGAACGTCGTCGTCGGATACGCCGGGCTGCTCGACCTCGGCTACGTCGCCTTCTACGCGGCCGGTGCGTACACGGCCGCCTGGCTCGCGTCGCAGCAGTTCGAGCAGATCACGTTCCACTTCGGCGCGGTCGGCATCCAGCCCGACCTGACCGGGATCCACCTCTCGATCTGGCTGGTCCTGATCATCGCAGGGGTCTTCACGACCGTCGTCGGGATCCTGATCGGGTTCCCGACGCTGCGCCTGCGCGGCGATTACTTGGCGATCGTGACCCTCGGGTTCGGCGAGATCATCCCCCAGTTCGTCCGCAATGGGGACGACTTGGGGGGCTTCGACCTGACCCACGGCACGTTCGGAATCAGCCCGATCGACTCGCCCGGGTTCGGCGACCAACTCAACAACACGCTTGGCCTCCCCGCGAGCTATCGGGAGTCCTTCGACCGAGACAAGCTGTTCTACTGGACGGCGCTCGCCCTGCTGGGGCTCACCGTCTTCGCCTGCGTGCGCCTCCGCGACTCCAGGCTCGGGCGCGCGTGGGTCGCGATCCGCGAGGACGAGACCGCGGCGGCGGCGATGGGCGTGCCGCTGATGCGGACGAAGACGTGGGCCTACGCGATCGGGGCGTTCTTCGGCGGCGTCGCCGGCGCGTTCTACTCGAGCTTCAAGGAGGGCGCGTTTCCCGCCGACTTCTTCTTCAACGTCTCGATCTTCCTGCTCTGCATGGTCATCCTCGGGGGCATGGGGAGCGTCTGGGGCGTCATCCTCGGAGGCGTCATCCTCGGCTGGCTCAACGTCGCGGGCCTGGCGACCATCGGCACCGACCTCGGCCTCAAGGATGTCGCGAAGTACCAGTTCGGGATCTACGGCGTCATCATCGTGCTCGTGATGTTGCTGCGGCCGACCGGCCTGATACCCGAGCGCCGCCACAAACGCGAGCTCGAGGAGGGCGTGCACGACGAGTCGCTCTACGGCGTGTCCGGCGGCGGCACGTGACGAACGACACCGAGAACCTCCTTGTCGCCGAGCGCGTGCGCAAGGAGTTCGGCGGGCTGATCGCGGTCAACGACATCGACTTCACGATCCCGGAGAAGTCGATCGTGAGCCTGATCGGCCCGAACGGGGCGGGAAAGACGACGTTCTTCAACATGCTCACGGGCGTCTATACGCCGACAGCGGGACGGATCCTCTTCCGGGGGATCGACGTGACTGGAAAGCCTCCTCACGCGATCACCGAGCGGGGGATCGGCCGCACCTTCCAGAACATCCGGTTGTTCCAGCAGATGACGGCGCTCGAGAACGTGCTCGTCGGCATGCACTCGCGCCTGAAGGGCGGGATCATCCGCTCGATCATCGGCACGCCGGGGCTGCGCCGGGAAGAGCGCGGCGCGCACGAGAGGGCGCGCGAGCTGCTCCGCTTCAGCGGACTCAGGAGGCGCGACCATGAGCTCGCGCGGAACCTGCCCTACGGGGACCAGCGGCGGCTCGAGGTCGCCCGGGCGCTCGCCACGCAGCCCGTGCTGCTCCTGCTCGACGAGCCGACGGCCGGGATGAACCCGCAGGAGACGAGGGACTTCACGGCCTTTGTCGAGCGTCTGCGGCGCGAGCGCGAGCTGACCATCTTGATGATCGAGCACGATATGAATGTGGTGATGGGGATCTCCGACCGGGTCACGGTGCTCGATTACGGCGAGAAGATCGCCGAGGGCGCACCCGAGGCCGTGCAGCGCGACGAGCGTGTGATCGAGGCGTACCTCGGGCG
>JBKOYJ010000014.1:0-19420 GCA_046725345.1 Actinomycetota bacterium | reverse complement strand
GCGCCCTCTCGTGCGCAAGACCTGTGACGGAACCGTCTCGATTCCCCTCGCCGGCCGCGTGGAGTCGCTCAACGTCAGCGTCGCGGCGGCCCTGTTGCTGTACGAGGCGCTTCGCCAGCGGCGGCGTGCCACTGCGTTTGCCGGCCATGGCTGATCCAACCCTCTATCTCTTCGACGGCAGCAACCTGCTTCACGCCGGCGACTTTCACGACGAGCGCGAGCTCCGCGACCGCCTCGCGAGCTTCGTCGCGATCCGCGGCGCCCGCGGCTTCCTGGTCTTCGACGGGGTCGGCGCCGACGAGCGGCACGGACAGCTCGAGGTGCGCTACGTCGCGCACGCCGACTCGCTGCTCGAGCGCCTCGCCGCCGAGCACCGCGACCGTGAGCGCGTTTGCCTGGTCTCGTCGGACGCCGCCGTCCGTGGGACTTCGGGGCAGGAGGTGTCCAAGCTGAGCTCGCGACTCTTCGTGGCCGAGCTCGGCGCCGTCGAGCACGACGAGGGGCGGCGCGGGCCGCTTGCCGACCGGCTCGACGACGCGACGCGCGCGAAGCTCGAGCGACTGCGCCGCGGCGGCGATGCGAACACGCGTTCGTAACAGGTTGGGTCCCCCGCAAGAGGGTTGTAACCAGCGAATCATCCTGCTATGTTCTCCCTCAACTTGAGGGTGAGCCTTGCGCCGTCGCCTCCCTCGCCGGCCGCCAGAATCGCCCGCTGGAAGGAGGACGAGATGCGTGCTCGCCCCGCGACAGCAGCCCAGCAACAGGCGAAGGTTCAACGAGAGCTTGAGGATCTCCAGCTCGTCGTACGTGCTCGAAACGGCGACCAGCGGGCGCTCGACGCGCTGATCCGCCGCTACACCGGCTTCGTCCGCCTGAAGGCGAGCTCGTACTTCCTCGCCGGCGGCGAGTCCGAGGATCTTGTTCAGGAGGGGCTCATCGGCCTCTACAAGGCCGTGCGCGACTTCCGCTCCGACAAGGAGACGTCGTTCCGGAGCTTCGCGGAGCTCTGCGTGACGCGTCAGATCATCACGGCGATCAAGACGGCGACGCGTTTCAAGCACGCGCCGCTCAACACTTACGTCTCGTTCAGCCACACGCCCGCGGGCCAGGAGTCCGACGGTGACTGCACGCTCGGCGACGCCCTGCCGGGCTCGAACGTCAACGACCCGTCCGTTCGCGTCGTCTCCTCGGAGGAGCTCCGGAGCCTCGTCTTCTGCCTCGGCACGGGGCTGTCGCGCCTCGAGGCGGACGCCCTCCGTCTCTACCTCGACGGGCTGTCGTACGAGCAGATGGCCGGCGAGCTCGGCTGCGACACGAAGACGATCGACAACGCCCTCCAGCGCGTCAAGCGGAAGATCCTCGCGCATCAGAAGACGCGCGAGGTGCTCGCCTAATCTCGACGCGACCGAGCTCGTAGTCGGCGGCGAACCGGATGCCGCGACGCTGTCCGTTCCGAGAGTCGTCTACGCGAAGAGCTCCTTGCCACCGCAAGAGGATGTCGCAGATCGGGACCAGGTAGACGGCGCCTGTTTCCGGGCAGAACACCGCGAAGCAATCGATCTCGCCGATGTAGTCCCGTTTGGGCTCGCGCGGATTCGGGTGGTGCGCGTAGCTGCTGCAAACCTTGAATCGAACGGCACCTTGGCGAAGGCGACCGGTCTTGCACTGCACACGTGTCCAAAATAGACAACACTACGACCGCCTACTATGCGTCTGCGCCGGAGTAGCTCAGTTGGCAGAGCATGGGTTTTGTAAACCCGAGGCCGCGGGTTCGAGTCCCGCCTCCGGCTCTGGTTTACGCCCGGGTCCGGCGGCAAGGTTGGCCGCATGACCCAGTACGAGCAGGAGAACGACCTCGGCCGCGGCGGCGGCGAGGTGGACGAGGAGACGATGGACGCGGCGTGGGAGGCCGCTGCGAAGCGACGGAGCAGCGCGAACCTCGACGAAGAACCGGAGCTCGACGAGGGCGGCGACGAGCCCTGGGCGAAGGCGTCGAGCGGCGACACCGACACGCCGTAGCCGTTAGGCGGCTCCGAGCGCCGCATCGAGGTCGGCCCATAGCGCCTCGACGTCCTCGAGGCCGACGCTGAGCCGCACGAGGTTCGCGGGCACTCGATCGCCCTCCCAGCGGGCGCGCGTCTCGAGCACCGAGTCGACGCCGCCGAGGCTGGTCGCGTTCCGGATCACGCGCGTCGACGTCTCGACGCGACGAGCCGGCTCGCCGCCGCCGGCGACGTCGAACGACAGCAGGCCGCCGAACCCGGCGTAACGGACGCGCTCGACGGCGGGGTGACGCTCGAGCCGCGCCGCGATCTCGGCGGCCGACTCGCTCTGGCGGCGGACGCGGACCTCCAGCGTTTTCAGGCCGCGAAGCAGCAGCCACGCCGCGTCGGGCGCGGCGACGATCCCGGTGCGCGTGCGCAGCTCGTGCAGCCGTTCCGCATCGTCGCTCGAGCGGCACACGACCGCACCGAGCAGCGCGTCATGGTGGCCGGCGAGGTACTTCGTCGCGCTGTGCAGTACGAAGTCGGCTCCATGCTCGAGCGGTCGCAGATGGACCGGCGTTGCCGCGGTCGCATCGACGACGACCGGCGCCGGATGGGCGACGGCCGCCGCCAGATCGGGCATGGTCAGGAACGGGTTCGACGGCGCCTCAACCCAGACGAGGTCGACGCCGTCGGGCGGCGAGCCCGTCTGGTCGAACTCGACGAAGCGCAGTCCCCACGGCTCAAGCGTCCGGAACAGCACCGCAGTCCCGTAGTACGCGCCCTCGGCGAGCGCGATCGTCGCGCCCGGATGGAGCAGGGCGAGCACGAGCGCCGTGGTCGCACCCGCACCCGAGGCGAAGAGCAGCGCCTCGCCCCCGTCGAGCTCGCCGAGCGCCCGCTCGGCGGCGACGCCGGTCGGATGGGCGTAGCGCGAGTAGTAGAACTCGCCCGGCTCGCCGTCGCGATACGGCCAGATGGTCGCGCGGTCGAGGGGCTCCACCGGGCGACCTTACAAGCCGAGCCGGGTGAACTACGAGCCTGTCGACCGGTCGTTTCAGACGGCCCGCGGCGAAGACGCGAGCCCTGATGCCGGCGCGACAAGCGGCGCCTAGTAGGCTCAGGCCGCGATGGCGGCGACCGACGAAGGGCGGCGAACCGACGAGGGCTCGAGCCGCGACAAGCTCGACCAGCTCGCCGAGCTGCGCGAGGAGTCGCTGCACCAGGCGTCGGAGCAGGCGCTCGAGCGTCAGCGAGCGGCGGGCAAGCTGCTCGCGCGCGAGCGGCTGGAGAAGCTCCTCGATCCTGGCTCGTTCGTCGAGCTCGACCGCTACGTGCGTCACCGCGAGGCGAACTTCGGCATGCTCGAGCGCCGGCCCTACGGCGACGCGGTCGTGACGGGCTACGGGGCCGTCTTTGGGCGCAAGGTCTTCGTCTTCTCGCAGGACTTCACGGTCTTCGGCGGCAGCCTCTCCGAGGTCTTCGCGGAGAAGATCTGCAAGGTCATGGACCTGGCGGTGAAGTACGGGTGCCCAGTGATCGGCATCAACGACTCGGGCGGCGCGCGCATCCAGGAGGGCGTCGTCTCGCTCGCCGGGTACGCGGAGATCTTCTGGCGGAACGTGCAGGCCTCGGGCGTCGTGCCGCAGGTGAGCCTGGTGATGGGGCCGTGCGCGGGCGGGGCCGTCTACTCGCCGACGATCACGGACTTCGTCCTGATGGTGGAAGGCAGCTCGTACATGTTCATCACGGGCCCCGACGTGGTGAAGACGGTGACCGGCGAGGAGGTCAGCTTCGAGGAGCTCGGGGGCGCCGCCGCCCACGCTGCCAAGTCAGGCGTCGCGCACGTCGTCGCCCCCGACGAGGAGGCGTGCCTCGAGGACGCCCGCTACCTGCTCTCGTTCCTGCCGCAGAACAACCTCGACCCGCCGCCGTACGCGACCCCGTCGGATCCGCCCGACCGCGAAGCCGTCGAGCTCGACGCGATCGTTCCCGACAGCCCGAACAAGCCGTACGACATGAAGGGAGTGATCGAGCGGGTCGTCGACGACGGCGACTTCTTCGAGATCCACGCGCGCTACGCGGAGAACCTCGTCTGCGGGTTCGCGCGGCTGGCCGGTCACGTCGTCGGCGTCGTCGGCAACCAGCCGCGGACCCTCGCGGGGGTGCTCGACATCGACTCCTCGGTGAAGGGCGCGCGCTTCGTCCGCACGTGCGACGCGTTCAACATCCCGCTCGTCACCTTCGTCGACGTGCCGGGCTTCCTCCCTGGGACGGCGCAGGAGTGGGGCGGGATCATCCGCCACGGCGCGAAGCTCCTGTACGCCTACGCCGAGGCGACGGTCCCCAAGCTCGCCGTGATCACGCGCAAGGCCTACGGCGGCGCCTACGACGTCATGAGCTCCAAGCACATCCGCGCCGACTTCAACTTCGCCTGGCCGACGGCGGAGGTCGCCGTCATGGGCCCGGAGGGTGCCGTGAACATCGTCTTCCGCAAGGAGCTCGAGGCGGCGGACGATCCCGACGCCAGGCGCGACGAGCTGATCGCCGACTACCGGCGCCGCTTCGCGAACCCGTACGTCGCGGCCGAGCGAGGGTACGTCGACGAGGTGATCGAGCCGCGGCGGACGCGGCGGGTGCTCGTCTCCGCTCTCGAGACGGCGCTCACGAAGCGCGAGCCGCGCCCCAAGCGCAAGCACGGGAACATTCCGCTGTAGGCGGTCATGCCAAGGCGGCGCTTGCGACGCCGACACTCAGCGCGCGCGGGCTTTGCCCGTGCGCGCGTCTGAAATGACCGGTCGACACAATCTGGGATCGACCGCACACGCTACGACGCCAGCGCCGGTTCGAAGGTGGTGGAGCCGGCCTCGATCTCGTCGACGAACGCCTCCACGACACGCGGGTCGAACTGCGTGCCGGCGCAGTGCCGAAGCTCCGAGACGGCCTCCGCCGCGGACAGGCGGCCCTCGTAGACGCGCTCCGACGTCATCGCGTCGAAGGCGTCGGCGACGAAGACGATCCGGGCAGCAAGCGGGATCTCCTCGCCCTCGAGTCCGTCGGGATATCCCAGCCCGTCCCAGCGCTCGTGGTGGTGGAGAACGGTCGCCGCGATCCTGTCGACGCCCAGGCTCGCCAGCATCCGGAACCCCGTCTGGGGGTGACGCTCGAGGATCTGGCGCTCGGTGCCCGTAAGTGGGCCCGACTTCTGCAGCAGCTCCTCGGGGATCGCCAGCTTGCCAAGATCGTGAAGGCTGCCGGCCAGACGGGCGAGCTCGATCTGCTCGTTGTCGCCGCCGAGGCGCGCGGCCACCCGCGCGGCGAGCTCTCCGACGCGCTGTGAGTGCGCGCCGGCATAGGCGTCGCGCGCGTCGACTGCCTCGGCAAGCCGCACCGCCGCGCGATAGCGCGCCGTGCGCTCGCTCGTGCCCGCGAGGCGGCGGAGCTCGGTGAGCTCGACGACGTTGTCGCCGTCCGTCTGGACGCGGTCCTTCCCGTGCTCCTTCGCGGAGTAGAGCGCGCTGTCCGCGAGCCGGACCAGCACCTCTCGCTCGAGCGCGTTGGCCGGAAGCGTCGCGACGCCGGCGCTGACCGTGACGAACACGCCGCCTGCGACCGGTAGCGTGCGGATTCGCTCGACGATCGCGGTCGCGGCGTCGCGCGCGGCGCGCGCGTCGTGTCGCGGGAGCAGCACTGCGAACTCGTCGCCGCCGAGCCGGAAAGCCTCGCCCCCGTGACGGAGACGCGCGGCGAGCTCCGCGAGAACGCGATCTCCGGTCGGATGCCCAAAGCGGTCGTTGACGCGCTTGAAGTCGTCGACGTCGAGCAGGCAGAGGGACATCGGTGTGCGGGTGTCGTGCGCTGCGAGGAGCTCGCGTTGCAGGCGCTCCTCGAAGTGGCGGTGATTTCCGAGGCCCGTGAGGGGGTCGGTGAGGGCGAGCCGCAGCGCGTGCATCTCCCGATGGGTCGAGCGTTGGTACAGGGCGATCGTGGCAAGCGGCCCAACAAGCGCGAGCGACAATGCCGGCGAGCGCTCCCAGAGCACGACGAGCATCAGCACGGCCGAAACCATCACGGTTCCGGGGACGGCAAGCTGGCGAGCGCTGTGTGCGAAGAGGCGCGCGAAGGGTCTTCCGGAGCTGAGGGCGAGAGCGAGCGTGACTAGGGTCACGTTGACCGCGAACTGCGCCGTGAACGCCAGCGCGACCCGACCGGCGAGAGCGCCGGCTCCCGTCTCCGCGACGAGTGACGCTGCGAGCCCTCCGGCCCCCGCCGCGAGCGCGAACGCGCCGACGTTGTAGGTGATCCGAAGCGGCGCCCGGTTCTCGAGCACATGGACGATGGGGGAGAGCGCGAGCACGACGACGCCCGCCGCCCAGCCGAACAGGACCACGGCTGCGGTGCCGAAGACGAGGCCGAGCGAGACGCGACCCGCGTCGGAGCCCTGGAGCGGCACCGGGTACGCCTCCGCGACGAGTGCAGCGAGGAGCAGCGCCGCGACGCCGAGACGGTCCTCGGCCGAATACGACCCGCCGGCGATCGAGCCGAGCGCGAGGACGAGCAACGTCCCGCCCGCGACCCACGTCACAAGCAACGCGGCCCACAGCTGGGCCGTGAGGCGTTCTGTGCTCACGTGACCGCTGCTGGGTTGTCGTGGTCGGTGAGGACGGCCGCCGCCCCTCGACCTGAAGCTCGATGGGTGAAACAGAAACGGGCCATCGGTGTCTGCATTCGGCCCTCTCGGTATGGACGCCAGGACTGGATGGATTCTCCTTGTTGCGGGAGGAAGCTCCATCCCCCGACGGAGTGATTCGGTGTAATTCGGCCGTGGACGCCGAGATCAGGCCGCAGCCGAGCGAGGAGGAACGCGAGGTGCTCGCGGCGGCGCTCACGCTGCTCGGCAAGGAGCGAGAGTGCCCTTACGACAGCGCTTGGCGGCGGGCGGCGCTCGACGAGGACGAGCCAGTCGGCGAGTCCCATCCGTGGGGCGAACTTCGCCGGCCCTCTTGACATCGGGGCCGCCGTCCCTTCAGGCTGTCGCCGTGGGTCGGCGCTCTCTAGGCCAGGCGCTCGTCGTGCTCACCGTCGCCGCGGCAACGGCGGTGCTCGCACTTCCCGGAGCCGCCGGGCCACCAGGGACGTGGACCCGGATCAGCGAGACGACCGGCGTGAACATCGACGACATCGGTCTGGCTCGGACCGGCGACGGCGTCCTCCACGTAGCGTGGCTTCGCAAGAACGGGACGAAGGAGGACCTCGTCCACACTTCGATCCGGGCGAACGGCACCGTCCTCGCGGCCGCGAACGCGATCGAGACCGGCTGGTCTGCGATTGGCAACCCGGATCTCATCGTGATGCCGGACGGCAGCCTACGAGCGTTCTTCGGCGGCATCCGGTCGACCAACGTCGGCGACACGAATAGCGGGATGAACACATCCGCCGGGAACGCCGCCGGAACGGCGTGGTCGCTCAAGCCCGGGCGCGCGGCAGCAGATAACTCTGCGTACGCGAGTCCGGCAGGCGCGGGACTGACCTCGGGGGGGACGCCCGTGTCGACGTGGTCGGTGAGCTTCCGGCTCGGCGTGCACTTCGGGATCGACCCAACCACGCCCGATCTCCTCTTCCCCGGCGGTTGCTGCGTCTACCAGCCGGACGTCGCGACGGACGTCGGCACGGGCGAGACCGTGGTCGGCTACTACTCGAACATCACGGACGACAGCGGTCTCTTTACGCAGACCGTCGCGCCGTCAGTCGGGTCGCGTCAGTTCGTTCCCGGCTCGGCCACGTCCGATCGGAAGAGCTCCCTCTCGATCGACCAGCGCATGGCGATCACGGCCCGGCTCGGAGCGCCGGGCGTCTACGTCGCCTACGGCTCCGGGTATCCGACGTTCACCACGGTCAACCTTTGGCGGCACGGCGCCTCGAACTCGCTCACCGTCGCGAGAGCGCAGGGCGCGCAGGACGTGCACATCGCCGCCGCTCCCGAGGGCCGGCTGTGGGTGATGTGGTGGCGAAGCGGCCGCGTCTACGCGACGCGATCGAACAAGGCGGCAACGCGATTCGGCCCGCTCGCGAGCCTCGCCCCGCCGGGCGGAACGAGCTCGATCTGGAAGGTTCGGGGTGAGGGCTCGCTCGGACCGCTTGACCTCTTCGCGTCGGTGACGACGAGCAGCGCAGGGCTTGCGTTCTG
Organism: Actinomycetota bacterium; assembly: GCA_046725345.1. GTDB lineage: Bacteria > Actinomycetota > Thermoleophilia > Gaiellales > Gaiellaceae > JBKOYJ01. The sequence continues at coordinate 11,248 of JBKOYJ010000014.1, read as the reverse complement.
GCACCAGCAGGTACTGCCGGGGCTGAGCGTGTCGGCGAAGCCGGCCAAGGTGTCCGCGAAGAAGGGCGGCACCGTCACGTTCACGGTTACCGACGCGGGCGATCCGGTCTCGGGAGCGACGGTCGCTGTCGGCAAGAAGAGCCTGACGACGACCGCGAAGGGCAAGGCGACGCTGAAGATCCCGAAGAAGTCGCGGCGAGCGACCCTCGGGGCGTCGGCCCGCAAGGCCGGTTACCGGTCGGCCTCCGCGAAGGTCGCGGTCCGCTAGCAGCGCGGCGCAGCGAGAATAACGGCGCCGTGCCGCCCTTCTCGAAGGTGCTCGTCGCCAACCGTGGCGAGATCGCCATCCGCATCTTCCGGACGCTGCGCGAGCTCGACGTCGGCGCCGTCGCCGTCTACTCGGAGGCCGACCGTGGCGCCCGGCATGTGGCCGTGGCGGACGAGGCCTACCTGATCGGGCCTGGGAGTCCCGCCGAGAGCTACCTCAACGCCGAGCGGATCCTCGAGGCCGCTCGTCGCGCGAAGGCCGAGGCGATCCATCCCGGCTACGGCTTCCTCGCCGAGAACGCCGACTTCGCCCGCGCATGCGCCCGCGCCGGCCTTGTCTGGATCGGGCCGCCGCCGTCGGCGATCGAGGCGATGGGATCGAAGATCGCCGCGCGCGACCAGATGCGCGCAGCCGGGATCCCGATCATCCCCGGGACGACTGAGCCGCTCGAGTCACCCGCACGCCTCCGTGAGCTCGGCGACGAGCTGGGGTGGCCGCTCGCGATCAAGGCGTCGGCCGGTGGCGGCGGCAAGGGCCTGAAGGTCGTCCGCACCCCTGAGGAAGCCGAGCGCGCCTTCGACTCCGCACGCCGCGAGGGCGAGGCGTACTTCTCGGATCCGACGGTGTACGTCGAGCGCTACCTCGAGGATCCGCGTCACGTCGAGGTGCAGGTCCTCGCCGACGGCCACGGCAACGTCGTCCACCTCGGCGAGCGGGACTGCACCATCCAGCGCCGCCACCAGAAGCTGGTCGAGGAGACGCCGTCGCCGGCCGTGGACGCGGCCCTGCGAGAGCGGATCGGCGAGATCGCGGTCGAGGCGGCTCGCGCGGTGGGCTACCGGTCGGCCGGGACGATCGAAGGCCTGCTGTCTCGCGACGGGGAGTACTTCTTCCTGGAGATGAACACGCGTATCCAGGTCGAGCACACGATCACCGAGATGGTCACGGGCCTCGACGTCGTCCGCGAGCAGGTGCTGATCGCGGCAGGGGAGCCGCTATCGCTGAGCCAGGACGAGCTCGGTCTGCACGGGCACGCGATCGAGTGCCGCATCAACGCCGAAGACCCGTCCAACGGCTTCCTGCCGTCGCCCGGGAGGATCACGGCCTACCGCGAGCCGGCGGGCCCGGGGGTTCGCGTCGACTCGGGCGTCGAGGCGGGCTCGGAAGTGTCGGGCCTCTACGACCCGATGATCGCGAAGCTGATCGTGCACGGTCGAGACCGCGAGCACGCGCGCCGGCGGATGCTGCGGGCGCTCGGCGAGTACGAGGTCCGAGGCGTGACGACGCTGCTCGGGTTCCACCGCGCACTGCTCGCGCACCCGTGCTTCGTCGACGGCGGAACCTGCGAAGGGATCGTGGAGTCGGAGCTGTTGGCCAAGCGTGCGGAGGAGTTGTCTCATGAGGCAACTACGAGCGTAGCGACGGCGTCGGACGGCGCCGGTCCGATGCGCGCGGCGGCGAAGGTGCTCGAGGTGGACGGCCGTCGGTTCGAGCTTCGCGTCCTGGAGCCCGAGCCCCCGTGGGCGGAGCTCGGCCGCCGTCGTCGCGAGCGCGGCCGCGGCGGCGGCCTCCAACTCGCGGGGAGGGATGCGGTCGTGAGTCCGATGCAGGGCACCGTCCTCGCCGTCGAGGTGGCCGAAGGCGACTCCGTGGTTGCCGGCCAGGTTCTGTGCGTCGTCGAGGCGATGAAGATGGAGAACGAGGTGCACGCGCACCGCGACGGCGTCGTGCGCGAGCTCTCCGTCACGGCGGGCCAACCCGTGGCGACGGGCCAGGTCATCTGCATCGTCGAGGGCGAGTGACCTTCGCCGCTCGACCAGCGCTCGGCGGCGCGCGGGCGCCGGTGCGGCTGTCGGCGGCGCGGTGACGGCGGGCGAGGCGGCTACTCGGCCCTTCTGCGCAGAGGACGCGCTCGCCCGCGACGAGCCGCTCACGGCGACCGCGAGCCGTGTCGAGCACTGGCTCCTCGTCGAATACAGCGGGTACTGGCCGCACGAGCCGCTCGACGCGGCCGTCTTCGCCGGCAGTCTCCGCGCTCACCTCGAGGCCCAGCTCGAGCGCTTGCCACGCTCACGGCTGCTCCTCGTCAAGCGGCACGGGCGAGGGACGCCCGCCGGGCCGGTCCGCGTGTTCTACGGGTACACGCGCGAGCGCGCGAGGCGCTTCTTCTCGCTCGAGCTCGAGGGCCATCCGGACCTTCTCGACCTCGACGTGGCCTCGGCGCTGCTCGACGGCGACGACGGTCCGGGGCGGCCGCTCGACCATCCGCTCCTCGTCGTCTGCACGCACGGCATCCGCGACCGCTGCTGCGCGCGCTACGGGCAGGCGCTCTTCCGCACCGCCCACGGGCTGGAGCCCGCCTGGACGTGGCAGGCGACCCACGTCGGGGGCGACCGCTTCGCCGGCAATCTCGTGGCCTTCCCCGAAGGTCTCTACTTCGGGCGCGCCCACGGAGACGGCCTCCGCAGCGTGCTCCGCGAGTACGCCGCCGGGCGCGTCGCGCTCGAGTGGTACCGAGGCGCGAGCTGTTATCCGATGCCGGTCCAGGCGGCCGAGATCGCGGTTCGGCGCGAGACAGGGCTCACGGGGTTCTACGACCTACGCCTCGTAGGCCGTGAGGGCGACCACATCCGCCTACTGGCCGACGTCGCGGGCGACGTGCACGAGGTCGAGGTCGATACGGAAATCGCCGAGGAGGAGACATACCTCACGTGCAAGGCGGACGAGCCACGGCGCGCTCGACGCTTCGTCGCGCGTTCGCATCGCGTGGTCAGCTGACGACGCGGAGGAAGCCCTCGCGGACGAGCCGCCGAACGAGCACGAGCCGCCCCGCCTTGTCGATGTCCCCGGGGAGCGCCGCCACGGTCGTCCCTCCGTCGGCAGCGAGGAGGTGCTCGAGCGGCTCGCGAACGTGGGCGGGAAACGCGATTCGCTTCCCTTCGAAGGCGAGCTCGACCCGGCCGTCGACCGCGACGAGGTCGGCAAGCACGGTCGCGCGGCGCTCGACGAGCGTCTCCGGGCCGAGCCGGTCGAGGGCGCGGATCTGAGAAAGCTGACCGTCGAGGACGGGCCGCCTCGAACCGACGAGCGCTCGTCGCCGGGCGTCGCCGACCCGCTCCGGAACGAGCTCCGCCGCGAGCCGCTCGAGCAGCGCCTCGGGAGCCTGGCCGTCTGCCGAGCGCCGAAAGTCGACCTCGTCCTGGCAGCGGTCGAGCGCGGCTCGGAACGCGTCCAGCCAGGTGTGAACGTTGACTCCAACGGTGAGGTGCAGCGAGTCCTCGTCGGAGGTGAGGGCCTCGTGCAGCCAGCCTCGCGGCAGGTAGAGCGTGTCTCCGGGAGACAGCACGACGTCGAGCTCCGCATCGCCCCCCACTCCGAGCTCGGGCCGATAGCGCTGGTGCTTCAGCGGAAGCTCGAGCGCCGGCGCGTACACGAGCCACCGCTTCGACCCGGCGACCTGGAGCACGAACACGTCGTGGGTGTCGTGGTGGACGGCGAGACCCTGCGAGCGCTGCGGCGTCAGGTACGCGTTCGCCTGCATCGGATGGCCGAGCCACGCCTCGAGCTGGCGGCAGTAACGGGCAACTGGCGTCCAGTTCAGGTGGAGGCCCTGCAGGACGACGGTGGCGCCGGCCTCGTACTCGGCGGCCAGGCGTTGCACGTCCGCGGTGCCGGTAAACGGCACCGGCCGCCAGCCAAGGTCGACGGTGTAGTCGCGGACGTCGAGCCGGGCGTCCGCCTTCACGAGGCGGAACGCCGGATGGCGGAGGCCCGGCTCGGTGATCAGCCGCTCGGCGTCCGAGGCCGAGAGGAGGTTGTCGAACCGCCCCGGCTCGCGCCGTTCGACGTGGAGCGGCCGCGCCTCCCAGTAGCGGTCCGCGAACTCCTCGGCGCCGACGGGCTCGATCGCCCGTCGGAGCGCCGCGTCAGACGTCGGCGTCGTCCGCGTCGCCGGTCGAGTCGTCCGTGTCGGTGTCGACATCGTCCGCGTCGACGTCTGTGGTGGCGAAGCTCTCATCCTGACCGAGGGTCGTCTCGATCTGGTCGTCGGTCAGCGTGCGCTCGTCGCTCATCTCTCCTCCTTCGCCGTGGGCGGTCGCAGTATGCGCGCCGAAGGCCTGGATGAAACGCCCCGGCGCGGACGCACGAGGAGCCAGATCCGGTGCGCGGCCTCGGTGAGCGCGATCGCCGCGAGCTCGCCGAGCGTGTTCGCGAGTCGGAGCGCGAGCGCGAGCCCCGTCGCAGCGCCCGCGCCGAAGGGAGCGGACAGAAACACGGCAAGCGTTCCGTCGCGAAGCCCGAGCCCGCCTGGAAAGAGCGGCACGAGGAAGCCGAGCATCCACGCGAACGCGTAGACCCCGATCAGCCAGCCCAGGTTCGGGACGGGCTCGTTCGTGAGCGCGTCGATCAGCGTCCAGGCCGCCGCTCCCGTCGCGATCCAGCCGAGCGCGTTGACGGCGACCACGACCGCGAGCGCGCGGCCGCGGAGGAGCTTCGGGAGCTCGATGCCACGCCGCGCGAGCAGCGTCTGGACGAAGCGGCCGAGGAAGCGGGGCCGAACGGCGACGGCCACCCCGATCACCGCGATGGAGATCCCGAGCGCGAGGAGCGGCGGCCATGAGCGCGCGAGCGCGAACCCGAGCACGCACGCGACGGCGCCGGACGCGAGCGCGGCGAGCTGCTCGTATCCCGACGCGGCGAGCACGGTCGAGGTCGTCGCGCCTCCCAGCCGCTCGCGCTCGCGCACCCGGATCACGAACGCGAGTGCGCCCGTCGGCGCATAGCGGAGGAGGAACGAGCGCATCCACACGACGAGGGCGTCGTCCATCCGCGCCGGCAGTGCGAGAAAGCGCAGGATCAGCCAGAACGAGATCCCCTGGACGACCGGGGCGACGGCGAACAGCCCCACGGCGAGCACGAGCGCACCCCAGGAGACGTGCCAGTCGAAGTCCTCGATCGCCTCGCGCTGCCCGTACAGCGCGATCGCGACGCCGACGACGGTCCCCACCGCTGCGATCGGCTTGAACCAGCGGCCGAATGCCGCCGCCGCGCTTCTCAGGGCCCTGCTACGCCCGGCCGCCACGCGCCGCGCTCGATGAGGAACGCATCCGAGTCAGCGTAGTCCTCGAGCGGGATCCCGGCCAGCGGTGGAAGAAGTGCGACCACTACCCGCGGGGAGGCCATCACGGACAGTATGAGCGGGATGATCGGCAACAAAAGGATCGTCGTCGTGCCGACGTACCAGGAGCGCGAGGCGCTGCCGGCGTTCCTCCGCGAGCTCGAGCCGACGGGGTTCGAGGCGCTGGTCGTCGACGACGGCTCGCCCGACGGCACGGGCGAGTGGGCGGAGCAGTTCGCGCGCGACCATCCCTGGCTGCATGTGCTTCGCCGCACCGGCAAGGAGGGCATCGGGTCGGCGTACCGCGCCGGCTTCGCCTGGTGCCTCGAGCGCGGCTACGACGCCGTCGGCCAGATGGACGCCGACCTGTCCCACCCGCCCGAGGCGCTCGCTCCGATGTGGACCGAGCTCGAGCGCGGCGCCGACCTGGTCGTCGGCTCGCGCTTCGTCCGCGGCGGACGCACGGTCGGATGGCCGCGGTGGCGCAAGGTGCAGAGCTTCTCGGCGCTCCTGCCCGCCCGCCTCCTGCTGCGGCTGCCGGTCGTCGACGTGACGGGCGGCTTCAAGCTCTGGCGTTCGCAGGCGCTGCGGAGGATCGAGGTCGAGTCCACGGTCTCCCAGGGCTACGTGTTCCAGATCGAGACGACGTACCGGGCGGCGCGTGCGGGCCTGCGGATCGTCGAGGTTCCGATCACGTTCCGCGAGCGCGAGGTGGGAGCGTCGAAGCTGTCGGCCGCCGTCAAGCTCGAAGGGATCGCGGTGGTGCTGCGGCTCGCGCGCGCGCGCTGGCGCCCGCGGCCGTGAGGCATCGGCGCCGCGCGGTCGTCGGCGCGGCGCTCGTCTCGATCACCGCCGCGGTCGTCCTTTTTGCAAACCGCCACTACTCCGGCGACGTGTACTGGCTGCTCGCGGCCGGGCGTGAGATCGCCCACCACGGCCTTCCCGAGACCGACCCGTTTCGGACCCTCAGCCACGGAGGCGAGTGGAACAACCAGCAGTGGCTGGCCGAGCTCGTGCTCTACGGCCTGCAGGCGGCGGGCGGGTTCGCGCTCCTCTCGCTCGCCTACGCGGTGCTGCTCGGCCTGAGCGTGCTTCCGCTCCTGCTCGGGAGCCGCAGGCGGCGGCTGCCGGAGGTGCTCGTCGCGTGGGCGTTCCTCGTGCCGCTGCTCGTGGCCGTCATGGACCCGCGCGCGGCCGGATTCAGCCTCCTCTGCTTCGCGCTTCTGATCGTGCTGGTCGACGGGGACCGGCGGCGCTGGCGCATCTGGCTCGTCCCACCGCTGTTCGTGCTCTGGGCGAACCTGCACGCCGGCTTCTTCGTCGGCCTGCTGTTCTTCGCCCTCGTCGTCGTCGGTGGAGCGCTCGATGCGCGTCTCGGCCGGCGTTCGGACAGCTTCAGCCTGCGCTTCGTCCTGTTCGGGCTCGCGCTTCCCGCGGTGCTTGTGACGCCGCTCTCGGTCGCGATCTTCGACTACGTCGGCGCGCTCTCCGCGAATCCGCTCCTTCCGGAGCTGACCTACGAGTGGGACCCGACGCCCGTGCACCCCGAGCTCCTGCTCGTCGTCGCGGCGTTCGCGGCGTTCGCGGGCTACCTGTGGGGCAACTGCCCGCCGCCGCGGCCGCTCGAGCCGCTGCTGGTCGCGGCCGCGTTCGTCGTGCTCGGGTTGACGGCTGCGCGCCAGCTCGTCTGGCTCGGGCCCGTCGCGTTCTACCTCGTGCGCCGGATCGGGCCGACAGGCGAGATCGGCATCGCGCGCCGTGCAGCCGCGCCCGCGCTCGTGCTCGGACTCGGCCTGCTCGCCGTCTGGGCCCTCGCCGCGGGGCCGCCGCCTTCGGAGGAGAAGCTGCTGGTGGGACTCGCCGACCGTCTCGTCGCGATGCCGGTGAGCGGACGCGTGGCGGCGCCGACAGGGACCGGCAGCTACCTGCTCTGGCGCGCCCCCGAGCAGCCGATCACCGTCGACGGCCGTTACGAGAACTACCGCCCCGCCGAGCTGGAGGCGGCGCTCGACGTGCTCGCCGGTCGCCGCCTCGATCTCCTTCGCCCCTGGGGCGTCGCCGCCGTGATCACGCGCAACCCGGCGGGCGCCGACCGGCTCTCGCGCGCGGGCTACCGGGTCGCGGCGAGCGAGAGGGGCGGATATCTCTTACGCCGCAGACGCTAAAGCGTGCGCTGGTAGGCGCGAAACGCCCAGGTGGCGAACGTGCCGGTCAGGAGCACGAACGCGCCGAGAAGACCGAGGTACGTGGCGACGACGAGCCAGTCGGTGCCGGGGAGCGCCGGCTCGCGCGCCGCGCGCACGCCCCAGTCGACCGGATTGAAGCGCGAGACGGTCTGCATCCAGCCAGGGATCAACGGCCGGGCGATCAGGATCGTCGACAGGAACATCAGCGGCAGCGCGATGAAGTTCGCCGCCGCGATCATCGTGGCCTCACGGCGGAAGATCAGCGCGAGCCCGTGCGAGATCCCGGCGAAGCCGCCGGCGAGGAGCATGCCCGCGAGCAGGATCGCGGCCGCGCCGACGACGCCGCCCGAGATCCGCGCTCCGATCGCGAGTCCGATCGCGATCAAGATCGTCCCCTGGATCCCCGCCTGCACCGCCGCGCGCGCGAGCTGCGAGAAGACGAGCGAGCTGCGGCGCACGGGCGTCGCGAGGAAGCGCTCGATCACGCCGCGGTCGAGGTCGGTGACCGTGGCCATCCCCGACCACGAGCCGGCGAAGAAGGCGTTCATGCAGACGACGCCGGGCAGGAAGAAGTCGAGGTAGTCGGTGGTGCCGAAGCCGCCGAGATCGGTCACGCGTGTGAACAGCTGGCTGTAGAGGACGAGCCAGACGAGCGGCTGGATCAGGAGCAGCGCGACCCAGATCCGCTCGCGCAGCAGGTTCCGCGCCTGTCGCTGCAGCATGTACCACGACTGCGCCGCGAGGTCACGCATCGCTGACGCCGGCCTCGTCGTCGGAGCGGAAGTCGTGGCCCGTGTAGTGGAGGTAGACGTCGTCGAGCGACGGGCGCGCGAGCGTGACCGACTCGACCGGCACGCCTGCGGCTTCGAGCGCGGAGAGGATGCCGGGCACCGCTGAGCCGCCGTTGACGACCCGCGCGCGCAGCGTGCGGCCGTCGAGCGCGGCCTCGAGCACCGTCTCGAGCTGCGAGACCGCGGCGTGCGCGTCCTCACGCCGACCGTCCGCGAGCTCGACACTCACCGAGTCGCCCCGGAGGTCGCGCTTGAGCTCCTCGGCCGTCCCCTCGATCACGACACGCCCCTTGCTCACGATCGCGAGCCGGTCGGTCAGGCGGTCGGCCTCCTCCAGGTAGTGCGTCGTGAGCAGGATCGTCAGCCGTTCGACCTTCGCCAGGCGTTCGAGCTCGTCCCACATCACCGCGCGCGCCTCCGGGTCGAGGCCGGTGGTGGGCTCGTCGAGGAACAGCACCTGCGGCCGGTGCACGAGCCCGAGGGCGACGTCGAGGCGGCGCTTCATCCCGCCCGAGTAGCCCCGGACGACGCGGTCGGCGGCGCTCGTGAGGCCGAACAGCGCGAGCAGCTCGTCGACCCGGGCGCGGAGCGCCCGGCCGCGGAGGCCGTGGACGCGGCCCTGGAGCGTCAGATTCTCGCGGCCGGTCGCGTCGCGGTCGACGCCCGACGACTGCGGCACGTAGCCGATCGATCTGCGCACCCGGTCTGCCTCGCGCACGACGTCGTGGCCGGCGACGGCCGCGTGCCCGGCGTCCGGCTTCGTCAGCGTGACCAGGATCCGCGTAGTCGTCGACTTCCCGGCCCCGTTCGGCCCGAGCAGGCCGAAGAACTCGCCGTCGCGCACGCGGAAGGTCACGCCGGCGAGCGCGTCGACCTCGCCGTACCGCTTCTCGAGCCGCTCGGCGACGATCGCGTCCACCGAGTCGAGTCTACGCTCGCCAGTAGACTCGGCCCGCGCGTGGACCTGTACGAGTACCAGGGCAAGGAGCTCTTCCGGCACTACGGGATCCCGGTCTCGGAGGGCCGGCTCGCGACGACGCCCGAGGAGGCGGGCGCGGCCGCCGAGGAGCTCGGCGGTCAGGTGGTCGTCAAGGCGCAGGTGCTCGCCGGCGGCCGCGGGAAGGCGGGCGGCATCAAGCTCGCCGACGGCCCCGACGACGCGGACGAGAAGGCGCGCGCCATTCTCGGCATGGACATCCGCGGCCACGTGGTCCGCAAGCTCTGGATCGAGCGGGCCTCCGAGATCGCGAAGGAGTACTACCTCTCGCTCACCTTCGACCGCGGCGAGAAGAAGCTCCTCTTCATGCTCACCACCGAGGGCGGCGTCGACATCGAGGAGGTCGCCGCCGAGAAGCCCGAGGCGATCGCGCGGCTACACGTCGACCCGCTGACCGGGTTTCAGCCGTTCCACGCGCGGCGACTCACGTACGAGGCGGGAATCGACGACGCCGACGAGCAGAAGCAGATCCAGGCCCTGGCCGGAAAGCTATACGCGTGCCTCGTCGGCTCCGACGCGATGCTGTGCGAGGTCAACCCGCTGATCGTCACGCCCGGCGGCGAGGTGCGCGCGCTCGACTCGAAGGTCACAGTCGACGACAACGCGCTCTACAAGCACCCGCACATCGCCGAGATGCGAGACCTCGACGCGTATCCGCCCGAGGAGCGCGTCGCCCGCGAGAAGGGCGTCACCTACGTGAAGCTCGACGGCGACGTCGGCATCCTCGGCAACGGCGCCGGGCTCGTCATGTCCACGCTGGACGTGATCGCGCTCGTGGGGGGTCGGCCCGCGAACTTCTGCGACCTCGGGGGCGGCGGGAGCGCCGAGGGCGTCGTCGACGCGCTCGAGGTGATCACGGCCGACCCGCAGGTGAAGGCGATCTTCTTCAACATCTTCGGCGGGATCACACGTTGCGACGAGGTCGCGCGCGGGATCCTCCAGGCGCTCGGGCGGATCACGATCGAGCAGCCGATCGTCGTCCGGCTCGACGGGACGAACGCGGAGGAGGGACGCAAGCTGCTGCGCGAGGCGGCGGCGCCGAACCTCTACACGGAGCCGACGATGCTCGACGCGGCGCGGCGCGCGGTCGAGCTCGCGCGCGAGCAGGTTCCCGCATGAGCAGCAGCAGCGACCTCTGGAGCGAGCGCGCCGAGGCGTACCGCACCGCGCCCGAGCACCGCGCCGGCGCCGACCTCGACCGGCTCGTGGAGTGGTGCGAGCCGAGGCCCGGGGTCGACGCGCTCGACGTGGCGACTGGGGGCGGCAACGTCGCGCGAAGGCTTCGCGACGCCGGTTGCCGCGTCGTAACCGTCGACCCGGCGCCTGGGATGCGCCCGGACGTGATCGCCAAGGCCGAGGACCTGCCGTTCGCGGACGGGAGCTTCGACGTCGCGGTCACGCGCATCGCGCCGCACCACTTCGACGATGTGCAGGCGGCCATCGCCGAGATGGCGCGCGTCTCTCGCCGGCTCGTCGTCGTCGAGGACACGCTCTACGTGGGCGAGCGCGTCGAGCAAGCCGAGCGCCTGCGCGATCCGACCCACGTGCGCTCGTACAGCGAGAAGGAGTGGCGCGGGTTCCTCGAGGAGGCGGGGCTGGATGTCGTAGCGGTCGAGACGTTCGAGAAGCGGCACGAGCTCGAGCCGTGGCTCGCTCGAGCGGGCTCGGCCGGGGAGGAGGCCGAGCGAGTCCGCGAGCTCCTCGCCGGCCGAATCGAGGATGGCGACTACGTCGACACGAAGGTCGTGCTGAAGGCGGTGAAGCCCCGATAGCCGTCATCGTGGACCAGGACACGCGGCTCGTCGTGCAGGGACTCACCGGCAGCGAGGGCTCCTTCCACGGCCCGCGCAACAAGGCGTACGGCACGCAGGTCGTCGCCGGCGTCAC
>JBKOYJ010000003.1:0-11939 GCA_046725345.1 Actinomycetota bacterium | reverse complement strand
GCGGCCACGAAGTCGGATGCTGCGTCTAGATCAACCATGCGGCCGATCGTCCGAGGCGCCCGCCCGCGGCTCTTGAACTTTTCGGACGGTCAGCCGCCGGCCCGACGGTAGGTGATCTTCAGGTCGTCGTTCCAGCCGGCTTCATCCTCGTTCAGCTCAAAGGTGCCGCCGAATGTATTGCCGTCGTCACTGAAGCGGCCGGTGAAGCGCTGGCGAAACCCCGGGTGGTCTCGCCAGATCTTCAACTCGTCCTCCTCCGCGCTAAGCCGGTAGACGCGGAACACCCCGCGCGAGTCGAAGTAGTGCATCGTCAGGCTGTCCGCGCCCTCCTCGGTGTCCCCGATCACCGAGATCGAGTCGGGGAAGTCGGGGTGATCGTTGCGCGCGCGGTGGAGGAGGAAGTTCTCGCCCTCCAGCCACTCCACCGTGATCCGGCCGGGCACCACCGTGTCGGGGAGCATCGGGTGGGTAGCTTCGGTCTCCCACTCTCCGACCCAGGCCTTGAGATGCTCGAGCTGCGACGGCATCACTCGGCCGGCGGCTCGTAGCGGTGGTGGAGCGCCAGCGCGTTGCCGTCGGGATCCTCGAAGAAGGTCTGGAGGCAGACGCCGGAGTCGATCGGCTCGCCCTTGAACTTCACGCCCCGCGACGCGAGCTCGGCCTTGGCGCTCTCGAAGTCGTCCACGTGGAACTCGATCGGGCTGTTGTTGGTGCTGTGCTCCACCCCGAAGGCGTCGGATTGCATCACCGCGATCGTCAGGTTGCCCGTCTCGAACTCCTGGGCGGGCATGCTGCCCCACCTCTTCGACTCCTCGAGGCCGAGCACGTTCGCGTAGAAATCGCGGGCCTTGTCGAAGTCCTTGGTCGAGACGGTGATGAAGTCGACGCCGTTGATGATGCGGGCCATCGGCGGCTCCTTGGGTCGGGGAGCCTGAACCCTACGCCACCCCGGCCAGGAACTCCCTGAGCGCTTCGGCCAGGGCGCGCGGGTTGTCGCCCTGCGCCGGGGCCTCGGCGCACATCCCGTTTGCAGCGAAAGCGGTCGTCCCGCCGCCGCCCGACTGGTAGGGCAGCGCAGGTATCTGCTGTCTCATGGGAGGAGGTCCCATGACTGTGCTGTCAGCGTTGGATTCCGCCGGGCGGCGTCGCTCGCCGGCGACGATGCCGGGCTACCACGCCGGGCGCCCGCCGCGTAACAAGGGGATGCGCTACCCGGCCGACCCACCGACGGTGGAGGAGATCGTCGCGGTGATGCGCCACGCCACCGATGACCGTCACGGCTGGCGGCTGCGCGCGCTGATCGTCGTGTTGTGGCGTGCCGGGCTGCGCGTCCAAGAGGCGCTCGCGCTCGCCGAGCACGACCTTGACCCGCGACGCGGATCGGTTCTGGTTCGCAGCGGAAAGGGAGGGCGGCGACGCGAGGTCGGCATGGACGAGTGGGGCTGGGAGCACCTGCGCCCCTGGCTCAGCGCCCGGGCCGAACTTCCCGTCGGCCCGCTGTTCTGCATCATCGACGGCCCCACCCGCGGGCGACCGTGGTCAGGCGCCGCGGTCCGCTCCGAGTTCCGCCGGCTCGCCGCTCAGGCGGGGGTCAGGCGTCGGTTCGCGCCGCACCAGCTGCGCCACGCGCACGCGCTGGAACTCGCCCGCGAGGGCGTCCCGCTCAACATCATCCAGCGCCAGCTCGGGCACACCAACCTCGGCACGACGTCGATCTACCTCCAAGGAATAGACCCCGAGGAGATCATCGCCACCGTCCGCGCACGACGCGCCCCGATGATGTCGGCCAGCGCCGGACTGCAACTCTGATCGACCGCATCGCCACGCGGGAGCGCCCCGGCGCTCCCGCTTTGTCCTGCGAAACCAGGACCGACAGAAGCGTCCCTAGATCGCTGCCGGTCGTCCAAGGCGGGCGCACCGGACTTGACCGCCGGCGCGCGCGCTCGCGTTCGAATGCGGGAGCGGCGGGTGTCCCGCTTGACGCCCCGTCACCCCGACACATCAGCGGGCGGGTCTTACGGGACACCCGGCGCCGACGCCGCCGCGAAAGGCGCGATATGCAGGCGGAGTGCCCGCAAGTGATTCCGCTTCCGGATCTCAGTACGGCGCCGGCAATGGCCGTATCGGCCTCCCGCATCTGCGGGGGTTTTGTTTCGCCCGAGCAGGGGCGACGCTATGAACCTACGACGGAGCGCTGCGAGCCGCTCTCCGGGTCAGGGCGCGTTGAAGCTCTCTCGCGCTGCCGTAACCTCGCGTGGCGTGGCACGCGAAACCAGGATTGGTGCTGCCGCGCTCGCGGTAGCGACCGGTGTGCCGCGAGCAGCCCCAAGAGCGGCTGGGGCCCGCGACCGCGGCGTCTCGCCGGTGGGTCCTCAATCGTCTTGCGGGACGACGACGAGTTCGACGGTCATGCGGTTTGGTCGCGGCGCCGCTACGGGCGTGGCCGCAGGCCTTGGAGCGGATCTTGCTCTTGTGCGGGTAGTCGCAGCGCTGGCCGCGGTTGCGCCGCCCTTCGACGCGCCGCCGTTCCCGCTCGTCGAGCGCGCTCTCGTTCGGCGCCCGGCACCCTCACGCCTCCCGTACGCGCGACGAGCTTGCGCGCGAGCGCAATCGTCTGCTCGCGCAGCGGCTCGTTGCCATGCGTCGCCGCGGCGAGCGCGGCCTCGCTCTCGGCGAGCAGCGCCTCCGCGACGCCGCGCGCCTCCTCGACGCTGCGGCTGCCCGCGACCAGCTGGCGCGCGCGCTCTCTCTCCTCGGCGTCGAGCGGGCGGCCGAGGAGCGCGCGGAGCTCCTCCGACCGGCTAAGCGCGCGGATGGTCGGCAGCGTATAGACGCCCTCCACGAGGTCCTGCCCGGCCGGCTTCCCGAGCATCCCTTCGTCGGCGACGACGTCGAGGACGTCGTCGACGATCTGGAAGCAGAGCCCCAACGAGCGGCCGAACGCGGCGAAGGCCGCGCCGCCGTCGCGCTCGAGCCCCGCTTCCATCGCGCCGAGCCGGCACGCCGCCTCCATCAGCGCCGCCGTCTTGCCCGCGATCGCCTCGAAGTACCGCTCCTCCGTCCGGTGGACGTCGTAGACGTCCTGGAACTCGAGCACCTGGCCGCGGCAGAGCGCCGCGAGCGTTGTCGCGACAATCCTCGACGCGTCCGCCCCGAGCGACGCCGCGAGCTCCGACGCGCGCGCGAGCAGGAAGTCGCCGCCGAGGATCGCGACGCGGTTGCCCCAGCGGTCGTTCGCGCTCCGGACGCCGCGCCGCGTCGACGCCTCGTCGAGCACGTCATCGTGGTAGAGCGAGCCGAGGTGCAGCAGCTCGACCGCGACGGCCGCGGTGACGGCGCGCTCGCCGAGCTCTGCGCGCCCGCCGGCGTGGGCGGCGAGAAGCGTCAGCAGCGGGCGCACCCGCTTCCCGCCGGCCGCGCGCAGGCCGGCCGTCACCTCGGAGAAGAACGCGTCGTCCGTGCGCGTCGCCTCCTCGAGCGCGCGCTCGACGCGCTCGAGGTCCTCGGCGAGTCGCGGGACCGCGAGCATCTGCGCGAGGTCTGCTCGCACGTCCGTCGAATCGCCGGCGCGCGCGGACGCGCGCGCCGGCGGAGGCGGGCGCGGCGGCTGCGTCGCCCACAGCTGGGCGAGCACCATCCGGTCGCGGCCGCCGTCGAGCTCGACGAGGAAGAGTCGCTGCCACCTTCCGAGCGCGAGCGCCCCGTGCACGATCGGAACGGTGAGCGACGGCTGCGTGATGAGGCACGCGCGGACGTGGCTGGGCCCGTTCGCTCGCATGTCGCAGTCGGAGTCATCCCAGCGCCGGCTCCAGTCGTCGTGCGCCCAGTACTCACCCGCGGGCGCGAGCCGCTTGAGGATGCGCCTCAAGTCCTCGTGGAAGCCGGCCTCGTCTTCGTTGATCAAGAGGCCACAGGTCGTGTGGGCGCAGAAGAGGTGGAGCGCGCCGTCGAGGAGCGTCCCGTCGGCGGCGATCGTACGGCAGACCTCGGTGAGGTCGACGAGCTGGACCGGTTCGTGCGTGCGCACCTGGATCTCGAACGACGACGCCGAGGCACGGGCGACGGTGAGTTCGACCGAGCGGCCGGACGCGGCGCTCACCGGCAGACCCTCGCGACGAGCCTGTACGTCGGCGGCGTCAGCGCCGAGACGCGCATCCGCACGGAGCGAGAGGTCGCGTGGGTCGCCGCGGTCGAGCGCGGTGCGCGGTGCGACGTAGCCCCAGGAAAGCTTCCCCTCGACCTCGCTCCGCGAGAGCTCGAGCGTGCGGCCGGCGCGGGGAGTGAGACCATCGCCGCAAGGCTTGTCGCGCCGGAACCGGCCCTGTCCACGACGCAGACGCGGGCGCCGGCCGAGACCCCGCGGCACGCTGCTGATGATCCCGCCGGCCCCCCGCCCACGACTACGATGTCATGCGTTCGCATGCTTCCCCCTACCCGGCGAATCTACCGGGCCCGCGGCCGCTTGACAACCGCCCCGATTTCGGAGAGACACCGGGCTGTCGCTCGACGAGAGAGGAGGCGATCATGGAGATCGACCGGAGTGCACCCGTCGTCGCAGCTGCCGAGGAGGAGATCGCCACGGACGCCCAGACGGTGTGGGATCTGATCGCCGCCGTCGACCGCTGGCCGTCCTGGAACGAGGAGGTGAAGTCGGCGTCGGTGGAGGGCCGCATCGCCGAGGGCGCCGTCTTTCGGTGGAAGACGCGGACGGGGACGATCACCTCCCGGCTGCGCGAGCTCGATCGCCCGCGCCGCGTCGCTTGGACCGGAAGGACGTTCGGAATAGCGACCGCGCACGTGTGGACGCTCGAGCCGCGCGGCGAGCGCACGCTTGTCACGAGCACCGCGTCGTTCGACGGCTTGCTCGCGCGGGCCCTTCGGCTTCCGCTCCGTAAGATGCTCCAGCGCGCGCTCGACGGCGGGCTGCGGATGCTCGCGAGCGAGGCGGAGCGGAGGGTGCCGGCGTGAGCGTTGGCACGACGCCTGCGCCGGCGACGGCGCGCGCCGAGGACGCGCTCCTTGAGCTCGTGACGCGCGGCCTGCTCGTGCAGGCGATCTCGGTCGCGGCGAGGCTCGGCATCGCCGACCTGCTCGAGGAGGGTCCGAAGCGCGCGGACGAGCTGGCGGAGGCGGTGGGCGCGGACCAGACGGCGCTCTACCGACTTCTGCGCACGCTCGCGGGGCTCGGCCTGTTCGTCGAGGACGGCGAAGGGCGGTTCGCGCCCACGCCGCTCGGGCGCGCGCTGCGGCGCGGCGACGGCTCGGCGCACGCCGCCGCCGTCTACTTCGGCGAGCCCTTCGTCTGGAAGGCGTGGGGGAATCTCCTGCACAGCGTCCTGACCGGCGAGCCCGCCTTTCGCCGCGCGCACGGCACGAGTATCTTCGATTACCTCTCCGCCCACCCCGAGGCCGAGCAGGCGTTCCACGCCTGGATGACGGCGCGGTCGCAGCTCCAGGTGGCGGCCGTCCTCGACGCCTACGACTTCTCCCGCTTCCGGACGGTCGTCGACGTCGGCGGCGGGCATGGCAGCCTGCTCGCCGCAATCCTCGACGCCGAGCCGTCCCTCCGCGGCGTCCTCTTCGACCTGCCGGCGGTCGTCGCCCGCGCTCCCGCTCTCGGCGACCGCTGCGACGTCGTCGGCGGCGACTTCTTCGACGCCGTTCCGCCGGGCGCGGACTGCTACCTGCTCAAGTTCGTCGTCCACGACTGGGACGACGAGCGGGCCGCGAGGATCCTCCGCAACGTGCGCAGCGCGATCGCCGACGGCGGCACGATCCTGCTGCTCGAGTACGTCGTCCCGCCCGGAAGCGACTACCACCACGCCAAGTTCATGGACCTGCACGTGCTCGTGCTGACAGAGGGCGGCCGCGAGCGCACCGAGGACGAGTACCGCCGGCTCCTCCGCGATGCCGGGTTTCAGCTGAGGCGCGTAGTGCCCACGGCCGCGCCGCTCGCGATCGTGGAGGGAGCGCCGCGTGCGTAAGGGGCTCGCCGCCGCCGCCCTGCTCGCGCTCACAGCGGCCGTCGCCGCGGTGGCGTCGCACGCGCTGCGGCAGGAGTCGCGCCTTGCGCGTCCCACCGACACCGTCCGCCAACCGCCCCCGCGCACGGAGTGGTGGTACGTGCACGCGATCGACCCCGCCACCGCCCGCACCGTCATCGTCACCTTCTTCACGGCGCCGGTGCCGGCCATCGGCGGGTACCTGTACACCGAGACGCAGATGACGAACTGGAGCGCCGGCACGACGCAGCGGCCGCACGCGGGGCGGGGCGTGCGGCTGGCGGAGGGGGGCGTCCACTACGACGACGCACGTCGCGTGTGGATCGCGGATGAGAAGCTGAACGGGTACGAGATCCACCTGAAGCTGTGGCGCGCCCGCCCCGGGGTCAGCATCGGCCCATTCCGCTTCGGGCAAGAGGACGGGAACTGGGCCGTGCCGGCGGCGACGAGCCGCGCCGACGGGTGGATCGTCACGCCCGCCGCGCGCCGGATCGTCGTCCGCAACTGGCGCGGCTACCTCGAGCACGCTTGGGGGAGCTGGGACCTCGAGACAACGTCCTACCGCGGGTGGGAGTGGGCTGCGATCCACGAGGCGCCGGGGACGGCGTGGCTGCTCGGCGGCATCAATCGGCTCGACGGCACGTTCATCGGCGTGCTCACGCGCGTGACGCCAAAGCGGACGACCCGTTGCATCCCCTCGCTTCGACGAGAGCGCTGGAAGGTCGTCGACGGGCTGCGCCTGCCGCAGACCGTGAGCGCGACCTGCGGCGGCCGGACCGTCACGTTCCACGTCGTGCGGCCGTACGTCTCGCCGCTCACGCGCTACGCGCTGAGCGAGAGCGTCGGGCGGACGGACACGAAGGGCTCGATCGGGTTCATCGAGCACTTCGCGCCGCTCAAGATCCGCCCTACGTGACGGACGCCGTCCTCGAAGCAGTCCGCGTCGTGCGCGCGTACGCGCAGGGCAGCGAGCGCGTGGAGGCGCTGCGCGGCGTCGACCTCGCGGTCGCCCGCAGCGAGTTCCTGGCCGTGATGGGCCCCTCCGGCTCGGGCAAGTCGACGCTCGTGCACGTGCTCGGCGCGCTCGACCGCCCCGACGCCGGCGAGGTGCGGCTCGAGGGACGCGTCGTCTCCGACCTCTCCCCCGAAGACCTGGCTCTCGTGCGCCGCCGCCGGATCGGGTTCGTGCTCCAGTTCTTCAACCTCCTGCCGACGCTCGACGCGGTCGAGAACGCCGCGTTCCCGCTGCTGCTCGACGGGAGGCACGACGCGCTCGAGCGGGGGCGCGAGATGCTCGAGCGCGTCGGGCTCGCACACCGCGTGCGCCACCGTCCGTCCCAGCTCTCGGGCGGCGAGCAGCAGCGCGTCGCCGTCGCGCGCGCGCTCGCCGCCGACCCGGCGGTCGTGCTCGCGGACGAGCCGACGGGCAACCTCGACCGTGCGACGGGCGACGAGATCGTGCGCCTGCTCCGGGCGACCGCGGACGCAGGGCAGACGGTGGTGATGGTTACGCACGACGCGCACTTCGCGGGCTTTGCCGACCGGACGCTCACGATCGTCGACGGCGTCGTCGCCGCGCGCGAGCGGTGAGGGGCTTCCTCCACCTCTTCGCGCGCCTCAACGTGCGGTCGGCCGCAGGCAATCCACTGCGCGCGCTGCTCACGCTCGGCGGCGTCGCGGCCGGCGTCGCGCTCCTGTTCTCGATCGACGTCATGAACTCGACCCTGCGCTACTCGATCGACGCTACGGCGCGCGGCCTCTCCGGAGACGCGCAGCTCGAGGTCGCGGCGCGCGCCCCGTCAGGGCTGCCGTGGCGCACGGTGCCGCTCATCGCGACGACCGAGGGCGTCGAGCACGTGGCGCCGGTCATCCGCTCGTTCGCGCGCGTCAGCGGCCCGCGGGGGACGCGGCGCGCGCTCGTGCTCGGGGTGACGCCCGAGATCGGCGAGCTGCTCGGCACCGACGTCACCGTGGGTGCCGCCACGCGGAACCCGAGCGCGTTCGCGGCGCTCCTCTCGCCGCGGCTGCTCGACGCGGTCGGCGGCGACCAGGTGCGCATCGAGACGCCGCGCGGGCCGGCGCCGCTCAGCATCGAGGGCCGCCTCGAGCGCGCGCCGTTCGCGGCCATCAACGGCGGCCTCTTCGCAGTCGTCGCGCTGCCGGTGGCGCAGGCGCTGTTCGATCGCGGCCCCACCGTCGACTCGATCTACGTGCGGACGCGGCCAAATGCGCTGCTGCGGGTGCGAGCCGCGCTCGAGCGCGACCTCGCGGGCGCAGCGCTCGTCGGGCCCCCCGGCGGCCTAGCGAAGGCATACCGGCGGACGTACGAGTCGATCGCGCAACTGACGTCTCTCGCCGGCATGGTCGCGCTCTTCGTCGCGCTCTTCGTCGTCCTGAACACGATGTCGATGTCGCTGCTCGAGCGGCGGCGGCAGCTCGCGACCGCGGTGGCGTTCGGGGCTTCGCGGCGCCAGGTCTTCGCCGCGTTCCTCGCTGAGGCGGCCGTGTTCGGCATTGTCGCGTCCGCGCTCGGACTCGCGCTCGGGCTCCTGCTCGCCCGCACGCTCGTCGAGCGCGCCGCGAGCGGCTACACGCTGCTGCCGATCAGCGCGGCCGGCTCGCTCCACGTCACCGCGACCGACGTGCTCGCGAGCGCGCTCGGCGGGCCGCTGATCGCGATCGTCGGCGCGTTCCTCCCCGCGCGGCGCATTCTCGACCTCGCGCCAATCGAGTCGCTCCTGCCGGAGGCGTCGTACGAGTGGCCGTCCTACCGCCGCCCGCGCTCGCACGCCGTCCTCGTCGCCGGCGGCGCGCTCGCGCTCGTCGTCGGGCTGTGCGGCGTCGTGCTCTACTCGCGCTATCGCGGGGAGGCGTGGCTCGGCAACGCGTCGCTGCTCGTCACGCTCGCCGGCGTGATGCTCCTGCTCCCGTACGTGGTCCCGCGCGCGGCGCGGCTGCTCCGGCCGCCCCTCGCGCGCGCGTTCGGCCTGCTCGGACGGCTGTCGGCCGACTCGCTGCTCAAGAACCCCGGCCGCACGACGCTGACGGTGGGCGCGCTCGCCGTCAGCGCGTCGATGGTGGTCGGTGTCGGAGCGGCGATGAAGTCGTTCGAGGCGGAGATCGTGCGCGCCGCCAACGGCTGGTACCAGGCGCCGCTGTTCGTGAGCGCGCGCTCGCTCGTCGGCATCACCTCCGACCAACCGCTGCCCGGCGACCTCGCACGCTTGTTCGAGCGCGTCCCGGGCGTGCGCGCGGCGTACCCGTGGCGGTACGCGATGCTCGACCTCGGCGGCCGCCAGGCCGTCGTCTACGCGGTTCCGGCGCGCGCGGCGGAGCGCAACGGCGACGGCGTGCTCTCGATCCCGCCCGGCACCGACCCGCGAACGCTCGTGCGCGCGCTCGCGCGGGGCGAGGCGGCCGTCTCGCGCTACACGGCGGACCAGCGCGGCCTCGCCGTCGGCGACACGCTGTCGCTGCCGACGCCGCGCGGCTGGCGCGAGTTCCGCGTCGGCGCCCTGTTCGACGACCTCGTCTCGTTCGACTCGCTCTACCTCGACTATTCGACCTACGCGCGCCTCTGGGGCGACAGGCAGGCCGACCGCTTCGCGATCGTCGTCGAGGACGGCGCCGACCCCGCGAGCGTGCGCCAGGGCCTCCAGCAGCTCATCAACGAGCGGCGCCTGCCCGCGGAGGTGGCGGAGAAGCAGGATCTCGTCGCCGCGGTCCTCGACACCGTCCGGGGCTACTTCTCGCTCGCGCGCGCGATCGAGCTCGCCGCGCTTGTGATCGCGGCGCTGATCATCGCCAACACAATGCTGACGGCGGTCCTCGAGCGGCGGTGGGAGTTCGCACTCCAGCGTGCGGTCGGGATGGGGTCGCGTCAGCTGCGGCGTACGGTGCTGCTCGAGGCGGCGGCGATCGGCCTCCTCGGAGGCGCGACCGCGATCGCGATCGGTCTCGGCATCGGCTTCGTGATCACGCGCGCGATGGAGATCCGGTTCGCGTGGCAGATCGCGTTCGAGCCCGACCTGCTGCTCGTCGCAGCGGCGATCCCGGCCGGGATCGTCGTCGCCGCAGGGGCTGCGCTCTACCCGAGCCGGCTCGCAACGCGGACGCCGATCGTCACGGCGCTCCGCTTCGAGTAGCGGTGAAGTACGCGAACGCGCCTGACTGCTCGAGCGAGACGTCCTCGAAGCCGAGCGCCTCGAGCCAGCGGACGACGTCGTCGGCCGTTGCGCCCGGGCCGAAGATCCCGCGGCGCGCGTAAAGGTCGATCATCCGGTCGTAGAAGCGGCCGGCGCCGCGGAGGACCGCGGACCCGACGAGCCTGCCGCCGGGCCCCACGCAGCGCGCGAGTTCGCGCAGCGCCGCGTCGGGATCATCGAAGCACTGGATCCCGTTGTACGTGAGGCAGAGGTCGAACAAGCCGCCGGCGAACGGCAGCGACTCGACGTCCGCCTCGAGGAACTCGATCTGCGCGAGGCCGCGTCGCTCGGCGACTCGGCGTGCGCGGCGGAGCATGCCGGGCGAGACGTCGGCGGCGACGTAGCGGACGCGCTGGTCCGGGCGGAGCGCACGGAACGCGATCCCGCCGCCGCACGGGACGTCGAGGATCGACGACCCGTCGGGCGCCTCGCCGATCGCGCTCATGCTGGCGTAGAGGCGCGACGTGTCGCCGCCCCACGTGAGGCGGCCGAGCCAGCGCGCGAGCCGCTCGCGCTCGGCGACGAAGTCGTACGCCGCGGCGCCGAGCCGATCGAAAGAGGCGCTGCGCCAGACGGCGCGGGCATCCGGCACGGCGGCGACTCTACACGGGGCGGCGTCAGTCGAGGTCGACCCACAGCGCGCGCGCCTGCTGCGCGTGGTGGATGCGCGGCGGCACGGCGCGCAGCACGAGGTCGCGCACGCTCGCCGCGAGCGGGCTGCTCAGCTGCGCGACCGCCCCGAGCTGGCGCGAGCGGCGGACGAGCGCGGACGTGCGCGGGACACGCGCCGCCTCGTACGCGCGCAGCGCGCTCTCGACGTCGGTCGCGCCGCGCAGCCTGTTCGCGAGCACGACCGCGTCCTCGAGCGCCTGCGCGGCGCCCTGCCCCAGGTTCGGCGTCATCGGGTGCGCCGCGTCGCCGAGCAGCGTCACGCGCGCTCCGCCCCAACGCGCGAGCGGGTCGCGGTCGTAGACATCGGTCTTCGCGATCGCCGCCTCGTCCGTTGCCTCGATCGCGGGCAGGATCGGCGCGTGCCATCCGCCGAACCGCCGCAGCAGCGCTGCCTTCGCGCCCTCGCCGGGCGGCGGCGCGCCGGGCGGCCCGGCGACGACGGCGACCCAGTACAGCAGGCCGGGGCGGATCGGCATCAGCCCGAACTGCGCGCCCGGGCCCCAAGACTGCGTGAGCGTGCCGTGCAGCCGGACGTCATCGAACGGGACGAGTGCGCGCCACGCCGCGTACCCCGCGTAGCGCAGGTCGCCGCCGCCGTGCAGCTCCCGGCGGATCACGGAGTCGATGCCGTCCGCCCCGACGAGGACGTCGCCGCGGGCCTCCGTTCCGTCCGCGAGCACAGCGGCGGCGCCGTCCTGGTGGAGGCACAAGCCGGTGCAGCGCGCGCCGGCGCGGAGCGCCTCCTCCGCCGCCTCGCGCAGGACGTCGTGGAGGTCGCCGCGGTGGACGCCGCGCATCTCCCAGCGGAGGGCATCGAGCCGCGCCTCGCTCAGCACCCTCCCGTCGGCGCGGCGCACGACCACGCGCTCCAGGCGCGCGCCGCGGTCGCGAACCGCGTCGGCGAGCCCGAGGCGGTCGAGCGCCCGCAGCGCGTTCGGGGCGAGCGCAAGCGCGTAGCCGGCGGCCGTCAGCTCGCGCGACTGCTCGAGCACGACCGCGTCGACCCCGGCCCGCCGCAGCGCGACCGCGGCCGCGAGGCCACCGATCCCCCCGCCCACGA
>JBKOYJ010000049.1:0-6089 GCA_046725345.1 Actinomycetota bacterium | reverse complement strand
TCCGCCGTGAGCGTTGCCTTTGCGTTCACTTCGTCCATACAGCCTCCTTCCCAATCGGTTGGATATCTGCTGGACGGTGCGTTGCCGGCAAATCTTCCCACTTCAGGACCGTGATGCAACCGAAAGGACCCGAGCCCCCTTGGATGAGGCTGCCGTTTCGCTCGGTTCCGATCTGTGCCCACCCCCCGCAGCCATGGTCGCGCAGCCGCTCGAGCGATTCGCCGCAATCCTAAGACCCTCGCGCGCGCCGGGTCAACGGCGGCGGTCTCCATTGTGATCGGGCGCTCGCCGTTCTAGCCTCTGCCGGTGACGATCTGTCCGAGCTGCGGCCACGAAAACCCTGCAGACGCGAAGTTCTGCAGCGAATGCGGCACGTCGCTGACCGCTGCCGCTCCCGCGACCGAGCAGCGGAAGGTCGTCACCGTCGTCTTCTCGGACGTCACGGGCTCTACCGCTCTCGGGGAGCGGCTCGACCCTGAGAGCCTTCGGCGCGTGCTCGCGCGCTACTTCGAGCTTGCGAGTCAGGTCGTCGCCCGCCACGGCGGCTCGGTCGAGAAGTTCATCGGCGACGCCGTCATGGCCGTCTTCGGCGTCCCGCACGTGCACGAGGACGATGCCTTGCGCGCGGTGCGCGCGGCCGCCGAGCTCCGCGAAGCCCTCGAGTCGTTGAACGCAGAGCTGGAGCGCGACTACGGGACGACGCTCTCAGTCCGGATCGGTGTCAACACCGGGGAGGTCGTGACCGGCACCGAGGAGCGCCTCGCCACCGGAGACGCGGTGAACGTGGCCGCGCGGCTCGAGCAGGCCGCTCAGCCCGGGGAGATCCTCATCGGCGCGGACACGGTCGGGCTCGTCCGCGACGCGGTCTCGATCGAGGCTCTCCCCCCTCTCGACGCAAAGGGGAAAGCGGAACCCGTGGCCGCATACCGGCTGCTATCGCTCGACACCGAAGCGCCGGCGTTCGTCCGTCGGGGAGACGTCGCCATGGTGGGGCGAGACCGCCAACTGAACCTCCTCCGGGACGCCTTCGACAACGTCGCCAGCGAGCGCTCCTGCCATCTCTTCACGGTCCTGGGGCCGGCAGGCGTCGGCAAGTCGCGGCTCGTCTCCGAGTTCCTGAGCAGGATCGACGGCGCGACGGTGGTCCGCGGCCGCTGCCTCTCCTACGGCGAGGGCATCACCTACTGGCCGGTCGTCGAGGTCGTCAAACAGATCCCTGCTGCCGAGACGCTCGTCGACGGCCCCGCCTGGAACGCCCTTGAGGCCGTGCTGGGTGAAGGAGACGCGGTGGCGACGCCCGACGAGATCGCCTGGGCCTTCCGCAAGCTGCTGGAGGCGCGGGCGGCCGAGGAGCCGCTCCTCTGCATCTTCGACGACATCCAGTGGGGCGAGGAGACCTTCCTCGAGCTCATCGAGCACGTGGCCGACCTCTCGCGCGGTGCTCCCATCCTTCTCCTCTGCATGGCCCGCCCGGAGCTGCTCGATCGCCGCCCGACCTGGGCGGGCGGCAAGCTCAACGCGACGACGGTCTCCCTCGAGCCGCTGTCGGAGGAGGAGACGGACGAGCTGATCGCAGGCCTGCTCGAGGGTTCGGCTTCGAGGAACGACTGCAGGCGAGGATCCGACGCGCAGCCGGCGGCAACCCGCTCTACCTCGAGGAGATGCTCGCCTTCGTCGGGCGGTCTTCGAACGGCGACGAGATCGAGGTCCCGCCAACGATCCAGGCGCTGCTCGCGGCACGCCTCGACCAGCTCGATCCTTCCGAGCGGCACGTGCTCGAGCGGGGCTCGGTCGAGGGCGAGGTCTTCCACCGGGGCGCCGTGGCGGCGCTCGTCCAGGACGAGACTGCCGTCGACGGACGCCTCGTCGCGCTTGTACGCAAGGATCTCGTCCGCCCCGAACTTGGCCAGCTGGCGGGCGAGGACGGCTACCGCTTCCGCCACCTCCTGATCAGGGACGCGGCGTACGAGGCGCTGCCCAAGGCGACCCGTGCGGAGCTCCACGAGCGGTTCGCAGCGTGGCTGGAGGCGCGTGGCGCGCAACTGGTCGAGCTCGACGAGATCGTCGGCTTCCACCTGGAACAGGCTTTCCAGTACAGGGGCGAGCTCGGCCCGCTCACCGACAGCGACCGCCGTGCGGGTGGACGGGCCGGAGAGCTACTCGTGCGGGCAGGCCGGCGCGCCCTCGAGCGGGGCGACCGGCGCGCAGCTGCCAACCTGTTCGAGCGGGCTGAACAGCTCCTTCCGGACATGGGGCCTGAGCAAGTACTGACGCTCGTGGACCGGGGCCGCATCCTCGTGGAGGCGGGCGACGACTACCAGGGCGCCCGCGTCGCGCTCGAGCGCGCGGCAGCCGCTGCCGAGGCTCTCGAGCGCGAGGACCTGCTCCTCCGGGCGCAGATCGAGCTCTCGCTCCTCCAGATGCTCGCTGAGCCTGACGTCGAGCCGGAGAAGCAAGATGCTCTCGCGCGGCGGGCAATCGAGGTGCTCGAGCGGGAGGGCGATGAAGAGGGCCTCGCCCGGGCGTGGTACGCGCTCGCGCTCGGCGAATGGTCGGGAGCGATGTGGGACTCGATGCTCGAGCCTCTGGCCCGGGCGATCGAGCACGCGAAGCGCGCTGGAAGCAAGAGCATCGAGCACGAGGTTCTCGGCTTCGTCCTCGGTGCGATTCTGTTCGGCAGCACGCCCGCGGCTGAAGGGATCACGGCGACCCGCGAAATCCAAGAGCAGCATTCGGACAGTCGGGAAATGCGGGGGTGGACGAGCCGCGTGCTGGGGACGCTGATCGCGCTGCAAGGAGACGAGGACGCGGGAAGAGAGCTCCTGGAGGAGGCACGAGCGATCTTCACCGAGCTGGGCCACAACGAGGCGCTGGCAGTGCTTTCGTTCTCGACGGCCCCGCTGGAGCTCAGGGCCGGCGACTCGGTCGCCGCGGAGCGGGAGATACGCGAGGGATTCGAGGCACTCCAGCGGATGGGAGACCGCGCGCGGGCGGGTCACCTGGCCGCCTACCTGGCCGGGCCCCTCGTCGACCAGGGACGGCTGGACGAGGCCGAGGAGTACCTCGAGGTGGCGCGCGAGACCATCTCCGAGGTCGATGCAGCCGGCCTCGCCCAATTGAAGATCTCCGAGGCGCGAGTTCTTGCCCGTCGCGGTGAGCTCGAGGAGGCCATCCGCCTCGCGGCCGAGGCGGTCGCGGCCGAGGAGGCGAGTGAGGAACTCCTCACGGTTACCGACGTGCTGCTCTGGCAGGCCGAAGTGCTCGAGCTGGCGGGTCAGGTTGAGGACGCTAGGGGAGCGCTCGGCAAGGCCGCCGAAGCCGCCGCGCGCAAGGGAGCGCTCGTCGACGAGCGGCGAGCGCGGGAGCGGCTGGCCGCACTGACCGCCCCAACCTCAGGCTCTTAGCCCACTGTGAACGCTGACGATCCGAGCAGGCCTCCGTAGTCCCAAGCGCTGCCGCCTCCACCGTGGATGAGCGCGAACGCACTCACTGCAGTGAGAGCGCGTGCGCGAGCACCCCGGCGAGGGGTCGAGGGATACGGTCGAGATCGAGCGCGTTGACGATCAGCGCCCCGTACTCGAGTTTCCGGTTCCAGAGGAACCCCCGGAGCTGTGCCTCGATCCGGTCCTCCCGATGCGCAGGTTGTTTCTGGTACGTGCGGAACGCGCTCAGCTCGCCCTGCGCCTCGAATAACTCCTCCATCCCGGCCGGCCCGAGTGCGCGCGTCAGCTCGTCCTCCAGATTGATGTCGCAAGGGTAGAAGCCAAGCGCCTCGAGGTCGGCGCGCGTGTGAACCGAGCCGAAGCCGGCTCGAGCGAGTCCGCGCCTGAAGTGGCGCTCCTCGGGGGCGTCGTAGAGGCCGGCGAGACGAACACCGAGCCCCGACGGGCCGTACCGCTCGAGGAAGCGGCCGAGGTTCCCGTAGCCGCCCATCGTAACGATGGACACGCCTTCCGCGTTCAGGTCGTGGCCCTGTCGACGCGCGAACGCCCGGACAGCGGCGCCATCGCTCGGCCCCTCTACGAGCACGACAGAGCGGAGCTTCGCGTCGACCATCTCGCGGCCAGCTTATGGGGCAAGCCAGCCTCGGCACGCAACCCACCCGCTTCCTGGTTGAACGCCGCCGTAAGGTAGGCGGTGGAGCCGGACATGAATGCCCAGATGGGTTTGTATCGGAGCGTCTCGCGGGGCTCCCAGCCTCCACGCCCGTTCGCGAACATGACCAGCGAGGCCGAAGCCCGCTTCGAGGCCTGCTTTCGGACTCACTACCCGGAGGTGCTCGCCTATGCGTTGCGGCGGCTACGCGAACGCGGCACGGCCGAAGACGTGGCGTCTCAGACCTTCGCCGTCGCCTGGCGCCGCTTGGACAACTTGCCTGAGGATCCCCTCCCGTGGCTGTTCGGCATCGCTCGACACGTGTTACGGAATGAGACTCGTTCGGCTCGCAGACGCTCGCGGTTGCTTGCACGCATTGCGGGCGCCGATGCGCCGGTGGTGGCGGCAGATCACGCTGATTCGGCCGCCGAAGCTTCAGTAGTGACGACCGCGCTCCGTCGTCTCAGCGAGAACCAGCGCGAGGTCCTCCGCCTCGCTGCCTGGGAAGGGTTGGACGCGCGCGGTGCCGCTGCGGTGCTCGGGTGTTCGTCCGCCGCGTACACGCTCCGCCTGCACCGCGCGCGCCGACGGCTTGCGAAAGAGTTGGCCGCGTTCGGACATTTTCCTGAGGAAGACGAGGCAAGTGCTTTCACAGAGGTTGCGAGGAAGGAGGCCGGATGAGCGTCGGGAGCGATCGAGAGAGCCGCGCCTTCGCTTTGCTGCGAGAGGCGAACCCGGTTGATGCAGAGAACATCCGACGCGAGCTGGACGATGATCAACTCAAGGCTCTGCGGGCTCAGATCGCGGCGCTCCAGACGACGAGCAGCTCGAGGCGCGTGCCCCGCGTGCGCCTGGCGAGCGCCGTCGGCCTTGCCGCCGTGGCCGTGACTATCGGCGCACTCGTCGTCCTCTTTCAGGGCGGGAGCGAACCGGCGAGCGCCTTCGGGGTACTCCAGGCTGCGGCCAGCGTCGCGGCCCGGGAGCCCGCGACCGCCCCTGGCCCGGGGGAGTACAGGTATGTGAAACAGCGATCCGGCGTGGTTGGCGGTCCCACTCAAACCGTGGAGTGGTGGATAGCAGCCGACGGCTCGGGGCGAATGAAGCGCAGTGGGCCGCCGGCGACTGCCGTCTGGAGCTCGAGTGATGGCGAGCTGAGCCAGGTTCCGGCGACAACGCCTGAAGATGGGGCGGCCAGCGACGTCACCTTCGGCCCGGCGGGTTTCCCCGAGTTGTACGCGAGGCTCAACCCCGGGCTGCTGGACGGCCGGGTTGAGGAGTTGCCGACCAATTCGGAGTCGCTGGAAAGCGTGCTGCGACAAAAGCTCCAAGAGGCCGCCGACTTCAACCCCGATCAGGGTGCGCAGAGCCTGCAGCTGCTACAGGTCATCGAGGACGTCCTCGCCAACCCGCTTGCGTCTCCCCAGCTGCGCAGCGCCGCCTATGAAATTGCGGCACGACTCGACGGCGTGGAGATCGGCGAGAACGTGGCCGACCCGATCGGGAGAGAAGCGACTGTGATCACGCTCTGCTCTGCCGCGATACCGGCGCGCTACGAGGTCTTCTTCGATCCTGCCACCTCGGCGACGCTCGGAACTCGGGAAGTGAGTCCGGCCGCCTGCAACGACGTGCGCTCGCAACCGTCCGGCCTCACGAGCTACAGCGTCTACCTGCAAACGGCGACCGTCGACTCCATCCAGCAGCGGCCGTCCCGGCGAGAGGGATCTGCGAACCGGGGTTAGCCCCAGCAGACCGCAGGTGACGCACTGGGGCCGGATCTCGGCATGTCCGCAAAGCCCACCATCCGGCAGCACCAGTGGTGGCGTAGGCGCGGCGCGCGACGTACGCTCAGCGCTGTCATGGCGCGACAGTCGCAGGAGGAGAAATGGCGCGACGTGCTCATGGGCGATGCCCGTGGACACATCTGCTGGTCGCCGTGGATGCGCCGGATCTCCCGCGCAATTCCCTCCGAGCCGCGCTGCAAGCTCTGCGACCAT
>JBKOYJ010000059.1:0-8851 GCA_046725345.1 Actinomycetota bacterium | reverse complement strand
GTCCAGCTGTCGCTTCGGCGCTCCCGCCGCCCGTCCTCGACGACGCGCGTGACGAAGAACGCCGACGTCAGGTCGGCGTGCTCGAGCTCGTGCGTGAGCGCGACGTCCCGCGTGCGCCGGTCGGCTGCCATGGGTCTCACTATGCCTCGGGGGCGGGTCGTACCGTCGTCCATGGGCACGGCACCGCGCATCCTTTCGGTAGCGTCCTCGGCGTGGACGCCACGCACGACGTGCTCGTCGTCGGCGCCGGCTGCGCCGGCATGCGGGCGGCGATCGAGGCCCACGACCAGGGGGCTGACGTGGCGCTCATCTCGAAGATCCACCCCGTCCGTAGCCACTCGGGCGCCGCCGAGGGCGGCATCAACGCGGCGCTCGGGAACGCGTCCGACGACGACCCTGAGAAGCACGCCTTCGACACCGTCAAGGGTTCGGACTACCTCGGCGACCAGGACGCGATCCAGGTGCTCTGCGACGAGGCGCCCGGCGACGTCTACCAGCTCGAGAACTGGGGCGCGGTCTTCTCGCGCACGGAGGACGGCCGCATCGCCCAGCGTCCCTTCGGGGCCGCGGGCGAGCCGCGCACGGCGTACGCGGCAGACATCACCGGCCACGTGCTGGTGCAGGTCCTCTACGAACAGGTCATGAAGCGCGACCTACGCGTCTACGAGGAATGGTTCGCGTGGAAGCTCGTCGTCGAGGACGATCGTTGCCAGGGCGTCATCTGCTGGGACATCCTCAACGGCGGCCTGAAGGCGCTCGGCGCGAAGACGGTGATCCTCTGCACCGGCGGCGCCGGCCGGCTCTACGTGGGGACGACGAACGCCTACTCCTGCACGGGCGACGGGATGGCGCTCGCGCTGCGCGCCGGCGTCGCGCTCGAGGACATGGAGATGATGCAGTTCCACCCCACGACGCTCTCCCCGACGGGGGTGCTGATCACCGAGGGATGTCGTGGCGAGGGCGCCTACCTGCTGAACGCCGACGGCGAGCGCTTCCTCAAGCGCTATGCGCCGAACGCGATGGAGCTCGCGAGCCGCGACGTCATTTCCCGGGCGGAGCAGACGGAGATCGACGAGGGGCGCGGCGTCGAGGGCAACGTCCTCCTCGATCTCCGGCACCTGGGCGCCGAGCGGATCCTCGAGCGCCTGCACGGCACGCGCGAGCTGGCGATGACGTTCATCGGCATCGACCCGATCTTCGAGCCGATTCCGGTGCGCCCGGGCTCGCACTATCACATGGGCGGCGTCGACACGGACGTCTGGGGCCTCACCTCGCTCGAAGGCCTCTACGCCGCCGGCGAGTGCGCGTGCGTGTCGGTGCACGGCGCGAACCGGCTCGGCGGCAACGCGCTGATGGAGACCATCACCTTCGGCAAGCGCTCCGGCGCACACGCGGCGGACTGGGCGCTCTCGCACACGACCGTCGACGTGCCGCCCTCGCTGCTCCGCGACTCCGAGCGCGAGCTGAAGACGCTGCTCGCGCGGGACGACGGCGAGCGGCCGTGGCGGATCCGCGACGAGCTGGCGACGACGATGCACGAGAACTTCGGCGTCTTCCGGCGCGAGGAGCAGATGCTCGAGCAGGGTCGGATCGTGGATGCGCTGCGCGAGCGCTACGAGCACGTGGTCGTGGACGACAAGGGAGAGCTCTTCAACAACGACCTGACGCAGGCGCTCGAGCTCGGCTTCCTCCTCGAGCTCGCCGACTGCATGGTCGTGTCGGGGCTGGCGCGCAAGGAGAGTCGCGGCGCCCACGCGCGGCCGCACGACTACCCGGACCGCGACGACGAGAACTACCTGCGGCATACGATCGTGAGGTGGGAGGACGGGAAGCCGAAGCTCGACTGGAAGCCGGTGACGATGACGAAGTGGGAGCCGAGTGAGCGTAAGTACTGACTTGCGGCCGACGACGAACGGCCAGATCGGCGGGACGATGGCGGTAGCGCTCAAGATCTGGCGCTTCGACAGCCGCACCGGCGAGCGCGCCCTCGAGACCTACGAGGTCGAGGCCCCCGAGTGGGCGACGCTGCTCGACGTCCTCGACATCGTCAAGGACCGCGTCGACGGGACGCTCGCCTACCGCAAGAGCTGCCGGATGATGATCTGCGGCTCCTGCGGGATGCGCATGGACGGCGCCGCGGTGCTCGCCTGCAAGGAGCGGATGAAGCCGCTCGTCGACGCCGGTCACGTGCCCGTGATCTCGGCCATGGGCAACCTGCCGATCGTGAAGGACCTCGTCGTCGACATGGGGCCTTTCTGGGCGAAGCTGCGTGCGATGAAGCCCTGGCTCCAGCCCGGTTACAAGCTTCCGGAGGAAGGCCGCGAGTACCGGGTCTCGCAGGCGCAGATGAACGTGATCAACAAGGAGTCGCTCTGCATCAACTGCGCCGCCTGCGTCTCGGAATGCAACGCGATGGAGTCCGACCCCGAGTTCCTCGGCCCGCAGGCGCTCGCCAAGGGGATGCGCTTCGTGGGCGACGCGCGCGACGACGCCACCGTCGAGCGGCTCGAGGACTACAACTCCGAGAACGGCATCTGGCAGTGCACGCGCTGCTACTTCTGCAACGAGCGCTGCCCCAAGGGCGTCGATCCGCGCGACGCGATCGCCAAGCTCGGCGCCGAGTCGGTCGCGAAGGGGATCGACCGCGACCTGGGCGCGAAGCACGCCAAGTGGTTCATCAAGTCGGCGGAGACGACCGGCTGGCTGCGCGAGACCGAGCTCGTCCCGAAGACCCAGGGGATCGTCTCCTCGATCGGACAGATGAAGTTCGCGATGAAGCTCTTCGTGCACGGCAAGGTGCCGCCTCCTGTTCCGCCGCACGTGGCGGAGAACGTGCGCCAGGCGCGGGCCCTGCACGAGATCGTGAAGGAGCAGGGCGTAGACGGCGCGCTCGGCCACGTCCAGGGTGAGCGGGCGCTGGCGCGGATCGACTACCCGAGCGAGGAAGGGCCCGCGGCTCGCGACGCGCCGACCGTGACCCCGGGCGACAAGCCGCCGCCCGCTGAAGGCTGACGTGGACGGCAACGGCAGGCCGAAGAAGGTCGCCTACTACAAGGGCTGCCTCGCGTCACTGTCGGCGAAGGAGCTCGACACCTCGACGCGCGCGCTCGCGCCGAAGGTGGGGCTCGAGCTGGAGGAGCTCGAGTCCGTCACGTGCTGCGGCGCGGGCGACATCCACGAGGCGGAGCCCGACTACTACCTCCACCTGAACGCGCGCATCCTCGCCTACGGCGAGGCGAGCGGCTCCGACACGCTGATGACCGTTTGCAACGTCTGCACGCTCAACCTGCGGCAGGCGAATTTCATGCTCAAGAACGACCCGGACCTACGCGCGCGCGTGAACCGGAACCTCGACCGCGTCGGCGTCCCCCCGTACGGCGGCAACGTCGAGGTCAAGCACCTGCTGTGGCTGATCGCCGAGGGCGAGGGCTTCGAGCGCCTGAAGGCCGCGGCGCACAAGGGGCTGAAGGGCCTGCGGGTGGCGCCGTTCTACGGCTGTCAGATCCTGCGTCCGTCGAAGCTGCTCGGCTTCGAGGATCCCGACCGGCCGTGGTCGCTCGAGGCGATCATCGAGGCCTGCGGCGGCGAGCCGGTCGACTACCCCGCGAAGATCAAGTGCTGCGGCTTCCCGATCATCCAGGCGCGGGAGGAGACCGCGCTCGGCGAGCTCATCCAGCCGATCGAGCAGGCGATGGAGGCCGGCGCCGACGCGATGGTGACGCCTTGCCCGCTCTGCCATCTCTCGCTCGACGCCTGGCAGCAGAAGCTCGAGCGGTCGACCGGGCGCCGCTTCGGCATGCCGATCCTGCACCTCTCGCAGCTGATCGGGGTCGCGGCCGGGATTCCCGACTCGGAGCTCAAGTTCCGCCGCCACGTCGTGTCGGTGCAGCCGGTCGTCGAGAAGCTCTCGGCCTGATTCACCGAGGGCCGAGGGCGGGGTCGCACAGGCGCCCCCGCTTTCGGTGAAGATGGCGGTGGTGAGACGCCCCCGGTTCCGGCGACCGCGCACGGACGAGCAGCCTCTCGTCTTCGCGGGCTCCGCCAGCCCTCGTCTGACCGCGGAGATCTGCCGGCGCCTGCGAATCCCTGTGAGCCGCGGCGAGACGCTTCGCTTCTCCGAGGGGACTCTCTTCGTCCGCGTGCTCGAGAACGTCCGCGGCCGGGACGTCTACGTCGTGCAGTCGACGGTGTTCCCCGCGAACGACGGCTTCATGGAGCTGCTGTTCTGGCTCGACGCATTCGCGCGCGCGAGCGCCGCGTCGGTCACCGCGGTCGTGCCCTACTTCGCGTACGCAAAGGGGGACAAGAAGGACGAGCCGCGGGTCTCGATCCGCGCGCGGGTATGCGCCGATGCGATGGAGGCCGCCGGCGCCGACCGCGTCGTCACGATGGACCTGCACGCGCCGCAGATCCAGGGCTTCTTCCGTGTCCCCGTCGACGATCTCTACGCGATGTCTCCGTTGTGCGACGAGATCCGCGCGCTGGCGCTCGCCGATCCCGTCGTCGTCGCGCCGGACGCAGGCTTCGCGAAGACTGCGCGCCGCTACGCGGGCCGCCTGCACGCGGGGCTCGCGATCGCCGACAAGATGCGCCGCGGCCACGACGAACGCGCGGAGGTCTACGGGGTGATCGGCGACGTCGCGGGGAAGGACGCGGTGATCGTGGACGACATCGTCTTCAGCGGAGGGACGCTCGTGGACGCCGCCGAGGAGCTCGTCCGCCGCGGCGCTCGGTCCGTCTCGGCGGCCGTGACACACGCAGCGCTCTCGGAGCACGCGCTCGACCGGATCCACGCGAGCCCGATCGACCGGCTCATCGTCACCGACACGATCGAGACGCAACCCGTTCCGCTCGCGGGCGACGCGGTTCGAGTCGTCGCCGTGGCGCCGCTCTTCGCGGAGGCGATTTCCCGGATCCACGGTCGCGAGAGCATCAGCGTGCTGTTCCAAGAACAGGCGTGAGGCTCGCCGCCGCCTCGGTCGCAGCGGCCGGGGGGCTGCTTGCATGGGGCTGGCTCGAGGCGGGTTGGGTGCGCCTTCGGACGCTGGACGTGCCGCTTGCAGGCCTCGCCCCCGAGCTCGACGGCGTGCGGATCGCCCATCTGTCGGACTTCCACCTTGGGATCCCTTCTCGCGGTACGACCGCGGTCGAGCGGGCGGTCGCGTGGGCAGCCGCTCGCGCGCCCGACCTGGTCTGCATCACGGGGGACCTGCTCTCGCACCCGCGCGGCGAGGAGCGGCTCCGCGCGCTGCTCGCGCGGATCCCGGGCGCGTTCGCCGTCCTCGGCAACCACGACGTCGGGATCAGCCGGGACCCATTCGCGCGCGGGGCCGCGCCGTTCGACGTCGCGCCGGCACGGTTGTTGCACGACGAGGCCCTCTCGCTGGAGCTCCGTGGCCGGCGCATCCAGCTCGTCGGCGTCGACCCGCGCACGTACATGCGCCGGCGAGCGCGGCCCGCGGAGCTCGGCGACCCGAGCGCCGACCTCCGCGTCCTGCTCTGCCACTTCCCGCGGATGATCGACCGGCTGCCCGAGCACGCGTTCGACCTCGTGCTCGCCGGCCACCTTCACGACGGGCAGATCACGGTCCCGATGCTCGTGGGGAAGCTTCGCCTCGCCCATCCGACGTTTCCGTACCCTCGCGGCCTCTACCGCCGGCCGGCCGCGACGATGCACGTCTCGCCCGGCCTCGGCACGACGTTCGTCCCCTTCCGCTTCTTCGCGCGACCCGAGGCGACGGAGCTCGTCCTGCGCCGCTCCTAAACGTTCCTACAATCCGGGAGTGACACGGGTCGCGGGACTCACCGGAGCGACGATACGCACGGCCCCCACGGTGTGCCACGAGTGCGTGTGGTGGCAGTCGAGACGCGGGCGGGATCTCGAAAAGCAGCGCTGGATCGGGCGGGCCGAAGAGGACTGGGGCGCGTGGGGAACGATCTACTACGACGACGACGGGCGCGTGCTCGGCTCGATGCAGTACGGCCCTTCGTCCCTGTTTCCGCGCGCGGCTGAGCTTCCGGCCGGCCCGGCATCAGACGACGCGGTGCTCGTCACGTGCGCCTACCTCGTCGACCCTTCGACGCCGTGGGTGATGCAGTCGCTGTTCCTCGCCGCCATCGGTGACGCGCGCCAGAAAGGGGCGCAGGCGCTGGAGACGTTCGCGTACCGCTATCCGGAGGGCGAGACGACGTACGAGCGCTTCCACGTCCACCGCACGGTCTTTCCCCGCGACTTCCTGTCCGACCTCGGCTTCCTCACCGTGCGGGCCGCAGGCCGTGTCGAGCTGGCGCGGCTCGAGCTCGGCGGCCTGCAGCCGGTGGACGAGCCCGCCCGAGCACGCGTTCTCCGGCGCGTGCGCGAGGCGTTGACGCCCGCGCCTGTGCCCCAGCGGCCCTAGGCGGCGAGTGGTGCCCGCGCGAGGAGCAGCTCCGCAATCTGAACCGCGTTCAGCGCCGCGCCCTTGCGCAGGTTGTCGTTGACGATCCAGAGCGCGAGCGTGCGTTCGTCGGTCGGGTCGCGGCGGATGCGCCCGACGAGGACGCGGTCGCGTCCGGCGGCGTCGCCCGGCATCGGCAGGTCGGCGAGCTCGATCTGCGGCGAGGCGGCGAGCGCCTCGCGCGCCTCGTCGGGCGAGAGCCGACGCTGGGTCTCTACCCAGGCGGCCTGCGCGTGTCCGACGAGCACCGGCACGCGGACGCAGGTCGCGTGCAGCGGGAGGTCCGGCAGCGCGAGGATCTTCCGCGTCTCCTCGCGGAGCTTCCACTCCTCGTCGAACTCGTCGCCGTCGAACTCCCAGTCCATCGAGAGATCGCCCTCCGCAGGCGCGAGCGACCGCAGCTTCTCGATCCCGCCGTCCCCCGCACCCGACGCCGACTGGTAGGTCGCGAGCCGGACGCGCGCGAGGCCGGCGGCGTCGTGGAGGGGCTTGAGCGCGCACGCGAGCTGCATCGCGGAGCAGTTCGGGTTGGCGACGAGCGTCGAGTCGCCGACCGCCCCGTCGTTGACGCCGACGACGACGAGCGGGACGCCGTCGGCGAGGCGGAACGCGTCCGACTTGTCGATGCAGGCTGCGCCGGCGTCGAGCGCGGGCGGCACGAGCTCCCGGCTCGCCGCGGTGCCCACCGAGAAGAAGCAGAGGTCAAGCCCGGCGGACGCCAGCGCCTCGGGTGTCGCCTCCTCGACCGTAAGACGCCTTCGGTCGAACGCGACCTCGTGACCCGCTGAGCGCGAGGACGCGAAGGCGCGGACGTCGGCGTAGCCGCGCGCGCCGAGCAGCTCGAGCGTGACCCGGCCGACAGCGCCCGTCGCGCCGACGACGCCGATGCGCACGGCGTCAGGCATGCGCGCGCTCCGCCTCCGGCGTATCGAGCTCGAAGGCCGCGTGCAGAGTCCGCACCGCGCGCTCGACCTCGTCACGGCGCACGTGGCAGGCGATCTTGATCGGCGAGGTGGAGACGATCTCGGGCGCGACGCCCGCGTCGTCGAGCGCGGCGAAGGCGCGAGCCGCGACGCCCGGATGGCTCTTCATCCCTGCTCCGATCACGCTCACCTTGCCCAGGTCGTCGCGCATCGACCATTCGACGCCGAGCTGCTCGAGCGTGGTCGCGGTGTGGGCGCCGTCCTCGGACGGTGCCGAGAAGACGATCTCGTCGCCGGTCTGCACGATCGTGTCGACGTTGACCCCGGCGGCGGCGAGCTCGGTGAACAGCCGCGCTGCGCGCACGCCGCGCACGCGGTACACGAGCTCCTCGTAGGTGTGCGTGACGCCGGAGATGATCGCCTTCTCGAGCATGCGTGCGTCCTCCTCGCGAATCCACGTTCCTGGTGCGTCGGAGAAGGTGGAGCGTACGTGCAGCGTCACGCCGTGGTTGCGCGCGAACTCGACGGAGCGCAGCTGCAGCACCTTCGCCCCCGACGCGGCCATCTCGAGCATCTCTTCGTACGTGACCGCGTGGAGCTTGCGTGCGCCCGGCGCGATGCGCGGGTCGGCGGTGAAGACCCCCTCGACGTCGGTGTAGATCTCGCAGCTCTCGGCGCCGAGCGCGGCCGCGAGCGCAACCGCCGTCGTGTCCGAGCCGCCGCGACCGAGCGTCGTCACGTCGTAGGAGGTCGACACGCCCTGGAAGCCGGCGACCAGCACGATCCGGTCCTGGTCGAGGGCCTCGTGGATCCGGCGCGCGCGGACCTCCACGATCTTCGCCTTCCCGTGGACGGTGTCGGTGACGATGCCGGCCTGCGAGCCGGTGAGCGAGATCGCCTCGTGGCCCAGGTCGTGGATCGCCATCGCGGCGAGCGCACACGAGATCCGCTCGCCGACCGAGATCAGCATGTCGAGCTCGCGCGCGACGGGGCGCGCCGAGACCTGGTGCGCGAGCGCGATCAGGTCGTCGGTCGTCTCGCCCATCGCCGAGAGAACCGCGACGACGCGGTTCCCGGCCTCTCGCGCAGCGACTAGTCGCCCGGCCACGTGTTGCAGCCGCTCCGGCCCCGCCACCGAAGTGCCGCCGAACTTCATCACCACGGTCCCCAGCGGGGCGCGAGCATCGTCGCGCTCGACCCCCGGGACGGCCTCGTACTCGAGCGTCGACACGCTACATCTCGCGGCGGCCCGAGAGCGCGCGGCCGAGCGTCACCTCGTCCGCGTACTCGAGGTCGCCGCCGACGGGAAGGCCGCTCGCCAGCCGCGTGACGCGAACGCGATCGCGGAGGCGGTCGGCGAGGTAGGCCGCCGTCGCCTCGCCGCTCATGTTCGGGTTCGTCGCGAGCACGACCTCCTGCACGCCGTTGCGATCGACTCGCCGCACGAGCTCGTCGATGCGCAGGTGCTCGGGCTCGACGCCGTCGAGCGGC
>JBKOYJ010000129.1:0-13265 GCA_046725345.1 Actinomycetota bacterium | reverse complement strand
GTCGTCGGTCGCAGTCGGCAACGGGAGCACGACGCCGTCGCAGCACTTGCCGAGCGAGCCGTGCAGCTTGACGAGGAGCGGACGGGAGGCGAACGACGCCGAGGCCAAGTCGGCAGGGCGCCAGAGGGCGTGAAGAGCCGGCACCGGGCGGGGGAAGCAGCTGCGCCACACCGGCAGCGCCTCCCGATACGAGGCCGGCGCCATGTCGGGCAGTGGGATCGCGCCGGAGAGCAGGGCGTAGGCGTGCTCGACTCCTTCGTCCACGTTGACGGTGACGTGCAACCCGCCGTGGGCCAGGTGGACGGCCGCGAGGAGCTGTGCCTCGTTCGGGACCGGTGCCTGCATGCACCCCAACGCGCCGGCAGCGGACCCGGGCGAGGTGCTCTCCAGACGGGCCAGGAGGTTCCACGGACCCTTCCGCACGGCGTCGACGACGCCGCGATCGACGACCCCGGGCGCCACCGTTGAGGCGGCTGCGTAACACGCCTCGTACAAGCGCCGGTGAAACGTCTGAGCCAACGGCAGGCCGGCCGGGGCCGCGTGCGACAACCCTGCCCCGGTGAAGAGCCCGGCCGCTATGGAAGCTCGACCCCGGCGAGCCAATCGGGCGGAACGGACTGCAGCACTTCGACCGCGGCCGCGCCCTGCACCGCTCCGAGCTCCATCGCCTCCTGGATTCCGTGCTGTGCGAGCAGGCCGGAGATCAAGCCCGCGGCGAAGGCATCGCCGGCTCCGGTCGCGTCGACCTGCTTTGCCGGGCGAGCCGCGACATGACAGCCGGCGCCGGGCCCGTACGCGTCGGCTCCCTCCCGACCGCGCGTCACGACCACCCATCGGAGGCGCGACCCGGCCACCGGTCGAGCAGACTCGAACGGCGCCGGAAGCCACGGAGGCGGGTACTGCCGCTCGGACCCGACGAGGATGTCGGCCGGCCAGCTGCGACGGCGGCGAGGCGGCGGCGTCGACACCACGAGCGCGTCCTGCGATCGAGCGGCGATCCTCGTCGAAAAGCGCTCGTAGCTCTCGACGTAGACGCAGTCCACGCCGACCGTGTCCGGAGGATCGTCGAGCGGCGAGGCATCGGCTGCCGAGCCCTGGTCGAGACCGAGGATCGTGCGTTCGCCGCCCGGATCGAGCAGGATCAACGCTCTCGGGGACGGCGCGTCGACACGGTGCAACCGATGCGTTCGCACTCCCCGTCGTTCTAGCTCAGCGGTGAGCGCCTCGGCCATCGGATCAGTGCCCACGGGCCCGATGAGCTCGACCTCGTGGCCGGCCGCCGCGAGCCCGCAGGCGACGTTTGCCGAGCTGCCTCCCAGCCGCCAGCCGAGCGGTTCGGCCGGAATGTGGTCACCCGGCCGAGGGAGCGCCGGGACCCGAAGCACCACGTCGGCGGCGACCGTGCCATACACCGCGATCTCAGCCACCGCTACGTCCCGTGCGCAGATCCGCGATTCCAGCTGCCAGCCTGCCCACGAGGGCGTCGTCGGGTGCGTCGACGTCAGCGCTCCAGGGCACCTCTGCTCTGACGGCATCGGGCGTCTGCCGGCAGCCGAGCAAGCCGCCGACGAGCGCCGCGACGGTGTCGGTATCGCCGCCGATGCGAACTGCCAGCATGAGCGCCTCAGGCAGACGGGGCTCGGTCAGGATGCACCATAGGACCCTGGCCAGCGTTTCGTACGGATCCAGATCGAGGCGCTCGGGATCCGGCTGCCACTGCTTCGCGGCGAGGGCAGACAGCATGTCCTTGATCCGTCCGTCGGCCCCGCAGGCTTCCTGCGCGGCCGCGACCTCCTCGAGCGCTACCTCGAGCAGCAGCGAGGAGTCGGCCTGCTCGATCGCCCACGCCCCGCACGCGGCGCCGACGAGTGCAGCGCAACACGCCTCAGGACCCGGGTGTGTCGCCCGCGACAGCTCGATCGTCCACGCGCGCCGGTCCTGCGCCCGGTCGAGCGGCAGAGCCCAACCGATCGGAAGCGATCGCATGAGGGCTCCGTTGGTGTTGCCGTTCCCGGCCTGAGGGGCCCCCGTGCGTCGAAAGTGCTCGATCGCGCCGGTCGTCGACGGGCCTAGACCCTTTAGGGACGGAGCGCGCTCTGCCAGGCGGGCGAGGAATCCTGCGCCGTCCGGACCACGGGAGGCGACCAGGTGCTCGGCGACCAAAACCGTCAGCGCCGTGTCGTCAGACGTTGCCCCTTTCGACCAGTTCGGGCGAACCGGAAGCGACGGTACCTGCGCCATGTCGATCTCGGCCGGCGGTCGGCCCTCCCACGGCAAGCCGACGGCATCGCCGTACGCGTATCCGAGCAACCCCGCTGCGATCCGCCCGCTGTACGAGAATCCGAGCTCCGGGAAGAGCGTAGAGAGCAGGCCGAACCCCTTCCGCTCCTGCTGGACACGGGCCCTGGCGCCTTCTTCGACGGCCCGGCGCGCCGCCGCGTTCGCGGCGAAGGCGCCGGCGAGAGTGAACCTCGCGTGTGCGGCGTCGTACGCGGTTCCAGCTTCGCGAAACCGCCGCAGCGCCGTCTCGGCCCGACGGACCGCCGAGGCCGCCCGGCCCTCTCGAAGGTCGAGCTGAGAGTAGGTGTGCTCGATCTTCCCCTCCTCCAGGCGCTCGCCGAGGCTCGACGCAAGCTCTCGTGCCTCCTCGAGCGATTGCAGGGCGCTGTCGGTCGCGCCGAGACCGAGCTCGCACCGCGCCATCGCGTGGAGCGACTGCAGCACGCCGCGCGCATCCGACACCTCTCGCCGCTTGGTCAGCGACTCCTCGTGGAACCGCTTTGCCGCGTCCCATCGTCCACGGACTTCGTTGGCAAATCCGAGGTTCCCCAGGATCGTCGTATAGACGTATTGATCGCGCTCCTCGACCGGCTGGCCGGAAAGGACGGTCATCGCCTCGACGAACGCGTGCTCCCCCTCGTCGATGCGGCCGGCGAAGAATGCG
This sequence comes from Actinomycetota bacterium, assembly GCA_046725345.1. Taxonomy (GTDB): domain Bacteria; phylum Actinomycetota; class Thermoleophilia; order Gaiellales; family Gaiellaceae; genus JBKOYJ01. The sequence continues at coordinate 10,321 of JBKOYJ010000129.1, read as the reverse complement.
GCGGCGCCGATTCCGCCGTGGCAACGCGCGACGGTATTCGCGTCTCCGGCCTCCGCCAGGGCCTCTTTCGCGTAGTCGCCCGCCGTCGCGAGCTCGCCGAGGTACAGGTTGATGTCGGCCAGCCGGATGAGGGTCTCCAACCGCCTCGCCGAGGGCGTCTGCAGAACGAGCTCCATCTCCTCGAGCGCACCGTTGAAATCGCCGCGAACAGAGAACAGCTCCGCGCGGAGGAGTCGCACGTCCAGCGCGTCCGCCGGAAGACGATCGAGCACCTCCTCGGCCTTTGGCCACTCGCCCACGACGATGTGCGCCTTCGCGAGCCGCGGCCCGATCACCCGGAGGTCGCCGCTGGGAAGGGCTCGCTCGTAGAGCTGAAGCGCGGCGCGATACAGGCCTGCGTGCTCCGCACGCTCGGCTCCCTCCAGCGCGGTCCGGACGAGGTCCGCGGGCCGTCCGGCCCGGTCATAGTGATGGGCCGCCGACGAGAGCAGCCCGTTCGCTTCGAGCCACTCGGCCGCGCGGCCGTGCATGAGTAGTCGGGACTGCGCGCCGATGTCCTCGTACACCACCCGTCTCAGGAGCTCCTGAACGAAGGAGATGCCTCCGCCGGCGTCCTCTGCGAGGCACCGCGCCTCGACGGCCCGACGAAGCAAGCGCGAGGACTCCGTGCTGTCGATGCCCGCGACGTGGGCGATCAGATCGAGTCGATTGCCGGCCTCCAGCGCGACCGCCGCCGCATCGAGAAAGCCCCGCGTCTGCTCGTCGAGCCGTCGCACGCGACGGCGGAGAACCGCCTCGACGCGGTCGGGCACATCGTCGACGGACCCATCCTCGAGCTTCAGGCCCACGTACTGCTCGATGAAGAAGGGGTTGCCGCCTGTGACACTCGCGATGGTGGCGATCCGCTCGTCGCCGAGAGGCGACCCACGCCACAGGAGCGCGATGAGCGCGGCCGCGTCCTGAGGTTCCAGAGGCGGGACCTCCGAGATGCGACAACCATCCCCTTCCCACTTGTCGATGAGATCCCGGAGCTGAGACTCGATCAGGTCCTGCTTGACGGTGGAGATCGTGAGGACGCAGTTCGGCGCCGCCTTTCGACGGAAGTAGTCGAGGAAGTGCAGCGTGTCCTCGTCGGCATCCGTCAGGTCCTCGACCACGATGCAAAGACCGCGGCGACCGGCGAGGCCGAGCAACACCGCGGCCAGGCCCTCATAGACGCCCTGATCGGTCGACCCGCCGAGTCGAGGCCCCGAGGCCTCGGGGTCGTCGAGCCGCAGGAACGACCGCACGAACGGCAGGTAGTCCCGCAGCTCGGCGGAGGACCCGTCGAGGATCTCCTGGATCGTCGGACGGCCTTGGTAGGACGTGAGCGTGTCGCGGAAAGGCAGCAGCGGCTCCGCGCCGACACCGATGCACTGCGCCTGCAGGACGAACATGTCGAGCTCCCGTGCGGCGCCGACCGCATACTCGGCGATTCGGGTCTTCCCGACTCCGGAGTCCCCGATCAAGAGGAGCGCGCGCCCGCTCCGACTGGCATTGACCTGCTCGAGTTCGGAGCGCAAGAGCGCGACCAGGTCCTCGCGGTCGACGAGCGGGCGCACCTCCGTGGCTTCAGCCGCCCCAGCCGCGGCCGCGGCGGGGGCGGGAAGGCGATCTCGGGCGGCTTCGTCTCGACTCGGTGCAGCCGCTTCGAGAGCCGAAGCCAGCCGCTCGTCGTCCGGATACTCGCGGCGCGCGACGGCGACGATCGCCTCGACCGACCCTGGACGGATTCTGGCGAGGTCGAGAATCCCGAACCACCGCTGCGATGCTGCGGCATCGAAGTTGATCCGCGGGATCAGGTCGTCGAGGCCGGCGTCCGCGACCACCCGTCTCGCATCCCCGTCGGTTCCGTATAGGGCGGCCAACGGCTCCGTGAGGCTGCCGATCGCCGCCCCGTTCCATTGGCGTTCAGCGGACGGTCCGGTCATCGCATTCGACATGACGACCCAATCAGCTCTGGTTAGACGCCGAGTCCCGCAATCAGCGCATCGATCAGGATGCCTTCGTTGCGGTAGTACTGCCGATTCGGATCGGTTGCCCCAGGCTCGGGCAGCCAGCCCCCGCTGTGGTGAAGTGCCACTACGTTCCAGTTCCGGTCGAAGACCGGCGAGCCCGACGATCCTGGCTCGGTATCGGTCAAGTACTGGACGCGATCCGCACCCGCAAAGACGACCACGTTGGAGTAGAAGGAGATCTGCTTCGGAAGGCCATTCGGGTGCTGGACGATGTTGACCCGATCCCCGACCTCGACGTGAGCCGCGGTCAGAGCCAAGGTGCCCCACCGGTCGTTCGGGTTCGCGGCGACGCGAACCGCGGACCAGTCGTCGGTCACCGAGGTCTTGAAGAACTCGTCGGGCAGCAGCTGACGCTCGTCGACCTCCGCGCTCAGACCGTCGGCGGTCTGCTGGTAGTTGAACATCGCCGACGCGCTTTTCGCCGTGGGCTCGTCGGGCAAGACGTGGTTGTTGGTGATCAAGACACCATCGTCGGTGAGGAAGCCGGAACCCGCGCTCCCATCGGCCCGGCGGATCTTCGCGACCGACCGCGCCTTGACCAGACCGACCTCGAGAAAGCTGATCGGCACGAGCGCACTCTCTGTTCCGATGACCCTCTCGAGTTGGCCCGCGGCTTTCGGGCCACGCCAGTCCGTCGGCTCTGGACCCTCGAGGACGGGCGGGGGTGCGCCCTGCGCTGCTCGCTGTAGCCCCTCGTCGTCCGGGTAGTCGGCGAGCGCGATCCCGACAAGAGCGTCGACCTTGCCCGAGTGGCTCCTCGCCTCCTCGAGGATCGCAAACCAGTTGTTGATCGCTTTGGTGTCGAACGAGATCTGTGCCGGATTCAGGCCCGTATCGACGACTACGCGCCTGGCGTCGCGCTCGGTCGGATACAGCCGAGCGAGAATCTGCCTGAGGTTTATCAGCGCTGGCCGGTCCCAGGCCATTGTCGACCCTCGTCGCTCGCGGCGGTAGAGGCGACCAAGATTACTAGGACCGCTGCCCGAGCTCCGCGCGCCGACTCTGCCTGGTTCGGGGTAAAGTCGAGCGACGCTCAGCGAACGCTCGTCATCGCCCCGGAAACGGCTCGTCGTCGAAGCGCCGGAACCGCGGAAGCGGCAGGTCGTCGAGGCCGCCGAACGGCTGTTCGCGGGCGAGGCGGACCCCCGTGTGCGGCACCTGTTCGGCGACGAGGCTCGCGGCGATCCCGAGCTCGGTCGCTTCTTCGAGGTGATCTTCACTGTCGACGGGCCGCAGAGCGACTGGGATCTGGCCTACGCCCTGGAGCGTGAGCTTCCATCGGGCTATCGCGTCGAGCCGGCGCTTCCGACCGCCTTCGGCTCTCCCGATCCCGACCAGGCGGCCGAGCTCGAGCTCGATCTTGCGGAGGCGCCCGCACTTCCCTTCGACTGGGCGCTGAAGCAGATTCGCGCTGCGGCAGCCTGGGCGGAGACCGGCGCGCGCGGCCAGGGCATCGTCGTGGGCCACCCGGACACCGGCTACCGGCTGCATGCGGAGCTGGTGAGGGAGATGTTCGACCTCGAGCGCGACCGCGACATCGTCGACGGCGACGACGACGCCCTCGATCCGCTGGAGAAGGGCCACTTCCCGGAGTTCCTCCAGCCGGGCCACGGCTCGCGCACATCCAGCGTCATCGCCGGACGGACCGAAGGCGTGTTGAGCGGTGCGGCGCCGCTGGCAACTGTCGTCCCGATCCGCACCGTTCGTAGCGTCATCCAGATCGTGGACGCGGACGTGGCCAAGGCGGTCGACTACGCGCGGAGAAACGGCTGCCAGGTGATCTCGATGAGCCTTGGCGGCTTCGGCTTCAGGGGGCTCGAGGCGGCAATCAACCGGGCGGTGAGCGAGGGGCTGATCGTCCTCGCCGCGGCAGGCAACTTCGTCCCGTTCCACATCATCTGCTGGCCGGCGCAGTACCGAAACTGCCTGGCGATCGCCGCTACCAACGCTTCTGAGAAGCCGTGGAAGCACAGCTCGCGCGGAGGCAAGATCGCGGTCAGTGCGCCCGGCGAGGCTGTTTGGGTCCCGGACCTGGCGGAGCGCAACGACCCGCCCGTCATCACGTCGAGCGGCACGTCGTTCGCGGTCGCCCACGTCGCGGGTGTCGCCGCCGGCTGGCTAAGCACGCATGGGCACGAATTCCTCAAGCAGCGCTACGGCCCCCAGCAGGTCCAGCAGGTCTTCCTCCATGCCCTCGACCGCTCTAGTCGCAGCGTGCCCGGCCTTTCGGGTGGCAAGTTCGGCGCCGGGATCGTCGACATGCAAGCGCTGGTGAAATTGCAGCTGCCCGATCCATCCGAGGTCGAGGCGTTCGAGGAGCTCGTCGAGCCGCCGCCGGTCAGCCGGGAGGAGCAACTCTACGAGCTGTTCCCCGATCTCGACCGCGCGACCGTCCAGCGCCGCCTTGCCGCGGCGCTCGAGGTGTCGGATCGAGACATCGCGGCGCTTATCGAGCGCTACGGCGGCGAGCTGCTGCGTCTCATCGGAGAGGATCGCACCCTCCACGAGCGGCTGGGCAGCCCGACAAGCGACGCCGAGGAAGTGCCGCAGCCGCCGGCGATCTCGGGCCAGCGGCTCTCGCTCGAGCTCGCCGATGAGGTCGCGGCCCGCCGCAGCGGAGTCGAGCGCTCTGAGCGCGAGGCGTAGCCGGCGGGATCAGCCCTAGCCCGGGACGTAGGTCGCGAGGATCGCGCCCGTGTCCGTCACCTTGCCCTCGACGAGCCGCAGCGGCCTGAGCGCGCCGTCGCCCGGGAAGATGCGCTTGCCGCCGCCGAGGACGACGGGGTCGATCATCACCCGGAACTCGTCGACGAGATCGTTTTCGACCAGCGTCTGCACCAGCTGCGTGCTGCCGATCACCTGGATGTCGCCGCCGTCCTCCTGCTTCAGGGCGCGCACGGCCTCGGGGACGTCGCCCTGGAGCAGCGTGGAGCTCTGCCACTCGAGCGGCTCCGTGAGGGTGGTCGACGCCACGTACTTCGGCTTCGTGTTCAGCGGCTCGGCGACCACCTGCTGATCCTCGGGAGCGTTCGGCCAGTAGCCCGCGAAGATCTGGTAGGTGCGCCGCCCGAGCAGGAAGCCGCCCGCCTCGAGGATGGGCGCGAGCACCCACCTCTGCGCGAGCTCATCGTCCATGAAGCGCATGTGCCAGCCGCCGTGCGCGAAGCCACCGGAGGTGTCCTCGTCCTCACCGCCCGGGGCTTGCGCGACCCCGTCGAGGCTCAGAAACTCGTTCGCGATCACCTTGCGCATCTCCCTCTCCTTCCGGTTGCGTGATGGACTCCGAAGGTCAGACGCCGCGGCGCCGCGGAACTCATCGGTGCGGAGCTACGAGCACCGCCGTGGACGCCGAAAGAGCTCGCCGCCCCGATGAGATTCTTGCGACACACAGGTCTACTTGAGTGAGTGACCGCGGCGGAGCCGTGGCCTCCGCCGAATGACGACCGAGAGGAGGCATGTGCCCGGCCAGATCGTGCACATCGAGATTCCTGCAGACGACACCGCGAAGAGCCGCGAGTTCTGGGGCTCGCTCTTCGGGTGGCAGTTCGAGGCGTTCCCCGGCCCGTCCGAGTACCACATGACCCGCATCAGCGAGCAGACGGGTGGGGCGATCACCAACATGCAGCCCGGCAAGCGAGGGACGCGCGCCTACTTCGCCGTGGACGACATCAACGCCGGCGCCGCACGCGTGAAGGAGCTCGGCGGCCAGGCGGACGAGCCGATGCCGGTGCCGAGCATGGGGTGGTTCGCGACCTGCACGGACCCGCACGGGAACGAGTTCGGCCTTTGGCAGAACGACCCGTCGGCTCCGGCCCCAACCGGTTAAAGGCGCCAGGCGGCGCCCGCCATGCGGGCGCCGCCTGGCCGTAGCCCCAGCTACACCGCCGCCGCGGCGCGCTCGAGGGCGTCGATCTCGATCTTCCTCATCTCCAGCATCGCCCGCATGACCCGCTGCGACTTCTCCTCGTCCGGATCGCTGATCAGCTCGGTCAGGGCCGTCGGAACAACCTGCCACGACACGCCGAACTTGTCCTTGAGCCATCCGCAGGGGCCTTCCTCCCCGCCCTCGGAGAGCGTGCTCCAGTACGAGTCGACCTCTTCCTGACTCTCGCAGTTCACCTGGAACGAGATCGCCTCGTCGAACGTGTACTGCGGGCCGCCGTTCAGGGCCACGAACTTCTGCCCGTCCAGCTCAAAGTCGACCGTCATCACCATCCCCTCGGCCCGAGGGCCGGCCGAGCCGTAGCGGGTCACCTCCACGATCCTCGAGTTCGGAAACACCGTCGTGTAAAACCTCGCCGCCTCTTCACCTTCGGTGTCAAACCACAGACATGGAGTGATCTTCTGCATCGCGTCCTCTCTTTCGCCGTCGGTTAGCAGTTGGCGCCGCATCCCTCCGGTCGTACGCGTGACCGGCGTCTAGCGAAGCGCTAACCGCCGGCCATCGCTCCCACCACGCGGAACGGCTCGGCGCCCGACGCGACCTCGTCCGGCAACGGATCGTCCACGGGGTCGAGCGAGATGTCACGCCCGCACACGAAGAAGCGCACGAAGGCCCGGCGCTCCGCCGTCCCATGGTCGCGGATCGTTCCGGACAGCACAGGGTAGGTCTCCTCGAGGGCGTCGAGAACGGCGCGCGGCGTCGGCCGCTCCGCGACCTCAAGGCGCACCTCGCCGTCGACGCCGGCCAGCGTGCGCAGATGCTGCGGGAGAGCGACGCGGATCACGGCAGCGTCTGCGCCTCGACGGACAGCACGGAGGGAAGGTCGTGGACGACCGCCGTCCAGGTGTCGCCGCTGTCGGCGGACGCGTACACCTGACCGCCGCTGGTACCGAAGTAGACCCCGCCCGGATCGAGCGTGTCGACGGCCATCGCGTCGCGGAACACGTTCACGTAGCAGTGGCTCTGCGGCAGGCCCTTCGTCAGCGGCTCCCACTCGTTCCCGCCGGTGCGGCTGCGGTAGACGCGGAGCTTCCCGTCGGGCGGGACGTGCTCCGAGTCGCTCTTGATCGGGACGACATAGACGGTCTCGGGCTCGTGCGGGTGGACGGCGATGGGGAAGCCGAAGTCGGAGGGAAGGTTCCCGCTCACCTCGTGCCACGACTCGCCGCCGTCATCGCTCCGCATCACGTCCCAGTGCTTCTGCATGAACAGCACGTCGGGCCGCGACGGGTTCATCGCGATCCGGTGCACGCAGTGTCCGACCTCCCGGTCCTCGTCGGGGATCTCCTGCGAACGCAGGCCGCGGTTGATCGGGCGCCACGTCTCGCCGCCGTCGTCGGTGCGGAACGCCCCGGCGGCGGAGATGGCGACGACGATGCGCTTGGGATCGTCGGGATGGATCAGGATCGTGTGCAGGCAGAGGCCGCCGGCGCCCGGCTGCCACTGCTCGCCGGTCTTGTGACCGCGCAGGCCCGAGAGCTCCTGCCAGTTCTTGCCGCCGTCCGTCGAACGAAAGAGTGCCGCGTCCTCCACGCCCGCGTACACCGTGTCCGGATCGGTGGCCGACGGCTCGAAGTGCCAGACGCGCGCGAACTCCCACGGATGCTGGGTGCCGTCGTACCACTGGTGCGTCCCCGGGACGCCGTCGTAGGCAAACTCGTTGCCGACGGGCTCCCACGTCTTCCCGCCGTCGTCCGAGCGCTGGACGATCTGCCCGAACCACCCCGACGACTGCGAGGCGTACAGCCGGTCGGGGTCGGCCGGCGACGCATTGACGTGGTAGATCTCCCAGCCCGTGAAGAGCGGGCCGTTGACGTCCCACTCGCCGCGGGACGCGTCCGAGGTCAGGATGAACGCACCTTTCTTCGTGCCTACCAGGAGCCGTACTCCGCTCATCTATGCCTCCCTGTGATCTGCTCGGGACATCGCCGCATCGCTCCTACGACGAACGTTCACGCTCGATTTCGACCGAAAGGTCGGGAGTAAGACTGCGCCACGGCGCCGAACTCATCGGTCGCCCTCGCGGGATGCCTCACGCGGCCGGCGATTCTACCGAGGCGGCGCAGCGGCGAGCGGTATGCGGGGGCGGCGCCGACATGTTTCCCGACCGCGGCTAGTTCGGCTTCGGTTAGTAGTGGGTAGGGAGGCGCTCGGAACCGAGCACAGGGAGGCGCGCATGAGCACACCGGTGCAGACAGCACTCGGAGCCTTCGTCTGGCACGACTACGGGTCGAACGATCCGGAGAAGGCGCAGCAGTTCTACACCTCGCTGTTCGGCTGGAAGACGGAAGAGCCGGCCGGCATGGACTACACGATGATCGTCGCCGACGGGAAGCAGCACGGCGGCTTCTGGCCGCCCGGGCCGTCCGAGGCTCCCCCACAGTGGATCGGCCACGTGCTGGTGAACGACGTGGATGCCACCGCCGCCCGAGCCGAGGCGGCCGGCGGATCTCTGCTCTTCGAGCCGACGGACGCCCCGCAGGGGCGCCGGTTCGCGGTGATCCGCGACCCGGAGGGCGCCGCCCTCTCGGCCTACTCATCGCCGGGCGATTCGTCCGCTCCCCAGGGCGTGTTCGGCTGGGACGAGCTTCACGTCGACGACATCGAGGCTGCCAAGAGCTTCTACACGGAGGTCTTCGGCTGGACGGCCTCCGACATGGACATGGGAGGGCAGAGCTACACGGTCTTCAACTCGGGCGACCAGCAGCGCGCGGGCGCGTCGACGAAGGCGCCGGGCGTGGAGATGCCCTCGCACTGGCTCGTCTACATTCTGAGCGACGACGTCGACGGCCACACCGCGAAGGCGAAGCAGCTCGGCGCTCAGAGCTTCCTGGAGCCTTCCGATGTCCCGACCGTAGGGCGGCTGTCGATCCTCGCTGATCCGGTCGGCGCTCCGTTCGGGCTCTTCAAGCCCGAGCAGCAGTAGGACAAGCGGAGACGATCCAGCGGCGGCCCGGCATCGAGCGGGGCCGCCGCGCTCCTCAAGGGCGAGCCGCGTAGAGCCTCCAGTCACCCGGCACGCCCCTGAGCTCGTGGCTGCCCCGATCGTCGAAGGCGATTCCAGACCCGGCCACGAGATCGCGAACCGTCTGCGAGACGAGGACGTCGCCTGCGCGGGCCGTGGCCGCGACGCGGGCTGCGATGTGGACGGCCAGTCCGCTCACCTTTCCGCCCACGACCTCGCACTCGCCCGTGTGCACCCCAGCCCGCACCTCGAGCCCGTGCTCAGCGACGCCCCGCACGATCTCACCGGCGCAGTGGATTGCCCGCGCGGGACCGTCGAACGTCGCGAGGAAGCCGTCTCCCGCGGTGTCCTGCTCCTCGCCGCGGAAGCGAGCCAGCTGCCGGCGTACGACCCGATGGTGGGTCTCGAGCAGCTCACGCCAACGGGCGTCGCCGAGTTCCGCCGCTCGCATCGTCGACCCGACGATGTCGGTGACGAGGATGGTCGCGAGCACGCGATCCTGCGCCGGCTGGGCGCTCGCCGCGTCGACCAGGCGCCGAGTCTCGCGGAGGGCGATCTCGTGCGACTCGTCGTCGACCCAGTGGTAAATGCTTCGAACCGGCAGTTGAACGAGCCGAGCTGTCGGGATCCGCTCGGCCACGTATCTGGCCGGCCCGACGTTCGTCGCGCTGGCGAGGACGACTGTCGGCACGCGTACGGCGGGCAGCACGTCGGTCACGTCCGAGTCCATCATCATCCGGAAGAAGGCGAGGGAAGAGCCGGGACTGAGTCCGCGGCGCATGTGCGCGACGAACCACCACCGGAACAGCGGGTCGTCCTCCTGCTCGGGGGCCACTCGGCGAGCTGCGCGTCGAGGAAGTCAGTGCGTCCCCACCCTTCGCGGCTCGGCGAGCCGAGCGCGCCACTCGTCGTCGGCGAGCGCCCACGGATAGTCCGGCGTCCGGCGCCCCTTCGCCGTCGGGTCGAAGAGCACGAGGCCGAGCGTGCGCTCGGGATACGTCGCGGCGAACAGCGTCGCCAGACGCGCGCCCTCCTGCGCCGTCCAGAAGAATGCGCGCTCCGCGTCGACCGCGTCGAGGACGGCGCGGAGGTCGTCCATGCGCGTCTCGAGCGTCGGCACCTCGCGGACACGGTCGGAAAGCCCGGTCCCGCGCTTGTCGAGCATCGTGGTGCGCGAACGTCGACAGCTCGTCGATGAAGCGCATGAGCAGCGGCTGCTCCCACACCGACAGCAGGTCGCCGGCGAACCCGCGCACGAAGACAACGTCGATTGGACCGGAGCCAACCGTTACGTACGCGATGTGGACGTCGCCGCTTCGTGCGTAGTGCACGTCGGGCGGTTCCGCAGGGATAGGC
>JBKOYJ010000131.1:0-22206 GCA_046725345.1 Actinomycetota bacterium | reverse complement strand
GACCGCCGCCGACGCATCTCCGGAGGTGTCGGCGGTAAGGGTGAAAAGGTGGGGTAAGAGCCCACCAGCGTCGTGGCGACACGGCGGCTCGCCAAACCCCGTCCGGTGCAAGGCGAAGCAGGCTCCGCAGGTGGCCCGCCGAGGAGCCGGGTACGCCGCTCGAGCCGCCGGGCAACCGGCGGCCCAGACAGATGGTCACCCTCGACTGAATCCGGCTTACAGGCCTGCTACGGAAAAAGCCCTGGTGACAGGGCTTTTTCTATGGACCCGATTCGCCGACGACTCGTCATGCTCGCGTGACTTCGGTCTCGATGGAACCGCCCCGCGCGGGTCCCGGCGCGGCCTGCGGCTGCGCCGGCTGGGAGCCTCCGCGCGCCCGCGCGGATCCATGCGGCGCGACGTCGTAGACTCGGATCGCTGCGGTGGTCCCCAGGAAGAGGAGGGCGCGCGATGGCGCACAACCACGGAGAGTCCCCGCAGCCCAAGCGCCGGTCTACCAGTCGCCGACAGCCGGTGACGCGGAGGTTTCGCAGTCGCGGCGTCGACGTCGAGATCCGCGAGTCGGCCGATCGCGTCGAGCTGACGCTCGATGCCATACCGGTACCCGTCAGCATCATCGACGGCGAATTCCACAGCCAGCTCGCCAACCAGTTCACGGCGTTCGAGACGATCGACGAGATCGTCGAGACGCTGCTCGCGAACGAGGGGAAAACCTGGACGCTGCACGGCCACGTCTGCGACGAGCGCTGCGGCCCGCACGGCCATCATCACGAGCCCGGCCACCATCACCACGGCGACCACCAGCACGGGGCGACGCCGTGAACATCCGCAAGAGCATCTACACGTTGACCGACGCGCAACTTCAGGACTTCAAGGACGCCGTCAACGCGATCAAGACCAGCGGCACGTACGACACGTTCATCGTGCGCCACCACCACTCGATGATGACCGCCACTCCGTGGCAGACCGAGACGCCGGATCCGCAGACACGCAACGTCGCCCACCGCGGGCCCGCGTTTCTGCCCTGGCACCGCTACTTCTGTCGCGAGTTCGAACTGGCGCTCCAGACCGCGCGGCCGAACGTCACGCTCCCGTACTGGCACTGGGGGGCGGATGCGGCCGCGCCGCTTTCGGCACCGCTCTGGAACACGAATCCCGCGCAGCGGATCTACATTGGCGGCGACGGCACAGGGCCGGGCGGCACGGTTACGACCGGACCTTTCGCCGGCTGGACGGCGCTGGTCGAGGACATCTCCGGAAACCTCGTGCCGCGGCCCGGCGGGATCCTGCGCGACTTCGGCGCCTTCACGAACGGCGATCCCGACTTTCCGACGGTCGCACAGATCGACGACGCCATCCAGAACATGACCGTCTACGACACGTCACCGTGGCGGACGTCGAGCGACAGCAGCTTCCGCAACCGGCTCGAGGGCTGGCGCAACAAGCTTCCAGGTGAAACGCCGCCTCACTTGCACAACCGAATTCACGTCTGGGTCGGCGGGGACATGGGACCCGGAACCTCGCCCAACGACCCGGTCTTCTTCCTCCACCACTGCAACGTCGATCGCCTCTGGGCCTTGTGGCAGTACGCGCACCCAGCGTCGGCGTACGAACCGGCGTCCGCCGGGCCGACCGGCCACAACCTGAACGACGCGATGCAGCACCTGACGACGGCGGCCGCGACCCCGGCGAACTGCCTCGACTACCGCCGCACGATGGGGTTCATCTATGACACCGATCCGCCGCTCGTCGACTTGGTCACGCCGACGGTGAGTTTCCAGGACGTGCCCACCCTCGAGACGACATGGCGCGCCGCCGTATTCCACGTCCGTGCCGGCTCGACGATCCATCTTGAGATCGTGCCGGGCAGCGGCCCGAATCCGCCGTACGGCTTGACGGCCCTCGGCGGCACGGTGACGCACGTCCCTCCCGTGGACAGCGCTCCCTACGATGTCGTCCGGGTGTGGTTCGCGTTCACCGGCGCGGCCGCGCCAGGGCCGGCGGCGGCGGGCTCCGTGCAGATCCGCTGCGTCGAGACGAGCCAGGTGTTCAACATCTCCCTCACCGGGAACACCGTCGCCCGGCCGACGACCGGCGTCGTCTTCTGCCTCGACAAGTCCGGGAGCATGAGCCTGCCGGCAGGAACAGGCGGCAGCCGGATCCAGCTCCTCCACGAGGCGGCCGCGCGCTGTGTTCAGCTCATGCGCGACGGCAGTGGCGCGGGCGTCGTGAGCTTCGACCACGACGCGTACCCAGGGGAGCCGCTCGCGGCGTTCGCTGCGGCGAGCACGCACCGGGGCGACGTGCTGGCTGCGGTCAATGCGCTGACGCCAGGCGGTGCGACGTCGATCGGCGACGGCGTCGAGCTCGCGCGCGCGACCCTCAACGCCGGCGTAGCCGGCTTCGACGGCAGCGCACTCGTCGTGTTGACCGACGGCCTCGAGAACCAGCCGAAGTACCTGAGCCAGGTCGGGGCGTCCATCGACGCGCGCACGTTCGCAATCGGCCTCGGCACGGCGCAACAGGTGAGCACGGCCGCGCTCAGCACAATCGCCCATGGCACGGGCGGCTACCTGCTGCTGACCGGGCCGCTTACGCCCGACACCGGCTCGTACTTCCTGCTCTCGAAGTACTTCCAGCAAATCCTCGTGACGGCGACGAACGAGAACATCGTCATCGACCCGTCGGGCTTCCTCGCCCCCGGTGACACAGTGAGCGTCCCGTTCGCGGTCGCCGAGACCGAGATCGATGTCACTGTCGTGCTGCTCGTCGATGTCCCTGCGATCAGGCTGGCGCTCGAGGCACCTGACGGCAGCGTCCTCAGGGAGAACGACCTCGCTGCGCTCGGCGCGCAGATTGTGCAAGGGACAAACATGACCTACGCCCGCCTGGGGCTGCCGCTTCCCGTCGGCGCCGGTGCGCACGGGGGCACGTGGCACGTCGTGCTCAGAACGGACAGCGGACGCTTCAAGCGCGCGTTGTCGAAGCTGGCTGGCGAGGCCGAGCGCAACGCGGAGGTCGCCAAGGAGGTCGACAGGCTTCGCGCCCACGGCGTGCGCTGGAACGTGACCGTCAGCTCATGGAGCAACGTCCGTCTCGCCGCACGCGTCACGCAGACGAGCTTCGACCCCGGTGCGACCCTGCACCTGGACGCGACGCTCACGGAGTACGGCCTCCCTGTCGAGCGCAGGGCGACCGTCGACGCGCAGGTGACTCGGCCGGACGGCGTGACCTTGGCCGTCTCGCTGGCAGAGGAGGCGCCGGGAGCCTTCGCGGCGACGCTCGTCGCGGGCATGGACGGCGTGTGGAACGTCCGCTTCGGCGCGCGGGGACAGACGCACGGTGGCAGTCCGTTCACGCGAGAGCAGCTCGCCAGCGCGGCGGTCGTGACGGGCGGCGACCGACTGTGGCCGCAGCCGGCCGAGCCGGACACACTCGCATGCCTCCTACGCTGCCTGTCTCACGACCCCGAGTGGGTGGAGTGGCTGCGCGAGCGCGGCCTCGACCCAACGCGCCTTCGTGAATGGCTGGAGCGCTGCCGCGAGGACGTCGACCCGAAGGAGCTCGATGAGCTCGGATGATTGAGCTAATGGCGATGCCGGGGAACTGGCGACCCTCGAGCCGCGTACTGCTACGGCTATGCCGCGTCCGATGTCCACCGAGCCTTCACGTCTCAAAGGACCGAACGCCGGCGCCGGCTTCTTGGTGGTTCTGATCCTTGGCGTCGCCGCTGCGAGCGGCGCGAGCGAGCGGGCGGCTTCAGGTACGGATGCAGGAAACCGGGCGTGGCCGATGTTTGGCTACGAGGCCTCGCGCGGCAACACGAGCCCGTTCGCGATGTCGGCCGCCGCGGTCAAGAAGGCTCGCCGGGTGCGCGTCCCTCTCCCGGGGACGGCCGACTCGTCGGCGATCTATCTCCCGCGTGTGAACGTCAGGGGGAGGCGGCGAAACCTCTTCTTCGTGACCACCTCCTACGGCCGCGCGGTTGCGATCGACGCCGAGCGCGCGAGGGTCGTCTGGGCCTTCACGCCGCGCGGCTTTCGGCGGTGGGCGGGCTCGGCACAAATCACCAACTCGAGCCCGGTGGCCGATCCGTCGATGCGGTTCCTGTACACGGCGTCGCCCGACGGCCAGATCCACAAGCTCGCAGTGGGTACGGGCCGAGAGATCCGATCGGGCTCGTGGCCCGCGAGGATCACGCGCGATCCGGCGCACGAGAAGATCGGACCGGCGCTCAACTACTGGGCCGGCACGGTGCTGGCGGCGACCGGCGGATACGTCGGCGATGCCCCGCCGTACCAGGGGCACGTGGCCGTGATCGACGCGCGCACCGGCCGCGTCCGCCGGATCTGGAACTCGCTCTGCAGCAACCGCTCAGGGCTCCTCGATCCGCGGAGCTGTCCCGAGAGCGGTTCGGCGATCTGGGGACGGTCGGGCGTCGTCGTCGAGCGCGCGAGCGGCCGGCTCCTCGTCGCGACCGGCGACGGCCGCTGGAACGGATCGGAGCACTGGGGCGACAGCGTCCTGGAGCTGGCCAAGGGCGCGACGCGCCTCCTCCAGAACTGGACGCCGCGGAACCAGGCCGAGCTCGAGAGCGGCGACGGCGATCTCGGGAGCACCGCTCCGGCACTGCTCACGTCGAAGCTCGCGATCCAGAGCGGGAAGGACGCGAGGCTGCGGCTGCTCGACCTCTCCCGCCTCAACGGCACTGCGACCGCGGGCCGGAGAACCGGCGGCGAGCTGCAGACCCTCTCGACGCCGAGCCGCAGCGGCCTCTTCTCGGCTCCGGCGGTCTGGCGCACCGGCGGCAGGGTCTGGGCCTTCGTCGCCGACGGCGGCGCCACGGCGGCGTATCGGCTTGCCGGTCGACGCCTCGACCGCGTCTGGCTGCGGTCGACGGGCGGCACCAGCCCGGTCATCGCGCGCGGGCTCCTGTACGTGTTCGATCCCGACGAGGCCAGGCTGAACGTCTACCGCCCTCGCTCGGGCGCTCTTGTCGCCTCGCTACCAGCCGAGCAGGGGCACTGGAACAGCCCGATCGTGGTGGGCAGCGTGATCGCGTTGCCGGTGGGCGATGCCAACGAACATCGCCTCACCGGAACGCTCGATCTGTACATGGCCGAATAGCGTCGGCGCTAGAGGCGGCGCTCGAGAACGAACTCCTCCTCGTACGTGCTTCGGATCACCGTCGTCGAGACGGGCTCGAAGCCGAGCCGACCGGCGAGTTCCCGGCCGGCGGCATTCCGCTCCATCACCCCTGCCCGCACCACGCGCGCGCCCCGGTCGCGGAGCAAGACGGCGAGCCTCTCGAACGCCTCGGTGGCGAGCCCTTGCCGCTGCCGATCGGCCCGGATCATCAGCAGCCCGACCCAGGGCATCCCGTCTGATGGATTCTCGTCCATCCAGTCCAGGACGCCGACCGGCTCGCCGCTGTGTCTCAGGAAGATGCCGGCCATCGCCCGGCCCGGCGTCATCCGAGCGAGGGCCACGTCGCGCTCGAGCATCCCAAGGTCGTAGCGACCGCGCTCGCCCGCCGATCCCTCCATGAGCTCGAGGTGGGCGGGGTTGCTCCTATAGACCTCGAGGAGCGCCTCAAGGTCGTCGTCCCGGAGCTCGCGGACGACGAGCCGCCGGGTCTCTCTAACGCGGCTCCGACGTTCAGGCGGCGCGGCAGAGCAAGACGTCCTCGAAGAACTCGCCCGCCCGCCGGCCTGTCCGGCGATTGACGTGCCGGGTGATCCGTCCCTCGAGCAGCAGGCCGGCGTTCTCCAGGATCGCGGGATAGAGGTCGCGCGAGTCGTTGACCACGACGAGGACCCACGCGTCGCGCGGGAGCTGGTACGCGGTGTTGTCGAGGACCTCGCTCATCTCGTCGACGTACGCGCGAAGTGCGGCGGCGTTCGTTCCGGCCGCGGCTGCGCCGATCTCCTCCTCGCGCCGGTCGACCAGCCCGAGCAGCTCGTACGCGTAGCGGTGCTGCTCGTGGTAGTCGATCAGGCCCGGGTAGGGCGGCGACGTGATCACGCCGGTCGGCGTGACGGGAAGGCGAACGGTTCGAGCATCGGCGTGCAGGACGACCGGGTCGCGGTCGGTTCGCAACGCTGCGAACTCGCGAAGGCGTCGCACGGTGTCGCTCGTGTACCGGACGAGGAACTTCCACGCCTCCTCGACCGGCCGGCACTCCCGCTTGTGCTTGAGGCACTGGTAGGCGGCGGTCGTCGGCATCGCCGGCGAGTCGAGGTTGAAGTGGGTCGTGAGGCGAGCGGAGCGGGCGGCGCGGGAGAGAACGACCCTCGCGGCGTCGTCGTAGGGCGGCGGCAGGCGCTCGAGGGCGGCCCGGTACGCGAGGAGCTCGCCGAGCGCGCGGGGCGCATACCACCGCGAAAGCCACGCCGTCGCGCCCTCGTGGTCATCGTCGAGGTGGCGTCGCGCATCCTCGAGCGCGCTTCGCAGCGCGAGCTCGAGCTCGGCGAGCGAGTACCTCGCCGTCTTCACGCTGGAGAGCAGGCAGTTGAAGGCCGAGATGTCGCAGCCGACGGCGCCCGCGCCGAAGACGTTCGCTTCGACGAGGGTCGTCCCACAGCCGACCAAGGGGTCGTAGACGCACGCTCCGGGGGAGAAGTACCGACGCAGCAGGACCTCGACGAGCTGCGGGATGAACTTTCCGAGGTAGGGATGAAGGCCGTGGACGTGCTTCGTGCGCTCGCTCTGCGGGAGATCGTCCTCCGACCACGAAAGCTCGAGGTCGATCTCGGCGTAGAGCGCCGCCTGCGTGCGTCCGGCCACGAGCCGGCAATCTAGTGCCGCTCCCGGACGAGTCCGTCGGCGAGACCGCGACGCCTAGCGCGAGAATCCCTCGAGCGCCGCCTCGACCAGACCGGGCAGGGTCTCGACGTTGTAGCCGCCTTCCAGGACGGCTGCGCAGCGCGGGGCGAGCGCCGCGGATCGTGCGGCCAGCTCGCGGAAGCCGTCCTCCGTGACGGCCATGTCCGCCAGTGGGTCGGCGGCGTGCGCATCGAAGCCGGCCGAGACGAGCACGAGCTCGGGCCTGAACTCACCGACCTTCGGCTCGACCTCCGTCGTGAACGCGTCCAGGTACTCCGCGTCGCCGGAGCCGGCTCGCAGCGCGATGTTCAGCAGCGTCTCGTCCTGCTCCTTGGGCCCGCCCGTCCCCGGGTAGAACGGCCACTCGTGCAGTGAGACGTAGAGGACCGAGGGATCGTCTGCAAAGATCGCCTGCGTTCCGTTTCCGTGGTGGACGTCGAAGTCCACGATCGCCACACGCTCCACTCCGAGCTCCGCCTGCGCGTGGCGCGCCGCGAGTGCGACGTTGTTGAAGAGGCAGAAGCCCATCGCGCGAGAGGGCAGCGCGTGATGACCCGGTGGCCGAACGAGGGCGAACCCGCTCGCCTCGACGGCCGCGATCGCAAGCCCTGCGGCGAGCACCGCCGCATCCCAGCTCGTCTCGGAGCAGATCGTGTCGATGTCGAGCCACGTCGGCTCCTCGATCGAGCGGACGAGCTCGACGTAGCTCGGTCGATGGCAGCGCTCCAGCTCCGCGGGCGTCGCGCTCCGCTCGACGGGCTCCCAGCGGTGGAGGCGGTCGAGCAAGACCCGCATCCGCTCGGGGCGGTCCGGGTGGTGGCCCGTCGGATGGAGCTCGGCGAGGGCCGCGTTGCTGAGGAGCTGCACGTCAGCGCCGGGTGAGGGACGCCTCCGCCCGCACCGGGGTCTGGTCGTCTCGAGAGGGGAGAGGGGCGGAGGCGTCTGACCCCGCAGTTCGCTGCCGAGCGGCGCGATCCTTCCCGCTCATCGCAACTCCTCCAGACGGTGGATCTCGGCCATCAGTCGCTGCGTGGCGATCTCGGCCGCGTCGCGGTGAAGGCGGTCGCGCAGGTCGTCGAGTGCGATCGGAGGGCCGAATGCGACCCATACCGGACCGAGCCGCGAGAGCCGGTCGGTGCCGGTAATCCCGACCGGGATGAGCGGGACTCCGGCCTCGAGCGCGATCCGGGCAGCACCCGTGTGCGGCCGTGGTTGCTGGCGCTTGACGACGCCTTTCTCGCGCCGCGTACCCTCGGGGAACACGACCACGACGTTCCCCTCGCGACAGAGCTGCATAGCCGTTCGAATCGCATCCACGTCCCCGGCTCCGCGGCGGACGGGAAACGCTCCGGCATTGCGCAGGATCCAGCGCAGGCCCGGCCTGTACAGCTCGACCTTCGCCATGAACCGCAGGTAGCGCTGCGGAAAGAGCGGGAGACCGAGCGCCCAGACGTCGAGGTTCGACAGGTGGCTGGGCGCGAGCACCGAGCCGCCGTCGGGTAGGTGCTCGAGCCCCCGCCAGCGGACGCGAAACAGCAGCCGCGCGGGCGGGAGCGTGAGGTAGCCGATCAGGCGGTAGAGCAGCGAGGGCCGCGGAGCCACGGGCGTCTCGAGTGAATCAGGTGTGCCGCCGGCGGCGGCTCGCGGGGAGGATAACCGGACGCATTTCGACCGTCTCGGCACGATCCCGCGACCGTCTCGCGCCGATCACGGCCGTACCCTGTCGGTGGGTGGGATGGTGGGATCCCTATTGACGCGCGGGACCCGGAGCTGGCAAGTCGCTTCGCTATCGTGAATCGCGTGGCCAAGACGCTCATAATCGCCGAGAAGCCGTCCGTAGGCCGGGACATCGCAAGCGCGCTCCCGGGCAGCTTCGCGCGCCACGAGGGCTACCTCGAGTCCGACGACACGGTGGTCACCTGGGCCGTCGGCCACCTCGTTCAGCTAAAGGAACCGGAGGAGTACGACGCGCGCTTCAAGAAGTGGCGGCTGGCCGACCTCCCGATCGTGCCGCCCGACGGATTCAAGCTGAAGCCACGCGACACGAAGGCGCGCAAGCAGCTCAAGGTGATCGAGAAGCTGCTGCGCCGCGAGGACGTCGACCGCGTCGTCAACGGCTGCGACGCCGGCCGGGAGGGCGAGCTCATCTTCGCGTACATCTACGAGAGCGTGTTCGGCGTGCCGCCGACGAGCGAAGACGCGCCGAAGCCCGTCGACCGACTCTGGATCTCGTCGATGACCAAGCAGGCGATTGGCGAGGGATTCGAGCGGTTGAGGCCCGGCAAGCAGATGCAGCCGCTCGAGGCGGCTGCTCGCTCGCGTTCGGAGGCCGACTGGCTCGTCGGGATGAATGCGACACGCGCCGCGACGATCCGGGGTCGCGCGTGGGTCGGCGGCGTCGTCTCGCTCGGGCGAGTCCAGACGCCGACGCTCGCGCTGATCGTGAAGCGCGAGCGCGAGATCCAGGCGTTCGTTCCCGAGCCGTACTGGCTCGTGCACGCCGCCTTCGATCCGGCGTACCGCGGTCTCTGGTTCGAGGGCGACGAGACGCGGCTCAAAGACGGCGAGCGCGCAGACGCGATCGTGGCGAAGGTCTCGGGCAAGCGCGGCCGGGTCGAGTCGGTCGAGCGCAAGGAGCTGAGCGAGCGCTCGCCGCTGCTCTACGACCTCACGTCGCTGCAGCGGGACGCGAACAGGCGCTTCGGCTTCTCCGCCCAGCGGACCCTGCGAGCGGCGCAGTCGCTGTACGAGGACAAGAAGGCGGTCACGTATCCCCGCACCTCGTCGCGCTTTCTCTCAGGCGACCTCGTCGCGCAGCTGAAGCCGACGGCGGAGACCCTGCTCCCGATCAAGGAGTACGCCGAGGGCGCGCGGTTCGTGCTCGCGCTCGACCGCCTTCCCCTCGGCCGGGTCGTCAACGACGCCAAGGTCGACGACCACCACGCGATCATCCCCACCGACGTCGAGCACGACGTCTCGGCGTTCACGCCCGACGAGCGGCGGATCTTCGACCTCGTCGCGCGGCGCTTCCTCTCCGTCTTCCATCCGCCCGCGCGCTACGCACGCACCACCGTGGTGACCGAGGTCGAGGGCGAGCGCTTCCGCACACGCGGCAAGATCACGCTCGATCCCGGCTGGCGCGCGCTCTACGGCCTGGAGGCGGACGAGCCGCGGCAGGACGACGAAGAGGGCGAGGGCGGCGAGCTCCCCGACCTGAAGCAGGGCCAGGCGGTCACGTGCGTCGCGGCCGAGAGCGAAGCCAAGGAGACGAAGCCGCCGCCGCGCTACACGGAGGCGACGCTGCTCTCGGCGATGGAGACCGCGGGCAAGCTGATCGACGACGAGGAGTTGCGTGAGGCGCTCAAGGATCGCGGCCTAGGCACGCCCGCGACGCGCGCCGAGACGATCGAGACGCTGATCCGGCGCGAGTACATCGAGCGTGCAGGCAGAGACCTGCAGCCGACGCCGAAGGGACTGCAGGTGATCACGATGCTGGAGGCCCATCCACTTACGTCGCCGGAGCTGACCGGCGGGTGGGAGAAACGGCTGGCCGACATCGAGCACGGCAAGGACGACCGCGAGCGCTTCATGCGCGAGATCGAGGGCTTCGCGCGCTCGACGGTCGAGCAGATCGCCGCACTCGACCGCGAGAAGCTGCGCCCCGAGCGCGTCGAGCTCGGCCTCTGTCCACGTTGCGGAGCCCAGACGGGAGAGGTGATTCGTGAGAATTCGCGCGCCTTCGGCTGCACGAGCTGGAAGAGCCGGGAGGAGCCGGGGTGCGGCTTCGTGATCTGGAAGCGCGTCGCAGGCCGGACGATCACGCCCGAGGTCGCCCGCCAGCTGCTCGAGGAAGGGAAGACGCGGGAGGTGCTCAGCGGATTCCGCTCACGCGGAGGCAAACCTTTTCGCGCGCGCCTCGTCTTGAACGAGGAGGGCAAGGTCGAGTTCGAGTTTCCGGCGCGCGCGCAAACCGCTGAGGCTGCGGCGGCGGAATAAGGAGTCGAGACCCGTCGTTCGGTGGTGGGCCGGAGTGGAACTAGCAGGAGATTGGACTTAGAGTACGTAGGTTTGCTGTTACCGGCGATGCAGCACGAAAGGACGTAGACGCGGTTGACGCAGAACCAGTTGCACGAGTTGCTTGACACCGAGCACACGCGCGCGCTGCTCGAGGCAGCGGAGGAGCGCGGTCACCTCGAGGCGCCGGACGTAGAGGCGTTCGCGCTCGAGCACGAATTGAACGAGGTGGAGCACGACGAGCTGCTCCGCGAGCTCGAGCGGATCGGGATCGAGATCCGCGATCCGGAGGCGCAGGCGGACGAGGCGAAGCCGGTCGAGCCGGTCGCCACGGTCGACCCTGCGGAGCTCGCCGGCGCCGCCGACAGCCTGCAGCTCTTCCTCGCCGACGTCGGCCGGCACAAGCTGCTGACGGCCGCGGAGGAAGTCTTCCTCGCGAAGGCGATCGAACGCGGCGACATGACCGCGAAGCGGCGGATGATCGAGTCGAACCTCCGCCTCGTCGTGTCGATCGCGAAGGGCTACCGCGGGCTCGGCGTGCCGTTCCTCGACCTGATCCAGGAAGGAACTCTGGGCCTCAACCGCGCGGTCGAGAAGTTCGACTGGCGGCGCGGCTACAAGTTCTCGACCTATGCGACCTGGTGGATCCGCCAGTCGGTCCAGCGGGCCGTGGCCAACCACGCACGCACGATCCGCGTCCCCGTGCACGTCGTCGAGCGCCAGCAGAAGCTGTCGCGCGCCGCGCGGCGGCTTGAGGTCGAGCTCGGCCGCGAGGCGACGAAACTGGAGCTCGCCGAGGCGACCGGTCTACCGATCCAGCACGTCGACGAGGCGCTCGGCGCGGCGCAGGCGTCGGTCTCGCTCAACCAGACCGTCGGCGCCGACGACGAGGGCGAGCTCGGCGATCTCTTCGCAGACCGCGAGGCCGCCGATCCGTTCGACGAGGCCGAGGAGTCGCTCCGCAAGCAGGGCGTTCGCAAGGCGCTCGACGCGCTCCCCGAGCGTGAGCGACGGATCCTGGAGCTGCGGTTCGGCTTCGAAGGCGAGCCGTGGACGCTCGAGGCGATCGGCAAGGAGCTCGATCTCACCCGCGAGCGCGTCCGTCAGCTCGAGAGCCAGGCGCTCCATCGTCTGGCGGCGCTGCGCGACCTCCAGGCCGTCTCCGCCGCGTAGGGGCGGGCCTACCGCACCGCACTACCGCGTCGCCGGGCCTAACCGGCACGGTTCCCCGTGCGTCAAAGCTCGTGAGTGCGCATACTCATGCGTCGGGCGGTGCGTTCGAGGCGAAAGGAGAGGAACTTGGGGCGTAGATTGCTGAAAGTTTTAGGGCCGATGCTCCTGCTGACGGGGGTCGCCCTCGTTGTCGCGGGCTCGGTCCCGGCCAGCACGGCCAAGAAGACGGTCACGGTGGTCTTCGGCACGGAGGGCGATCCGGTCGCGCTCGACGGCGCGCTCGTCTCCGACGGGACGTCTCTGCGCGTCCTCGACCAGATCTCGGAGGGTCTCGTCGACCAGAAGCCCGGAACGACGATCGTCGTCCCGTCCCTCGCCACGAGCTGGAAGCCGACGAAGCGCGCGCGGGTGTGGATCTTCAACCTCCGCCACGGCGTCCGCTTCCACGACAACACGCCGTTCGACGCTAGTGCTGTCTGTTACAACTTCAACCGCTGGTACAACTTCAAGGGCAGCTTCCAGAGCATCGACGCGACCTACTACTGGCAGCAGGTCTTCGGCGGGTTCAAGAGCACGATCGGCAAGTCGAGCGATCCGCTGCTGCGGACGAGTCTGTACAAGAGCTGTAAGGCGGTCACCAAGTACAGGGCCGCCATCACGCTGACGCATCCGTCGGCGTCGTTCATCGCCGGCCTCGCGCTTCGGAACTTCGCGATCATGAGCCCGGCCGCGCTGAAGAAGTACGGCGCGAACAAGGGGTCCGTCGACGCGAACGGCGTCTTCCATCCCGCTGGGACGTTCGCGACGCAGCACCCGATCGGGACAGGTCCGTTCAAGTTCAAGTCGTGGACGCTGGGGGAGAAGCTCGTCGTCGTCAAGAACCCGAAGTACTGGGGCCCGAAGGCGAAGGTCGACCAGATCATCTTCCGCCCGATCGCCGACAACGCCGCCCGCCTGCAGGCGCTCCAGCGCGGCGACGTCAACCTCTACGACCTGGCCGACCCGCAGGACTTCGGGACGATCAGGGGCAACAGCAAGCTGGCGCTCAAGTTCCGCGGCGCGTTCAACGTCGCCTACGTCGGCCTGCAGATGAACAAGCCTCCGTTCAACAAGCTCAAGGCCCGGCAGGCCGCCGCCTACGCCCTCGACCGGGGCGGTGTCGTGAAGGCGTTCTACCGCGGCGTCGGGCAGGTGGCGAAGGAGTTCATGCCGCCGAGCATGGAGGGCTACTCGAAGACGGTCAAGACGTACTCCTACAACTCGAACAGGGCGAAACAGCTGCTGCGAGAGGCGGGCTTCTCGTTGCCCGTGAAAGTGGACTTCTACTACTTCACGCGCGTCCGCCAGTACCTGCCCGCGCCGAAGGAGACGTTCGAGGCCTTCCAGGCGAGCCTTGAGCGCTCGGGCTTCTCGGTCACGCCGCACGTCCTGCCGTTCCGTCCCGACTACCTGAGCGTCGCGCACAGGGGCGACGCCGGCAACCTCCACATCCTCGGCTGGGGGGCGGACTTCGGCGATCCCGACAACTTCCTCGGCGTCTTCTTCCAGCGGCCGAACGCCGAGTTCGGGTGGAAGGACAAGCAGGTCCAGAAGCTGCTCGACCGCGCCGAAGCGGAGACCAACCACGAGCGCCGGATCGCGCTCTACCAGCAGGCGAACCGGCTGGTCATGCTGAAGCTGCCGGTGGTGCCGTTCGCGCACGCGCGGTCGGCCTTCGGCCTCCAGAAGCGAATCAAGGGCCTCGTGCCCAGCCCGGTGCAGATCGAATGGCTCCGCCTGATCTCGATCGGCGGCGCCTAGGAGCTAGCTGAGAGCGGACAGCCGGCGGACGACGTAAATGCTGCGCTTCGTCGTCCGCCGGCTCCTGCTCTTGGCCCCGATCCTCCTCGGCCTCTCGATCCTCGTGTTCGCGTGGGTCCGGGCCCTCCCTGGGAGTCCGGCTGAGGCGCTCCTCGGCGAGCGGGCGACGCCGGCGGCCGTCGAGCGGCTGCGGCATCAGTACGGGCTCGACAAGCCCCTCTACCGGCAATACCTGAACTACCTCGACGAGACGGTTCACTTCGACTTCGGCGTCAGCATCGCCTCGCGGCGCACGATCACCGAGGAGATCAAGATCCGGTTCCCGGCGACGATCGAGCTCGCGCTCGCGGCGATGATGTTCGCGGTCGTGCTCGGCATCCCGCTCGGGTTCTTCGCCGCCAAGTACTACGGGACGGTCTTCGACCAGATGAGCCTCTTGGTGTCATTGATCGGGATCTCGATCCCGATCTTCTTCCTCGGCATCCTGCTCAAGTACGTGTTCGCGGTTCGGCTCGGCTGGTTCCCGACGGTCGGCCGCATCGACGTCACGCGCGACGTCGACCATCCGACGAACTTCTACGTCCTGGACGCGATCATCACGCGCGACTGGGCGACGCTGAAGGACGTCCTCCGCCACCTGACCCTGCCGGCGATCGCGCTCGGGACGATTCCCCTCGCGATCATTGCTCGGATCACTCGCGCGGCCACGCTCGACGTGCAGAACGAGGACTACGTGCGGACTGCGCGTGCGAAGGGCCTTCGGCCGAACCTCGTCGACCGCCGCCACGTGCTTCGAAACGCGATGCTGCCGATCTCGACCGTGATCGGCCTGCAGATGGGGCTGCTGCTTTCGGGCGCGATCCTCACGGAGACCGTCTTCGCGTGGCCCGGCATCGGCCGTTGGCTGTCGGAGGCGATCTTCAACCGCGACTACCCGGTGCTCCAGGCCGGGATCCTGTTTCTCGCCGTCATCTTCGTGCTCGTGAACCTCCTCGTCGACATCTCGTACGCGATCATCAACCCGCGGATCCGCTACAGCTGATGAGAACGCTACGTGTCCGGTTTCGCCGAATGTGCAGCGTGCTCGTTCCGACGCCGGCACCGCATCCGCCGCAAGGGGGTGGGGTCCGATCTCGATAGCGGAGCTCGAATCCCGCGAGGTCGAGCTCGAGGCGCCGGCCTCGGGTCTCTGGCGCGACGCGTGGTCGCGCCTGCGGCGCAACCCCGCCGCGATCGTCGGCTTCGTGCTCGTGGGCACGTTCGTCTTCGTCGCCGTCTTCGCGCCCTTCATTGCCCCCGAGGGCCCGGACGAAGGCCACCTCGAGCGGATCATCAACGGCTGCTGCCCGGGCCCGTCGTCGGACCACCTCTTCGGCGTCGACCAGCAGGGCCGGGACGAGTTCTCGCGCATCGTCTACGGCGCGCGCTACTCACTGGTGATCGGCGTCGTCGCCGTCGCGGTCGGGCTGTCGATCGGGCTCGTGCTGGGCGCGATGGCCGGATATCTGGGCGGCATCGTCGACTCGGTGATCATGCGGATGATGGACGTGATGCTCGCGATCCCCGGCCTGCTGCTCGCGATCGGCCTCGTGGCGGCGCTTGGGCAGGGACTCCGTCAGATCATGATTGCGGTCGGCGCGACCCAGATCCCGATCTTCGCGCGCCTCCTTCGTGGGTCGGTGATGGCGCAGAAGGAAAACGAGTTCGTGGTCGCGGCGCGCGCGGTCGGGGTTCGTGGGCGATCGATCCTCGTCGCCCACATCCTTCCGAACGCCATCGCGCCCGTGATCGTCCAGGCGACGCTCGCGATGGCGACGGCGATCATCGACGTGGCCGGCCTCGGCTTCCTCGGTCTCGGCCCGCAGGACCCCGGCACGCCGGAGTGGGGGACGATGCTGACGGACGTCGAGCGCTACTTCCAGAGCGCCCCGCACCTGGCGCTGATCCCGGGCGCCGCGATCGTGGTCTCGGTGCTCGGCTTCAACCTCATCGGCGACGGCCTCCGCGAGGCGCTGGATCCGAAGCTGCGGGGCCGTGTCTAGAACGGAGCCGCTGCTCGCGGTCGAAGACCTCCGGGTCGAGTTCTGGACCGCCCGCGGCACGATCCACGCCGTCAACGGCATCTCGTTCGAGATCGGCGCCAGCGAGACGCTCGGGATCGTGGGGGAGTCCGGCTGCGGCAAGAGCGTGACCGCGCTTTCGCTGCTCGGGATCCTGCCGCGCGCGGGCCGTGTCGCCGGCGGCCACGCTCGCTTCGGGGGCCGCGATCTGCTCGGGCTCTCGGACGCCGCGATGAGGCGGATTCGCGGGCGTGAGATCGCGATGGTGTTCCAGGATCCGATGACGAGCCTGAACCCGGTCCTCACGGTCGGCCGGCAGATCGGCGAGGCGCTGAAGGAGCACTTCGGGATCAAGGGCAAGGCGGGAAAGGCGCGCGCCGCGGAGCTCCTCGACCGCGTTGGGATTCCGGGAGCCCGCGAGCGCGTCGACGACTATCCGCACCAGTTCTCGGGCGGAATGCGCCAGCGCGTGATGATCGCGATGGCTCTGGCGTGTGAGCCGAAGCTGCTGATCGCGGACGAGCCGACCACGGCGCTCGACGTGACGATTCAGGCTCAGATCCTCGAGCTGCTGAGGGAGCTCGTCGTCGAGCGGCAGATGGCCCTGATCCTCATCACACACGACCTCGGCGTCGTGGCCGGCATGTGCGAGCGCGTGAACGTCATGTACGGCGGCCTCTTCATGGAGACGGGCCGTGCCGAGCAGATCTTCGGGCAGCCGCGCCATCCCTACACGCTGGGGCTGCTGCAGAGCATTCCCCGCCTCGACGCAGTCCGGGTCCGCCGGCTCCATCCGATCGAGGGGGCACCACGCGACATGCTGCGACCACCGCAGGCGTGTCCGTTTCAGCCGCGCTGCAGGTACGAGGTCGCGCAGTCCAGGCTTGAAGTTCCGCCGCTCGTCCAAATCGAGCCGGGGCATGCTGTCGCGTGCTTCAACCCCGTCGGCGCCGACGAGTGGGAGCGAACGCGCGAGGTGGTCGCGTAGTGGCGGCAACGCTCGTCGAGGTCGAGCACCTCAAGGTCTACTTCCCGATCAAGAGCGGCATCGTCTTCGACCGCCACATCGGTGACGTGAAGGCGGTCGACGACGTCAGTCTCTCGATTGAACGCGGCGAGACGTTCGGCCTCGTCGGCGAGTCCGGCTGTGGCAAGTCGACGCTCGGGCGCGCGATGCTCCGGCTGTACGAGCCGTCTGCGGGCCGGATCGTGTTCGACGGTCAGGACATCACCCACCTGCGCGAGTCGCAGCTACGACCCCTTCGGCGGCGGATGCAGATGATCTTCCAGGATCCGTTTGCGTCGCTGAATCCCCGGCACAGCGTCGGCAGGATCATCGGGGAGCCGATACGCGTCCACGGGCTCGCGGGCCGTCGTGAGGCCTCGCGTCGCGTGCGCGAGCTGCTGCAGATTGTCGGCCTTCCCGTCGACGCGGCGACGCGGTACCCGCACGAGTTCTCGGGCGGCCAGCGCCAGCGGATCGGCCTCGCACGCTCGCTCGCGTTGAACCCGGACTTCGTCGTCTGCGACGAGCCCGTGTCGGCGCTCGACGTCTCGATCCAGGCGCAGATCATCAACCTGCTGGAGCAGCTGCAGGACGACTTCGAGCTCACCTACATGTTCATCGCGCACGACCTCGCCGTCGTGCGGCACATCTCCGACCGCATCGCCGTCATGTACCTGGGCTCGATCGTCGAGATCTCGCCGGCGGACGAGCTGTACGAGAATCCGCTCCACCCCTACACGATCTCGCTGCTCTCGGCGGTGCCGATTCCCGACCCTGAGGTCGAGCGGCGGCGCGAGACCATCTTGCTCTCGGGCGACCTGCCGAGTCCGGCGAACCCGCCGCGGGCGTGCCGCTTCCACACTCGCTGCCCGTACGTGCAACCGACTCGCTGCCGGGACGAGGTGCCTCCGTTGCGGCGTCTCGGTACCGGTCATGTCGCCGCCTGCCATTGGGTTGAGGACATTCAGGCAGGAAGGATTCGGCCGAGGGCCGTAGAACCGGTCGTCGTGGCCCCGCTTGAGCAGGCGGGCGTCTACGAGCCGCCGCCCGTCTAGCGTCACCCAAAGGCGGGCTAAAGAAGCGCAGTCACCCCGCCGATAGTGGCCGCGTGGACGCGGCTGAGCGCAGACAGATCCTTGCCCGCTACATCCATCATTCGCGACGGTTCGACGCCGCCGCGGCACGGCGCGGTCGCACGACGGGCGAGGTCATCCCGCTCGCGTCGCCGCCCCGGGAGCTGGGCCAGGCGCCCACCGGTCGCGAGATTCAGGTCCTGCAGCTGATCTCGGACGGGCTCGCCAACCGCGAGATCGGCCAGCACCTCTTCCTCTCCGAAGAGACGGTCAAGTCGCACGTGCGCCACCTGCTTGCGAAGCTGCAGGCACGCTCGCGCGCGCACGCCGTGGCGATCGGCTTTCGGCGCGGCCTGCTTAGCTAGCTAGCTCCGCAGCTCCGCCTATCCACAGCCTGTGGAAATCCCTCAACAGGGGGATGGAACCACCTGTGGGCAACGGCAAGCTACGACAGCTTCTATGGATCTCGCTGCTACCAGGCCTTCGAGCTACCGGCCACAAGGGCGAGCGACCCGAGACTGGCGACCAAGAGTGCGGCGCGCATCCGGAGTGCCTTCATCGGTGATGCTCCTTCAGACGGGGACTGACGGCAGATAGGAACCTTATACCCCTTTTGGGGTACTTTCAAGAGAATGCGGCAAGATTCGATAAAAACGCTGGTAGAAACGCTGGTCGAGGGCACCGGTGGGTGGCGCGTCGTCCTCTTTGCGATGACCCTCGTCGCCACAGCAGGGGGGCTTGCGGGTGGTCTGGTCCTGGCAGGCGCGAGCCTTGGCCCTCCTGTGGCTGTCCTCGCCCTAAGCGCGCTCGCATTCCTCGCAGAGCGGAAGAGCGTGCAGTTCAGCGCGACAGTAGAGCTGTCGGTCTCGTTTCTTCCCCTAGTCTTTGCCGCCGTTGTCTTCGGGCCGCTCGCAGCGATGGCGGTCGGCGCGGTCAGTCTGTTGACCGAGTTCAGGCGACCATACGCCCGCTGGGTCGTGTGGACGGCGTCGCGTGCCCTTGTGGGTGCTGCTGCCGGACTCGCCGGCTGGGCAATCGCGGGTCCGCAAGCGCGTGATTTCGGTCTTCTGCTGACAGCGGCTGCGGTCGCGTCAGGGGCCGAGGTGCTTGCAGATCTAGGTTTGAATGGCGCGACCGTCACCCTTCGCCGCAGTGACACCTTGCGGGGCCTCGTTCGCGCCCAAGCGCCTGCCCTTCTCGCAGCAGTGCCACTCTATGCGCCCGTGATCGCTGTTTTGGCCTACGCCTACAGGCAGTCGTCCCCATGGAGCGTCGTCCTCTTCCTGATTCCAGCGTTCGCCGCCCAGCGTCTCTTCCTTCTCTACCGCGAGCAGCGAGAGACGTCGGAGGAGCTTGCTACCGCGAATACAAGGCTTGAGAAGGCGAATCTTTCATTCGCCACCGCCCTGGTGGCGACGCTGGATGCACGTGATCGGTACACCGCAGGACACTCCGCAGCCGTCGCGATATACGCGCGTGATATTGCGGCACGTCTCGGACTCGACGAAGAAAGTCAGCAGCTCGCACATCTTTCGGGACTTGTTCACGATATCGGTAAGGTCGGTCTTCCCGGCGGCCTATTGGAGAAGGCGGGGCCTCTCACCCTCGACGAACGGCGACAGATGGAACAACACTCGGTCATTGGAGAGCGGATCCTAAAGAATGTCGAAGACTATGCCGAGATCGCATCGATCGTCCGCCATCATCACGAACGGGTCGATGGCCTTGGCTATCCGGACGGGATCGCAAATGAAGACATACCGCTAATCGCACGCATAATTGCCGTTGCAGATGCGTACGATGCAATGACATCGGACCGACCATACCGCGACGCGATGCCGAGCCGTGTCGCGCGTCTGAGGCTTGCGCAGGCGGTCGACTCACAGTTTGACACGACTGTGGTGGCCGCATTCGAGGCGATTCTCGCTGGCTCGCAGGAGGAGTACCGTGTCGGCCGGCGAGCGGATTTCTCGTTCGACGTTCAAGAGGATTACTCGGTGTCCGCGCTGGCGGTGTAGTTGTCGTCGTTGGCGAGAAGCGCGGCTTCAGTACGCGAGCGAACTCCCAACTTGGCGAAGATTCGGCGCAGATGCACCTTGACTGTAGAATCACTGATGAAAAGGAATCGCGCGATTTCGCGATTGGTGAGACCTTGTGCGACCAACCCTAATACCTCCTGCTCTCGTCGTGAGAGCTCTTTGAGACGGCTGTCGGCCGACGGCTCCTTTGAGTCGAGCCCAGCGTAAGCGGTAGCCTCGCGAAGAAGTGGAACGGAGCGAAGCGCGCCGATGAGCTGCGAGGAAGGTGCATACGCTGCAAGGCTCGACATGAGCTGTGGGTGGCCGCTACACGCGATTACGAGACTGTCTCGGTTGCCCGTCTCGATTACCGCCCTAACAAGCTGCTGAAGCTGCGCCTCTATTCGTTCCCCCGAAGCTATGTTGATGATTGCGCGTGCCGAGGCACCAAGTACGCGTGTCTCGGTCTGCGACGTCACCTCCTCGGCCTCGTCTACGACCCGACGGGCCTCACGCAGTGAACCGGCACAGGCCAATGCGAGCGCGCGAGAAGCGAGAAGTTCGCCTAGCATGCCGGGCCCTGGAAGGCGCTTCCAAGTCCGTTGGGCCTCGCGGAGGCCTTGCTGAGGGGCGCCCTGCGCTGTGCGGAGACGAATCCGAAGGGCGGCAGAGTTCATCTGCGAATGGAGGTCGTCATGCTCGAGCGCGAGGGCCTCTGCCCTTCGAATACTGCGCAGTACAGACCCGAACCGCCTGAGCCCGAGTTCGGCCGCGGCGCGGACAACGAGCGTGTGGGGGAATATGAACTTCAATCGATATGTCTCCGCCTGGCGGAGCAACCGATCGGTCACATCGACTGCTTCGTCGTATCGACCGGTTAAGACAAATGCTGTCGCGAACGCGTTGAGGAAAGCGGTACCGATCATTGGATCATTGACCTTGCCGACAAGATGCACTGTGGGGAGAACTTCCTCGAGTGCATGATTTATCCGCCCCACGTGATTAGCAAGTACGAGCTGGCCTGCTGCCTGTTGCACACCGTCATCGATGCTGTCGCCTGAAAGGTCTGAAAACTCGCTAAATAAAGCACTCGCCTCTTGAAGACCAAAATCAGTTGCCGCTACAAAATGGTTCCAAACGGCGCGACGGACGTCATCCTTGGTTAAGGCGATGCGGCGTGCGCAACGAAAATGAGCAACCGCGTGGTCCAGTCGGTCGCCGAAGTGGGCGCATTGGCCGGCGCGGGAGAATGCTCGCGAAGCGAACTTGTGTCTTGCATCGAAGGCACGAGCCGCTTGAGTGGCGAGAGCCTCTGCGCGCGCGTACCGACCGGTTCGAAAGTCCCGTTCCGCTTCCGCGAACTGCACGGCAGGGTCGTCTGTCGTTGCTATATCGGCGGAGAGCCACCGCGAAAGTGTTGGGAGACGCCCCTGACTAAGCATGTCGTCAAGGGAATGTTCAATAAGGGATATGAGAAGGTCTGGACTGTCATAGCGCGACGCCACGGAGAAGACCGCGTCCCACTCGCCAACGCTAATGAGAAACGTCCCTATTTGGCTCGCGACGTCCCGGGAAAACGCCCGATCTTCCCGGAGCTTCCCCTCGAGGAAGCTTCGCAGGAGGGGATGGAGGTCAACTGACCCGTCGGTCCGCCGAGCCAAGAAGCCGAGGCGAACCGCCTCATCGACGACGCGCTTCGCGTTTTCGGCAAACAAGTGGTCGAGTAGCTCAGTGGAGACCGATGGAGCAATCGCAAGTTCGCTGAGCCGCACCTGGAGGTCGGAGCCTGCCGATTGGTAGAGCTCTTCAGCGATGTACTCGTAAAGCGGAGTGGGCAGCCCATCTTCCGGAATTTCGAGGTTCGGGAGCATCGCGGCGAGGCCGATCACAGCTGGCCACCCATCTGCGAGAGCGAGGAGTCCAGGTATTCGACCCGGTGACCCCTGGACTAGCACGCCTACGGCCTCGTTGCGGGTCATCGCGAGCGCGCTCGTTCCGATCTCCGTCAACTCGCCGTAGAGGATCCGACGCGGTGTCGCCCACGTGGGACGCTCCCGCGAGGCAACGAGCATTCGAATCGGCGACAGCTCCAGGACTCGCTCGATCAGCCGCTCGGACGCCGGCGATTCGATCGCGAACTGGTAGTCGTCGAGACACAACCAGGCGTCGTCCGGCCAGGCGGCAACATCCTCGGCGAGGAGCTCGGCGAGCACGTCCACCTCGCTCTCGGGCGCGTT
>JBKOYJ010000122.1:0-4656 GCA_046725345.1 Actinomycetota bacterium | reverse complement strand
AGCGACGAGGCGCCATCGGGGTGGTTGTGGGCCGCGGCGCTGATCCTGGCGCTCAACCCGGCCCGGGCCGCATTCGGAGTACCTCGCGGCGGGCGGTCGCCGCGCACCGTTGCCGGCGTGGCCGCCATCGGCGGGCTGATCGGAGGGTCCGCGGTGTGCGCTGCCGCGGCCGCGGGCGGCGGGCTGCTCGAGGCGCTCGACGTCAGCGAGCCTTCGTTTCGCATTGCCGCGGGGATCGTGGCCGGACTGGCCGGCGCCGTCGACCTGTGCCGACGACCACCACCGGCCGAACCCGCGCTCGCCGGCTGGCGCGCTGCGCTCGTCCCGGTCGCGATTCCGGTGGTGGCCCGCCCCGCCCTGCTGGTGCTGGCGTTGAGCGCGGGCGCTGAGCGGGGCGTCCTCCTGTGCGCTGGTGCGATCGTGATGGGCATCGGGCTGATGATCGGGCTGGCGGTCGGGTGGCCCCGCGAGGGTCCCGGTGCCCGGGTGCTGGCGTGGGCGGGCCGCGTGCTTTCCGCAGCGCTCGTCGCCTGCGGAGTCATCCTCGCCGTCGACGGGATCTTCGACGTGTAGGCGGGGGCGCGGGCGGGGCCCCCTGGCGTAACAGCTCTGGTGGTGACCGCGTGGTTACCAGACTGGCGCGGCGCTTCGCAAAGCCGCTCGGGCTTCGCTCGAGGAGCAGCAGACGAGGGGGACGCGTCTGTGCCTATCGCAATGCGCTGCAAGAGGAGCCAGCGCGGAGGACGATCGGGCTCTGCTCCTCGTCCATCGCAGAAGCGGATGGCACCCTGGCGCAGACGCCTCCCTTCAGGCGGGAGCGACACTCACCGTCGAGAGCGGCTTCTCATGGAGAGCGGCACTCTCAACCATCCGGTGGCGCCCGGCGCGGCTTCCAACGATCTGGGGAGAGAAGCAGCCGGGGTAGCGCGCAGGGCTCCATCCTCTCGCCGGTTCGGCGCGAAAGCCGACCGACGAGACAGCGGGGCGATCGTTTTCTCCGCCCATAGCTTGACGGGTCTCGCGTGCCGGGAAGATACTGCCTTGCGGGGCGCCGGGAAAACGAGGAGCCCGATGCAATCGCATAACTTCGCGGCACGCGCTGGCCGGTGGAGCGCCAGGCACCGCCGGAAGGCGATCATCGGCTGGCTGGCATTCGTCGTAGTGAGCGTCCTGGTCGGCGGCGCGCTCGGCATGAAGGAGATCGAGAGCGAGGATCTCGGGAGCGGCGAGTCGAAGCGTGCAGACCAGACCTTGGCCGACGGCTTTCCCGACCGCGCCAACGAGGAGGTCCTGGTGCAAGGGCGGGGAACCCTCACCGCCGCCGACCCGCGGTTCAGGGCCGCGGTCAACGACGTCGTGAGAAGCCTCTCGCGCTTCGGCACGGTGCGCGCCGTCAAGTCGCCGCTCGATCCGGGCAACGAGTCGCAGGTCTCCTCCGATCGCCGCTCGGCGCTGGTCACCTTCGACTTGCTGGGCGACGAGGACGAGCTGGACCAAAACGTCGAAGCGGTGCTGGCCGGGGTTGCGCGGATCCAGGCCGCCCATCCAGATCTGCGTGTCGAGGAGTTCGGCGACGCCAGCACCAACAAGGCCGTGTCCGACAGCTTTCAGGACGACCTCCGCAAGGCGGAGAAGCTCTCGTTGCCGATCACACTCGCGGTCCTGGTCCTGGCCTTTGGTGCGCTGGCCGCCGCGGGCGTCCCGCTATTGCTGGCGATCTCGGCCGTGGCGGCGGCGCTGGGGATCGTGGGCGCCTTCAGCCACATCGTCCCGGTCGACCAGAGCATCTCCTCGGTGATCCTGCTGATCGGGCTGGCGGTCGGGGTCGACTACTCGCTCTTCTATCTGCGGCGGGAGCGCCAGGAACGAGCGGCCGGGCGCTCTCCGGAAGCTGCCCTGCAAGTGGCGGCGTCCACTTCCGGGCGTGCCGTGCTGGTATCGGGCGGCACGGTGATGATCGCGATGGCCGGTATGTACATCACCGGCAATCCGACCTTCATATCGTTCGCCACGGGCACGATCATCGTGGTCGCCGTTGCGGTGCTCGGGTCACTCACAGTCCTTCCGGCGGTGCTGTCGAAGCTAGGGGACCGCGTGGACAAGGGTCGCGTCCCATTTCGGCGCCGACCACGTCGCGAGGAACAGGGCGAAGCCGGCATCTGGTCGGCGATCGTCGATCGTGTGCTTCGGCATCCCGTCATCTCCGCGGCATTGGCGACCGCCGTGCTCGTGGTGATGGCGATTCCGGCCTTCAGCCTGCACACGCTCAACCCCGGCGTCCAGGGAGTCCCGCGCGACTTGCCGGTGATGCAGACCTACGACCGGATCCAGGCCGCCTTCCCGGGCGACCCGCTCTCCGCCGTGGTGGCGGTCAGGGCGCCGAACGTCGACAGCGGCGCGATGAGGACGGCGCTTGCGCGGCTTCGCATACGCGCGGTCTTCACCCGTCAGTTCAGGGAACCCGTCACCACGACGATCAACCCGGACAAGACGGTGGCGAGCGTCTCGCTCCCGATCGTCGGCGATGGCACCGATGAAAGATCGGACGCGGCGCTCGCCACGTTGCGCGACGAGGTCATCCCCTTCGCCTTCGGCCCGGTGCCGACGGCAGAGGCCGACGTAACCGGCATGACGGCACAGTCGATTGACTTCAACGATCTTCTCAAGGCGCGCGCGCCGCTCGTCTTCGTCTTCGTTCTGGGGTTGGCGTTCGTGCTCTTGCTCGTGGTCTTCCGGTCGCTCGTGATTCCGCTGAAGGCGATCGTGCTGAACCTGCTCTCCGTCGGCGCCGCCTACGGCGTGCTCGTCTTCGTCTTCCAGTACGGACATTTCGAGGACCTGCTCGGGTTCGAATCGATCGGCGGGATCACGTCGTGGCTCCCCCTGTTCCTCTTCGTGCTGCTGTTTGGGCTCTCGATGGACTACCACGTGTTCATCCTGAGCCGCGTGCGCGAGGCGTACGACAGCGGGTATTCGACCGACGAGGCGGTTGCCCACGGGATCAAGAGCACCGCAGGCGTCGTCACGAGCGCGGCCGTGGTAATGGTGTTCGTGTTCGCGATCTTCGCCACCCTCCGGGCGCTCGAGTTCAAGCAGATGGGCGTTGGTCTCGCGGTCGCCGTACTGATCGACGCGACACTGATCAGGGCCGTCTTGCTCCCGGCTTCGATGAAGCTGCTCGGTGACTGGAACTGGTACTTCCCGCGTAGGCTCGAGTGGCTACCGGAGGTTTCCCTCGAGGAGGCCCCGGCCGAGCCGACAGCGCCCGCGCCGCCAACAGGCGACGTCGGGTTGGGGGTGAAGGTCGACAGGCGCGACTCGGGCGTCCGGGTGGAGCTCACCGGGGAACTCGACCTAGCGAGTGCCAGGCTCCTTCGCGAGCGGCTTGAGCAGCTCGAGGGCGGACACCCGGAGCTGCTGGTGCTCGATCTGCGCGGGCTTTCCTTCATGGACTCGAGCGGGCTGCGCGAGGTGGTCGACGCGGTGCGCCGCGGTCGCGACGCGGGTCGGCGGGTAGCGCTCGTAAGGGCGCGCGGTCCGATTGAGAATGTGCTCGACGTCACTCGAGTCGACCAGGTGACTCAGACCGTGGAAGATCCCGCGGCCCTGGGCTTCCCGGACGAGGCTGGCCGTACTTAGCCCGTCCCAGGAGTACGCCCTCGCGACCGGCTCGGCGAGACCGGGCGGCGGGCAGCGACGGAGGCGGAGTCGCCGTTGGCCATGCCACCGGCACCCGCACAGTGCGAGCATCCACTGCGACTGTTCCATCGGCGGCCGACGCCGAGATTGCTGCTTCGCGCGATTTGCCCAAGCGACGACGGGCCTGAGGTCGCGTCCCCCAACTGATGTAAATCGCCGAAGAGCCGTCGAGGCAACGGCGTAGCTTCCCCAAGTCCTGCAAGACCAAGAAGGAAGACCTACGCCGTGAGAAGAACGCTACCGCCGTCCGCGGAGATAGAAGCCCAGATCGACCAGCTGCTCGCCGTCGGAGTCGGCGAGAACCCCAGGGAGTCGCTCCTGAGCTGGCGAAGCTAGGCGCGTGCCTGATCATCCAGCGGGCCGTCGAGGACGAGTTCGATGCCTGGCTCGGGAGGGCCCGCTACGAGCGCCGGCCCGGCTACCAGTGCGGCCTGCGCAACTGCGGGAGCGGGCTGCGCAACGGCTACCGCCCCCGGCGGGTGCAGACCGCAGAGGGGGAGCTTTCGGTCGAGATCCCGCAGGTGCGCGGGGCCGCGGAGCCGTTCGTCTCGAAGCTGTTCCCGCACTCGACGAAGCCGCTTCGCACCCGGCCCCTGGAGGCGATGGTCGTCGGAGCGTTCGTCCGCGGGCTCTCGATGCGCGACGTCGAGGCGCTCCGCGAGGGGGGCGGGGCTCGGCAAGCTCTCGAAGTCGACCGCGTCGAGGATCTGTCGGGAGCTCCGCGAGCGCTTCGAGGCCTTCAAGCGCCGCGACCTCTACCGGGTGAGGCTCGTGGCGCTCTTCCTCGATGCGATCTTCCTCAACGTCAGACCCAAGGGCCCGAAGGAGGGCGTGCTTTGCGCCTGGGGCTTCACCGAGGAAGGCGAGCGGGTCCTGGTCGGGGTCTGCCTCGGGATGCGCGAGTCGCACGAGGACCGGCTCGGCCTCGGCCGCGAGCTGATCGCCCGCGGGCTTCAG
>JBKOYJ010000065.1:0-22427 GCA_046725345.1 Actinomycetota bacterium | reverse complement strand
GAAGCAGCTGCGCAGCCTGGCCGAGAGGCACGGCCGCAACGGCGATTGGGCCGAGCAGGCGGTCCGGAGGGCCTCCAGCCTCACCGCCCGCGAGGCGCTCCAGCGGCACGTCATCGACGCGGTCGCCCCGACGCTGCCGGCACTCCTCGCCAACGTCGACGGGCGCACGACGAAGCCGCGCGGCATCGTCCTGCACACGCGCGGCGCAGAGATCGACCGCGTCGGCATGTCGGCGTGGGAGCGCATCCTGGACACGCTCATCGACCCGAACATCATCGTGCTGCTGATGTCGATCGGCACGCTCGGAATCGTCGTCGAGCTCTGGAATCCCGGCCTGATCTTCCCGGGAACAGTCGGCGCCATCTCGCTCATCCTGGGCCTGTTCGGGCTCTCGGTCCTGCCGATCAGCTGGGCGGGCGTGCTCCTGATGCTGCTCGCGGCCGGGTTCCTGATCGCGGACCTCTTCGTCACCAGTCACGGCGCGCTCACCCTCGCCGGCGCCGTGAGCTTCGTGTTCGGGGCGCTCATGCTCTTCAACCCCGCCGGCGACGCCTACCAGGTCTCGCTCTCGGTCGCGCTCGCGATCGCCGCCACGATGGCGCTCTTCACCGCCTTCGTGGTCACGAAGCTCGTTCAGGTCAGGCGCAAGCCCGTCGAGGTAGGCGTGCACGGTCTCACGGGTGCGAGTGGCGTGGTGCGACGAGACGGGCTCGTGTTCGCGAACGGCGAGCTCTGGCGAGCGCGCTCGGTGGACGGCGAGCCGCTCCGGCTCGGCGAGCGCGTCGTGATCGAGCGCGTCGACGGCCTCGAGCTGGAGGTACGCCCGCTCGAGGAGGTCGAGCCTGTCGCTCCCGATCCCGTGGCCTGACGCGAAACGGCCGCGTAGCATCGACCACTCCGCCACCGAAAGGACTCTCGCATGACCGCTCTGATCGTCCTCGTCGCCATCGCCTTCCTCGTCCTCATCTTCCTCGCGTCGGCGATCAAGGTCGCGCGGGAGTACGAGCGCGGGGTCGTGTTCCGCCTCGGACGGCTGCTCGACCCACCCAAGGGGCCGGGCCTGTTCCTGCTCATCCCGGTGATCGACCGCATGGTCAAGGTCGACCTGCGCACGATCACGCTGAACGTCCCTCCGCAGGAAGTGATCACGAAGGACAACGTCCCCGTGCGCGTGAATGCGGTCGCCTACTTCCGGATCGTGGAGCCGAAGGCGGCAATCGTCCAGATCGAGAACTTCATGGTCGCGACGTCGCAGATCTCGCAGACGACGCTGCGCTCCGTGCTCGGGCAGCACCTCCTCGACGAGCTGCTGTCCGAGCGCGACAAGATCAACTCGATCCTGCAGCAGATCATCGACGAGGCGACCTCGCCCTGGGGGATCAAGGTCTCGATCGTCGAGGTCAAGGACGTCGAGATCCCCGCAGGGATGCAGCGCGCGATGGCGCGCCAGGCCGAGGCCGAGCGTGAGCGGCGCGCCAAGATCATCAACGCGGAGGGCGAGTTCCAGGCCGCCGAGCGGCTGAAGGATGCCGCGCTCGTCATCCACGACCATCCGATCGCACTGCAGCTCCGCTACCTGCAGACGCTGCTCGAGATCGGCAGCGCGAATGCGACGACGATCGTGTTCCCCGCACCGATCGACCTGCTGTCGCCGTTCATCCACGCCCCCGACGGCGCGACTCGTGTGACTGCACCCACGCAGCCCTGAGCGGCGAGCTTCGCACGGATCCGCTCAGCGGGCGGATGGTCGTGATCGCGCCGGGGCGGGCTCACCGTCCCGGCGCCGCGCGCGGGCGGATCGAGCCGGTCACGGGTCAGGAGCTGGAGCAGTGCCCGTTCTGCGAGGGCCGCGAGGACCGGACGCCGCCAGAGGTGCTGGCGCTGCCGGAGCGCCGACCGCCTGACTCACCGGGCTGGCGGGTACGCGTCGTGCCGAATCTCTACCCGGCGTTCGAGCGCCAAGAGGTCGTCGTCCACGCACCTCAGCACGTGCGGGCGTTCGCCGACTTACCCGATCCCCAGATCGCCCTGATCGCCGAAGCGTGGCAGCGGC
Organism: Actinomycetota bacterium; assembly: GCA_046725345.1. Lineage (GTDB taxonomy): Bacteria > Actinomycetota > Thermoleophilia > Gaiellales > Gaiellaceae > JBKOYJ01. Next base: position 20,374 of record JBKOYJ010000065.1, on the reverse strand, counting down.
GCCGAGCCGCTGAGCCGGCTGGATACCTCCACGCCTTGGTCAACGAGGGCTGGGAGGCGGGCGCGAGCCTCGCGCACTCGCACTCCCAGCTCGTCTGGTTCCGCGAGCCCCCGCCGGCAGTCGTTGCCGAGCATCCTTCCGTCGATGCGCTATTCACGGACGACAAGCTGAGTATCGCCGACCGAAACACAGTGAGCGCCGCTGTTCACCCCGCCGGGCGAGCGCCGTACGAGCTCGTCATCGCACCAGACATTGGAGAGGACCACCCGTTCAACGGCGAGGTGCTGGCGGACGCGCTTCTTCTTCTGCGCGACATCGTCGCGAAGTTGCGCGTGATCGAAGGCGCACTGCCCTGGAACGCGTGGTTGCACGTGGGCGAGACGTGGCACATCGAAGTCCTGCCGCGGCTCGCGATCTTCGCCGGAATCGAGCTCGGCGCTGGCCTCTACGTCAATACGCTGGCACCCGAGGACGCGGCCAAACGCCTGCGCAACGCCTCCGCGGAGGCCACGTAGGGTCCCGGGGCTCGGTTACCCGCCGGAGGTCGTCATGGCCGGCTCCAAGCCGGCGCGGCTTTCGGGTGCGTCGCCGTCGGGCTCGAACGCACTGCGCAGCTCGCGAAACCGCCGAGCGGCCTCGATCGCCGCACCGAGGTTCAGTCCCTTGTCCTTCGCCTGCTTGATCAGCATCACGGTCTCGAGCGCATCGATGTCGTAGATCCGCTGCTTCCGACCCTTCGTGGGGATCTGCGCCTTGTTCGTCCAGTAGTCGAGCTGCATCTTCGAGATGCCCGCGATCTGGCAGACCTGGCCGAGGTACAGCTCCACCTTGTCGAGATGATCCGAAAGGTTGATCGGCTCCAGCAGGTCGACGCTCTCTCCCGCGGCCACTCTTGAGTTATAGAAGGGCGGCTCTCTGTTTCCAAGTGCAGGAGACGAAATCCCTACCCTGGTAGGAGCCCGCCGGTCGTCAGACGTCGGCGGGTTCGGCCTCCTCCTCCTTGTCGGCCTCCACGACGGGCGCGAGGGTCGACACGCGCTCTCCCTCTCGGAGCCGCATCACGATCACGCCCTGCGTCGCACGCCCCGTCCGCCGGATGCCGTCCACAGGGATACGGATGACGGTGCCGCCGTTCGAGATCATCATCACCTGGTAGCCCTCGCGCACGACTCGTGCGCCGGCGAGCTGCCCCTTCGCCTCCGTGAGCTGCACCGTCTTCACGCCCAGGCCGCCTCGGCCCTTCGTTGGGTACTCGTCGATGCGCGTCCGCTTGCCGAAGCCGTTGTCGGTCACGACCAGCAGCTCCGCGTCGTTCTGGGCGATGTTCACCGCGATCACCTCGTCGCCGGGCCGCAGGCGCATCCCCTGCACGCCCGAGGTGCCGCGGCCCATCGGCCGAGCGCCGCGCTCGTGGAAGCGAATCGCCATCCCCTTGCGCGAGACGAGCAGGACGTCGTCGTCGCCGGTCGAGTGGATGACGCCGACGAGCTCGTCGTCGTCGCGCAGCTTGATCGCGATGATGCCCTCGGACTTGAGCGGTGTGTTGTACGCGGCCAGCTCGGTCTTCTTCACGACACCCTTCTTCGTCGCGAAAACGAGGTACTTCGCCTCGTTGAAGTCGCGCGTCTGGATCACCGCGCGGACCTGCTCGTCCTGCCGGAACGGGAGTAGGTTCTGGATCGCCCGCCCCTTCGACTGACGCGACCCGAGCGGCAGCTCGTGGACCTTGAGCCGATAGACCTTGCCGACGTTGGTGAAGAAGAGGAGATAGTCGTGCGTGGAGGCGACGAACAGGTGCTCGATGTAGTCGTCGTCCTTGAGCTCCATCCCCATGACGCCGATTCCGCCCCTGCGTTGCTCGCGGTAGGTGGTCACCGGTAGGCGCTTGATGTAGTTCGAGCGCGTGATCGCGATGACCATGTCCTCCTCGGCGATCAGGTCCTCGATCTCGAGCTCTCCCTCTGCGGCGACGATCTCGGTGCGCCGATCGTCGTCCCTGCCGTAGATCTCCTTGATCTCGAGCAGCTCGTCGCGGATCACGCCGTCGATCCGCGCCGGGTCGCCGAGGATTGCGCGCAGCTCGGCGATCCGCTCCTCGAGGTCGCGGTGCTCGTCCTCGACCCGCTTGCGCTCGAGGGTCGTGAGCGCCCTCAGCCGGAGGTCGAGGATCGCCTGGGCCTGGATCTCCGTGAGCTCGAACCGGGCCATCAGCTGCTCGCGCGCGTGCTCGTTGTCCGGTGCGCCGCGGATCAGCGCGATGACCTCGTCGAGGTTGTCGAGCGCGAGCAGGTAGCCCCGGAGAACGTGGGCGCGCGCTTCGGCCCGTCGCAGCTCGAACTTCGACCGTCGGGTGACGATCTCGCGCTGGTACTGGAGGTAGTGGCGAACGAGCTCCAGCAGCGAGAGCGTCCGCGGCACGCCGTCGACGAGCGCCACGGCGTTGTAGCCGAACGTCGTCTGGAGGGGCGTGTGCTTGAACAGCTTGTTCAGGGCCACCTGGGGAATGGCCTCGCGCTTGAGCTCGACGTAGATGCGCATGCCGTCCTTGTCCGAGTGGTCCTGCAAGGCGTCGTCGGACATCGGCACTTCAGTGAGAACGCCGCTCTTCACGAGGTCGGCGATCTTCTCGATCACGCCGCCCTCGCCCGCCTTCCGCACTCCGTACGGCAGCTCGGTGATGATGATCGCGTTCTTGCCGCCCCGAAGCTGCTCGACATGCGCTCGCCCGCGCACGATCACGCGGCCCCGCCCGGAGCGGTAGGCGTCGCGGATTCCCGAGCGGCCGACGATCGTCCCGCCGGTGGGGAAATCGGGGCCCTTGATGTGCCGCGCAAGGCGCTCGACGTCGGCGTCAGGCTCGTCGATCATCGTCACGAGCGCGTCGACGACCTCGCCGAGGTTGTGCGGGGGGATGCTCGTGGCCATACCGACGGCGATGCCGGTCGAGCCGTTGACAAGGAGATTTGGGAAGCGGGCGGGAAGCACCGAGGGCTCGCGCCGCGACTCGTCGTAGTTGGGCTGGAAGTCGACGGTGTCGGCGTCGATGTCGCGCAGCAGCTCGGTCGCCATGCGCGACAACCGGCACTCGGTGTAGCGCATCGCCCCTGCCGGGTCGCCGTCGACGGAACCGAAGTACCCCTGCCCGGCGATGAGTGGATACCGCATCGAGAACGGCTGCGCGAGGCGAACGAGCGCGTCGTAGATCGCCTGGTCCCCGTGCGGGTGGTAGTTGCCCATCACGTCGCCGACCACGCGGGCAGACTTCCGTGTCGGGCGATTCGGCTGTAGGCCCGCCTCCTGCATCGCGTAGAGCACCCGGCGGTGCACCGGCTTCAGCCCGTCGCGCACGTCGGGGAGCGCGCGGCTCACGATCACGCTCATCGCGTAGTCGAGGAAGCTCGAGCGGACCTCCTGCTCGAGCTCGCGCGGCTCGATGCGGCCGGCGCCGAGCGGCTCGTTCGTCAGATCAGACATCGAGGTTGCGAACGTCCAGCGCGTTCTGCTCGATGAACACGCGTCGCGGCTCGACCTCGTCGCCCATCAGTCGCGAGAACCAGAGGTCCGCGGCGGCCGCGTCCTCGACGTCGACCCGGATCAGCATCCGGCGTCCAGTCTCCATGGTCGTCGTCCGCAGCTCGGCTGCGTTCATCTCGCTCAGGCCCTTGAAACGGGTGATCTGGATGCCGTGCTTGGCGAGCCTGAAGGCGAGGTCCCGAAGCTCGGCGAAGGTGACGCCCACCTCGCGCTCCTTCCCAAGCCGGAGCGAGAACGGCGGCAGCCCGCCGACCACGTCGCCCAGGCGGCCGTACGCCGTCCGCACGTGGTCGTAGATCGGCGACTCGAACAACTCGGCCGGCACGACGACGTTCGATGTCGCGTTCGTCTCTGCCTCGACGATGCGAACCAGCAGGCCGCGCGGGTCGACGGTCGGCTCGAGCTCGTACCCGTTTTGCGCCCCCGCTGCGATCAGCTCGGCAGCCTCCGCCGGCGACGTCGCCTTCGTCTCGACGAGTCCGTGGCGCACGACGAATTCGGCGGCTTCGGGGCCGAAGTCGGAGCGGAGCCGCGCCGACCACCCTTCGAACTCGGTCAGCGCGCGTGCGAACCGGCCGAAGCGCGCTTCCGTGAGCTTGACCGACGCGCCATCGCGGGCCTCGATCTCGAGGTCGGCGAAGCGCTCGCGCACGAGCAACTCGTCAAGCTGCGAGTCCTTCTCGAGGTAGCTCTGCTGATTTCCCATCCGCACGAGGTACAGCGGCGGGACGGCGATGAAGACATGGCCGCGGTCGAAGAGCTCCTGCATGTGGCGGTAGAGAAACGTGAGCACGAGCGTGCGGATGTGGGCCCCGTCGACGTCGGCGTCGGTCATGACGATGATCCGGTGGTAGCGCAGCTTCGAGATGTCGAACTCCTCGCCGATGCCGGTGCCGATCACCTGGACGAGGAGCTGGATCTCGGCGTTCGAGAGCACCTTGTCGATCCGGTTCTTCTCGGAGTTGATGATCTTCCCCCGCAGCGGCAGGATCGCTTGATTCGACTTGTCGCGCGCTTCCTTGGCGGCGCCGCCAGCTGAGTTTCCCTCGACGATGAACAGCTCGGCCAGCTCCGGGTCGCGAACCTGGCAGTCGGCGAACTTCTTCGCGATCTCGCCGCCGAAGGCGCCCTTCCGGCGCGTGAGCTCGCGCGCTTTGCGAGCGGCCTGCCGCGCCCGAGCTGCCGAGATCGCCTTCTGGATGATCTGCTTGGTGTCGGTGGGATGCTCCTCGAGGAACTCGGCCAGCCTGGCGTTCACCGTCTGCTCGACGAAGCCGCGTACCCAGGGGTTGCCGAGCTTCGTCTTCGTCTGCCCCTCGAACTGGGGGTGCTGGAGCTTCACGGACACCACGGCGGCGAGGCCCTCGCGGACGTCCTCGCCCTCGAGGTTGTCCTCCTTCTCCTTCAGCAGGCCCTGCTCACGGGCGAAGCGGTTGATCGTCCGGGTGAGCGCTGCGTTGAACCCGGACAGGTGGCTCCCGCCCTCGTGGGTGTTGATGTTGTTCGCGAACGAGTAGACGGACTCGACGTACTTCGTGTTCCACTGCATCGCGACCTCGACCTGGCCCTCGTCGCTCGCACCCTCGAAGTAGACGACGTGCTTGTGGATGGGGTCCTTCGCTTCGTTGACGTAGGCGACGAAGTCGCGGATCCCGCCTTCGTAGTAGAACTCGGAGCGCTTGCCGTCGGCTCGCTCGTCCGTCAGCACGATCCGAAGCCCGCGCGTGAGGAACGCAGTCTCGCGGAGCCGCTGCTCCAGCGTCTCGGCGGAGAACTCGAGCTCGTCGAAGACCTCGGAGTCGGGCAGGAAGCTGATCGTCGTCCCGGTGTCGCCTCGGTCTGCCTTTCCGACCACTTCCATGTCCGAGGTCGGCTCGCCGCGAACGAACTCCTGGCGGTAGACCTTGCCGTCACGCCGTACCTCGGCGACGAGTCGCTCGGAGAGGGCGTTCACGACGGAGACGCCGACGCCGTGCAAGCCGCCCGAGACCTTGTAGCCCTCGCCGCCGAACTTCCCGCCGGCATGAAGCTTCGTCAGGACCACGGTCAGCGCAGGCAGACCTTGCTCGGGCATCACGTCGACGGGAATGCCCGACCCCCAGTCACGCACCGTCACCGAGTCGTCCGGGTGCAGCGTGACCTCGATGCGGTCGTTCCTTCCCGCCAGGGCCTCGTCGACGGCGTTGTCGACACACTCGTAGACGAGGTGGTGCAGGCCCCGAGCACCGGTTGAGCCGATGTACATGCCGGGTCGCAAACGCACCGGCTCGAGACCTTCGAGGACGGTGATGTCCTTAGCGGTATAGGTCGTTTCGGCCATAAAAAATCCCTGCAATTCAGCGACTTGCAGGCCCACGAAGTCTATCAGAAGCGCCGGTCGGAACCGTCGCCCGGCCAGGCGACTCGGCGGCACGCGCGAGGCTGGCGGCGGCGGCGCGAGCGACGACGTCTCGGAGCGCGTCGTCTTCGATCTCGGAGGCGAGCCGGGCCGCCAGCTCACGCTCCTCGGCGGTCGGCTCGGCGACGGTCACCGCACGGCCCGAGGCCGCGCCGGACGAGGGTGACGACGGCTCCGGCAAGCGTCCCGGCGCGAACCGGAGCGCGCGCGGCGCGACATCGTCGGCGAGCGAGTCGCGCAGGCGCGCGAGGATCTCCGGCCCGAGCTGCGTGAGCTCGAACGCCCACGCTGACGAGGCCGCCGCCACGTGGAGCGTCCGGTCCCGCCCGACCCGCGCGGGCCAGGCGTTCCGCGCAATCGTCTCGCCCACCGCCAGCGGCCACGCGTCTACGATCTCTCCGATCGCTCCCTGCGGACCGAGACGCGTCAGCTGATGAGCGACATCCTCTCCGATTCGCTTCATGCGCGCGCCCTCGCCACGCCGGGCGAGACCTCCAGCACCTGGTCGGGAGCTACCGGCGCGAGCGAGTCGCTCGTCGCCGTCACGATCGCCTGCGCCCCGTCAGGAAGGCGGCTTAGCAGGGCCTCCCGGCGCTCGTCGTCGAGCTCGGAGAGGACGTCGTCGAGGAGGAGCAGCGGCGGCACGGTGCGGCGAGCGGCGAGGACATCCGCCTCGGCCAGAAGCAGCGCGAGCACAGCCAGGCGCTGCTCGCCCTGCGAGCCGTACAGCCGCAGCTCGCGGCGCTCCGCGCGGATCGCGACGTCGTCCAGATGCGGCCCCGCGCCGGTCGCGCCCCGCTGAAGATCGCGGTCGACGCGGTCGGCGAGGGCAGCCTCCGTGACGGGCTCGCCCACGTACTCGAGGCTCGCCGCCGGCACCGCGAGCTGGGAGGCCCTGGTCTCGAAGGCCGGCGCGAGGAAATCGAGCGTCTCACGGCGGGCCGCCACGAGCTGAGCTCCGAGCTCGGCCACCCGCGACGTCCACGGCGACAGCGCGTCGCGCGACGAGAGCCCGAGCGTGATCCGCCGGATCGCCGCGTTTCGCTGGCCGAGGGCGGCCCCGTAGGCCGCCGGCAGCGCACCTCGCGCAGGAAGCAGGCGGCCGAGCGCGCGGTCTAGATACGCACGCCGCACGGCCGGCGGCCCCTTGACGACCGCGAGCCGATCGGGGGTGAACACGAGCGTCGCGAGCTCGGCGCGAAGCTGCTCGGCAGCGCGCAGACGCGCGCCGTTCAGCGAACCCCGCTTTCCCACCCCCTGACGTAGCACGACCTCGACCTCCACCGGCACCGCTCCGGCCTGCGTTCCCGTGACGGCGACACGAGCTGCAGAGGCGCCGAACCGGATCAGCTGCGAGTCGGCGCGAGTGCGAGGCGAGAAGCCCTGTGTGCCGACGTGCAGCGCCTCGAGGAGATTCGTCTTCCCCGCGCCGTTCGGACCGACGACGAGCACGAGCCCCGGCTCGAACTCCACCTCGAGACGCGCGTACGAACGGAAGTCCGCCAGCGAGAGCGTCGAGACGATCAGCCCGGGAGCCGGATCGGCATGACGAGATACGTGAAATCGTCGTCTTCGCCCTGGAGCACGGCCGGTCGCAACGGACTGATCAGCTTCAGCCGAACCTCGTCGCTAGCGATCGACTCCAGACCCTCCCGCAGGAACTCCGCGTTGAACCCGATCTTCATCGGCTCGCCGGAGTAGGGCGCGGGAACCGACTCCTTCGCCTCCCCCACGTCCGGCATTCGCGCCGCGACGGTCAGCTCTCCCTCTGCGAACGAGAGCTCGAGTGGGTTCTGGCGCTGCAGCACGACCGCGATCCGGCGGACGACGTCCAGCACCTCCGCACGAGGGAGCCGCAGCTCGTGCTCGAAGCTCTCGGGCAGGAGCTGCCGGTAGTTCGGGAACTGACCGTCGATCCGGCGCGTCGTCAACCACACGCCGTCGGACTCGAAGACAACCTGGTTTTCGTGCACGCCGAGCGAGATCGTCTCTCCCGTCTGCGCGATCCGGCTCAGTTCGGCGAGCGCGCGCGCCGGCACGATTGCCTCGAGCTCCGGTCCCGCGGCGGCGAGGGGCGTCTCCTTCACGGAAAGGCGGTAGGAGTCGGTCGCCGCCATGACCACCTTCTCCTCCTCGAAGCGGACGAGGATGCCGGTGAGCACCGGGCGCGACTCGTCACGCGACGCCGAGCGCGCGACTCGCGTGGCGGTCTCGAGCAGCGCGGCCCTCTCGACCGAGAACGCCGAGACCGACTCGATGTCGGGCAGGCGCGGAAAGTCGTCCGCGCTGTACGTGTTCAGCCGGTAGCCCGCAGTTCCGGACTCGAGCGTGACGACGCCCTCCTCGGGCCGGAACGTAAGCGAGACCTCGGCCGAGGGAAGCAGGCGGACAATGTCCACGAGCAGCCGGCCGGGGACGACGGCCGAGCCCTCCGCCGACACATCCGCCTCCAGCGAAGCTCGAAGCGAGAGCTCCATGTCGGTGGCGGCAAGATGGAGTCGCCCGTTCTCGGCACGAAGCAGGACACCGAGGAGGACCTGTACCGCCGTGCGTGTGGAGACGGCGCGCGACACGACGCCGAGAGCCTGCGCCAGCTCGTCCCGCCCACACGTGACCGCCATCTCCGAGTCCACCGCGATGTCTGCTTCGATCATCTCTGAATCCTCTCGTCGTAGTCATAGAGAGTGTGGACGACGGGGAAGACGGCCGCGGACGGCTCGGAGTGGCCGTTTCGGCCGTGGATGGCTGTCGGGGACAAGGTGGGGTTTCCCACGTCTGTTGAAGCTACGACCGCGACAGGCACGCCGTCAGCGGACCTGTTTCACACGTGCGGTCAGTTCTTGCACCAGGTTGTAGACAGACCTGTCCTCACGGATCAGCCGCGCGATCTTGGAGGTCGCGTGGATGACGGTGGTGTGATCACGGCCGCCGAACTCCTTGCCGATCTTCGGCAGCGACGAGTCGGTGAGCTCGCGCGAGAGGTACATCGCCACCTGCCTGGGATACACGATGCTCTGCGACCGCTTGTCGCCGCAGAGCTCCGCGCGCGAGAGACCGAAGCGGTCGGAGACGGCCTCCTGGATGCGATCGATCGAGACCTGGGCGGCCTCGCCCTGCGGGAACACGTCCTTGAGCACCTCCTGCGCGGTCTCCACGGTCAGCGGGCGACCGGTCAGGGAGGAGAAGGCGAGCACCCTTGTCAGGGCACCTTCGAGTTCCCGGATGTTGGAGGAGATGCGCCCGGCGATGAACGTCAGGAGCTCCGGGTCGGCCAACTCGACGCGATCGGTGTTGACCTTCTTGCGCAGGATCGCGATGCGCGTCTCGAGGTCGGGCGGCTGCACGTCGGTGATCAGCCCCCACTCGAAGCGCGAGCGCAGGCGCGCCTCCAGGGTCGAGATCTCGCGCGGAGGGCGGTCGGACGAGATCACGATCTGACTTCCCGCTTCGTGGAGCGAGTTGAAGGTGTGGAAGAACTCCTCCTGGATCCGCTCCTTGTTCTCGAAGAACTGGATGTCGTCCACGAGGAGCAGGTCGTACGTGCGGTAGCGCTGCTTGAACCCCTCGATCCGCTTGTCGCGCAGTGAGTTGATGAAGTCGTTCATGAACGTCTCGCTGGTCACGTAGCGCACGGAGAGGTGACCGGTGTGCTCGACCGCGTAGTGCGCGATCGCCTGCAACAGGTGCGTCTTGCCGAGGCCGGTGCCCCCGTAGATGAAGAGCGGGTTGTAGGCCTGTGCGGGCGCCTCGGCGACCGCGAGCGCCGCGGCGTGCGCGAAGCGGTTCGAGGAGCCGATCACAAAGAGGTCGAAGGTGTACTTGGCATTGAGCCCGCCGTTGACGGTGCTCGTCTGCGTCGGCTGCGCCTCGTGCGCGAATTCGATCGCGGGCATGTCGGGAACCGTCAGTTGGATGCGTAGGTCACGCTCGGACACCTCGCGCACGATCGCGCGTAGGAGCGCGAGGAAGTGTCCCTCGATCCACTCGCGCGTGAAGTCGTTCGGGACCGAGAGCACGAAGGTGTCGTCGGTCAGCTCGTCGCCGCCGGCGTCTGCGAACCACGTGCGGTAGGTGGTCTCGTTGAGGGCTCCCTGCAGTCGGCCGGCTACCTCCGTCCAGAGGGTCTCGGCGGTCAGCTCGAGTGGCTGCGGCACTGTGCTGGAGATCCCTCGGCGGCCAAAAGCGAGGGCCGAATATAGCAGCGTCCACCTGGGGGCGACAACGTGTCGCCCGCCGTCTCCCGAGCCTCAAAAAGAGGCCGATTTGCAGGCATTTGTTGCGAGCTCCTTCATCTCCACACCTGTGGACGAAGCTGGGGAAAAGTGGCTTCGATTTGGCTCGGCTCCACGCCCACGAGCGCTGTGGACAACAACTCGCAAACGGATTCGCGGAAGGCCCTCGTCTATACTGGCCGCCGCGCCGACGGGCGCCTCCCAGCACCTGTTCTTTCGGCATGAAGCGGACCTACCAGCCCAACGTGCGCAGGCGGAAGCGCCGGCATGGATTTCGCGCTCGCATGGCGACGCGGGCCGGTCGCGCGATCCTCAAGCACCGCCGCGCCAAGGGACGCAAGCGGCTCTCTGCCTGATCGCGCGCCGCACGTGCAGCGCCGCTACCGCCTCTCGCGCTCACGCGACTTCGACGCGGTCTACCGCCACGGCCGCTCCGTCTCGACGCGCTTCCTGATCCTGTACTCGTTCGCGCACGAGGAGGAGGGCGGCGACGCGAGGCTCGGCCTCGCGGTCCCGAAGTCGCTGGGCGGCTCCGTCGTCCGCAACCGCGTCAAGCGGCGACTACGAGAAGCGTGGCGCGGCCTGCTGCCGGAGATCCGGCCCGGCCGTGACTACGTGCTGATCGCGCGGCCCGGGCTCGCCGAGGCGATGGAGGCTCGCGGCTTCGGCTGGGTACAAGACCGCGTGCGCGAGATTGTGACGAAGGCGGCTCTTTGAAGTATCTCGGCATCGGTCTCGTGCGGGCGTACAGGTTGCTGCTCGGCCCGCTCGTCGGCGGGAGCTGCAAGTACCACCCCTCCTGCTCGCAGTACGCCCTAGACGCCTTCAGCAGATACGGCCTCGCCCGTGGCGCCGTACTCGCCTGCTGGCGGCTGCTGCGCTGCCACCCCTGGAGCCACGGCGGCGTCGACTACGTCGAGGACCAAACGCTGTTCACGCGCGTGAAGGCCGGCCGGGCGTGATCGCCGTCTCCAACCCGCTCAGCCCGTTCGAGGACCTCCTCCGCAACGTCCTCGAATGGCTCCACGGGCCGATCGGCCTCCCGTGGGCGTGGGCCGTCGTCGTGCTGACGATCCTCGTCCGGATGCTGCTCGTGCCGCTGACGATCCGCCAGATCCACTCGATGCAGAACCTGCAGGCGCACGCGCCCCAGATGAAGGAGATCCAGCGCAAGTACAAGGGCGACCGCCAGCGGATGAACGAGGAGCTGATGAAGTTCTACAAGGAGAACCGCATCAACCCCGCGGCCTCCTGCCTGCCGATCGTCGCGCAGATCCCGGTCTTCATCTCGCTCTACTTCGTCCTCCGTACGTTCGCGAAGTCGCATCCTGGCGGCGATCTCTCCTGGCTCGGGATCGTCCCGGACATCACCGACCCTGCGAACGCCCACTGGTCCGGCTACCTGCTGCTCGCGATCTACGCGATCAGTCAGACGACGTCGACGTTGCTGATGTCGACGACGATGGACCGGACGCAGCGGATGATCATGCTGATCCTGCCGCTGACGTTCCTGTTCTTCATCCTCAACTTCCCTGCAGGCCTCGTCCTCTACTGGGTCACGACGAACCTGTGGACAACCGGCCAGGGCATCGTCACCCGCCGCCTGATGCCGAAGCCGGCCGCGCCGCCGAAGCGAACCTCTCGGACTCCTGCGGCTGAGAAACCGGCCGAGCCGGAGGCCGCACCGGCGAAGGCTGCTGCACCCAAGCAGGTGCGCAAGGTGCGGCGGAAGAAGAAGGCGCGGCGCTAGTTGGAGCAGCCGGTCGAGATCGAGGCGACCGGTGAGACGGTCGGTGAGGCGAAGTGGAGCGCGCTCCGCGAGCTCGAGCGACTCCACCCGGGGCTCGACCGGTCGGCCGTCTCGTTCGAGGTGCTGACTGAGGGCGAGCGCGGGCTCCTCGGCGTGGGGTACTCGCCAGCACGCGTGGTCGCAACGGTTCCGCCCGGTGCGGTCGCAGCACCGGCCGCCCCACCCGACGAGAGCGCACTCGCGGCGAGCATGCGGGAGCTGGTCGAGCGAGTCACAGCGGCGCTCGGCGTTCGCTGTCGCGTCGACGTGGTCGAGGCCGACGAGGCGGTCACGGTCACGTGTGCCGGCTCGGAGCTCGGTCTCCTGATCGGCCGGCACGGGCAGACCATCGACGCGCTTCAGCACCTGGCGAACGCAATCGTCATGCGTGAGGCGCGCGATGCTCGGAAGGAGATCGTCGTCGACGCGGCTGGTTATCGCGAGCGGCGTCGCGCGATGCTCGAGTCACTCGCCGATCGGACGGCGGAGCGCGTCCGGCGAAGCGGCGAGGAGGTCGCGCTCGAGCCGATGGCGCCCGCCGAGCGCAAGATCGTCCACCTTCGGCTCGCGGAGCTCGACGGCGTCGAGACGCGGAGCGAGGGATCGGAGCCAGCGCGCTACGTCGTCATCGAGCCTGCTTGATGCCTGGCTGAGAGCGGTCGTCTCGACCCCGGGTCTCACCGCGCTCCGGGACCCGGCCGAGGCGCGGCGTGTGCTCGTCGAGGACAGCCTTCGTGCGGAAGGAATCGTTCCGAGCTTCGACGGGCCGATCGTCGACGTCGGCTCGGGGAACGGGGCGCCGGGGATCCCGCTGGCTGTGCAGTTTCCGGAGTACGAGTTCAGCTTGCTCGAGGCGAGCCGGCGGCGGGCCGAGTTCCTCGAGCACTGGGCGGCCCGCTTGCCGAACGCGCGCGTCGTCCACGGCCGCGCCGAGGAACAGCCCACCGACGAATACGGTCTCGCGCTGGCAAAGGCGCTCGCACCGCCACCCGTAGCGGCTGAATGGTGCCTGCCGCTCGTTCGACCGGGTGGCGGCGTCATCCTCTGGGTCGGGCCGCGCGTCGACATCGGCGCAGTCGGGACCGTCGCGGGTCGTCTCGCCGGTGAGATCCGGGACGCCGACGGCGGATTCGTCGTCCTCGCCAAGCTCGCACCGACGCCTGAAGGCTTCCCGAGACGCCCTGGCGTCGCGAGGAAACGTCCACTGGCCTGAGTACCCTCGCCGGCGTGGCGGGACGGATCTACGCGCTCGCGAACCAGAAGGGCGGAGTCGGAAAGACGACGACTGCCGTCAACCTCGCCGCGTGTCTTGCCCAGGCGGGCGAGCGCGCCCTCGTGATCGACCTCGACCCGCAGGCGAACGCGACCTCCGGCCTCGGTGCTCGCGCGAACGGCAGCTCGAGCTACGACCTGCTCGACGGCGCTCCGCTGGCCGGCCTCGTGCGTCCGACGGCGCTGGAGAACCTCGACCTCGTTCCGGCAACAGCCGACCTCGCCGGAGCGGTCGTCGAGCTCGCCCGCCGCGAGGACGGCGATACCTATCTCGCCGGGGCGCTGAACGGCGTCCGCGAGCGCTGGCGCTTCGTCTTCCTCGACTGCCCGCCCTCGCTTGGACCGCTCACGGTCAACGCGCTCGCCGCCGCGGATCGAGTGCTGGTGCCGGTGCAGGCGGAGTACTACGCGCTCGAGGGGCTGTCGCAGCTCGTCCGCTCGGTCGAGCTCGTGCGCGCACGGCTCAACGCTCGCCTGGAGCTCGCGGGCCTGCTGCTGACGATGGTCGACGCACGGACGCGTCTCGCGGTTGACGTCGCGGCGGAGGTGCGCCGCCACTTCGGCCCGCTCGTCTTCGAGACGGTCATTCCGCGCTCCGTCCGCCTGGCGGAGGCGCCGAGCCACGGGCAGCCGGCCATCCTCTACGACCCGCGCTCGGCCGGCGCGGACGCGTACTGGAAGGTGGCGATGGAGCTTGCCGGCCGTTCCTAGAAGAGGCCTCGGCCGGGGTCTCGACGTCCTCATCGGCGGCGGTGAGGCAGGGTCGCTCGCGGAGCTGTCCGTGAAGGAAATCCGTCCGAGCGGCCGCCAGCCGCGCCGGCGCTTCGACGCCGAGGCGAGCCACGGCCTGGCGGAGTCGGTCCGCGCGGCCGGGGTGCTGCAGCCCGTGGTCGTCCGTCCGCGGGCCGGCGGCGGCTACGAGCTCATCGCCGGAGAACGCCGCTGGCGCGCCGCTCGCGAGGCCGGCCTGTCGATCGTTCCGGCGATCGTTCGCGAGGCGGACGACCGCGAGTCGCTCGTCCTCGGGCTCGTCGAGAACGTCGCCCGCGAGCAGCTCTCGCCGGTCGAGGAGGCCCGCGCCTACGCCGTGCTGCTCGACGAGTTCGACCTCGACCTCGGCGACGTCGCGAGACGCGTAGGCCGGTCGAAGCCGGCCGTCTCGAACCGGCTCCGCCTGCTCGACCTGTCCGAAGACGTCCTCGAGCTCGTCGAGGACGGCCGGCTGTCCGAAGGCCACGCGCGCGCGGTGCTCGCCGTTCCCGACCACGAGGGCCGCCGCGCGCTCGCCCGTCGCATCGTGCGTCGCGGGCTCTCGGTGCGCGCGGCCGAGCGCGCCGCGCGAGAAGCCGGCGCGGCGACGAGACGTCCACGCGGACGTGCAGGCGGCGTCGACCCCGGGCTGGCCGAGCGAGCGCGTAGCGCGGCGGAGCGGCTGACAGGGAGGCCGGCGCGGGTCCTCGTCGACCGCATCGAGCTGCCGTTCGCCGACGAGTACGAGCTCGCCGAGCTCGCGGAGGCGCTCGAGCGAGCGGCCCGCGCGTAACCGCCGGTCCCGCCCGCCCGTTGTGGGCGTATGTACGCCTGGCGCGACGGGGACTCGCTCGACGGTAATCAGGAGTTGCGCGCAAACGGGCGACGCGACGGCCGCACGCGATCCCTGCTGCGCCACGGGAACGTGCCGCTGCCGCCGGTGCTCACCTGGCGCGGCGACACCGGCTCGCGTGAGGGTGGCGCTAGAATCGACCGCCGCGCGGGCGATTAGCTCAGTCGGTTAGAGCGCCGCTCTGATAAGGCGGAGGTCCCTGGTTCGAATCCAGGATCGCCCATTACCCCACCGAAAGTCCGGCCCGCCGTCGGCGGGCCATGACGACTTTCGGCGGAGTGCTCTGCCGAAGGCGTCTGTGAGCCGCGCCCGCCATGTCGGTCGCGGCGGCGGATGCGTCTACGAAAGGCTCCCCCACGGACCGTTCGTGCGGACGTTTGACGGAAGAGGCCGGAGCTATCATCGGACGAGGATGCACGAGATGGTCATCTACGGCGTCAGCTTCGACCTCGTGGGCAAGCAGCCGATCGTCCTGCTGAAGACGGCCGAGGGGAGCAAGTTCCTCCCCATCTGGATCGGACATCCGGAGGCCGCGGCGATCCTGATGCGCCTCCAGGGCGCGTCGACGCCCCGGCCGATGACCCACGACCTCGTGACCGACATCCTCACCCAGCTCGAGGCCCAGGTCGTCCGCATTACGGTCACCGAGCTGCGCGAGAACACCTTCTTCGCCGAGATCACGGTTCAGCAGAACGGCTCCGAGATCCAGATCGACTCCAGACCCTCCGACGCGATCGCGCTCGCGCTGCGCGCGGACGCCCCGATCTTCGTCGCCGACGAGGTGATCGAGGAGTCCGCGATCGAGTTCGAGGGCGAGGAGGTGCAGGAGGAGGAGATGGTGGCCGAGTTCCGCCGCTTCCTCGACAACGTCAGTCCCGACGAGTTCGCCGTCGAAGAAGACGACGAATGAAGCGGGAAGAGCTGCGCTCTTCCCGCTCGACGAGTTAGACGCTTCGCTTCGCTCGGGTGAGCGCGCGCGAAGAGCGCGGTCTTCGCGCGCTTTGGAGGCCGCTGTCCAGGCTCAGTCCGCGGCGTCTGCTCCGCGGTCTACCTCGCGTTTTGTAAGCGCGAGCAGCTCGTCGTAGATCTCGCGCAGTCCGTCTCGCGTCAGCGGGCCGCGGTTGGCCCGGGTCAGGTACTGGAGCATCCACTCCTCGCGGTCGGGATCGACGAACTCGATTCCTCGCGACTCCTTGTACCGCTTCAACTGCGCGACGAGCTTGAGGCGGGCGTTGATTGCCTCGACGATCGAGCGATCGAGATCCGAGAGCTGTTCGCGGAGCTGGCGGATGACAGGATCCTGGGTGCTCATCGCCGCCAGCCTAGGTAAGCACCGCGCCCAGTAGCGCGAAGGTGTTGAACGCGGCGTGCAGGGCGATGCACGGGAGGACGCTTCGAGACCGCTCCCGAAGCCAGGTGAGCGCGATGCCGAATGCCACGAGGATCGGCAGCGCGTTGATCAGGCCGTGCGCGAGGCCGAAGAAGATGCCCACGCCGATGACCGCCGCGACGCGCCCGAAGCGGGCGAGCACGGCGAAGCCGGCGCCGCGGAAGAAGAGCTCCTCCGTGATCGGGAAGAGGGCGGCGACGAGGACGAAGTTCGCCGCGAAGGGCGCCGCGCGTGAGGGGTCCCAGCGATCGGGGACGAAGCCCTGCTCCTCGCTCGCGTGCAGGACCGGCTCGAGCGCTCCGGCGACCACGATGATTGCGATGAAGATGGCGCCGGCGACCTTCACGGCGGTGCCCCACGCGCCCGGTCGACGGATGGCCAGGAAGTCGCGGACCGGCCCCTCCCACGCAATCCCGATCGTGAGCGCGAGCGTGAACCCCACCTGCACGAGTCCCTCGCCGAACAGGCTCCAGCG
Organism: Actinomycetota bacterium; assembly: GCA_046725345.1. GTDB lineage: Bacteria > Actinomycetota > Thermoleophilia > Gaiellales > Gaiellaceae > JBKOYJ01. Next base: position 3,681 of record JBKOYJ010000065.1, on the reverse strand, counting down.
GTAGAGCAAGTCGCTCGGCGGCGGCCCCGCCGTCCGCCCGGCGTACTGCAGCGCAATGAAGACCGTCACGAACCCAAGCCAGACCGCAAGGCGCGTGTCGCTGCGCGCCGTCGCCGGAACGTCGATCACGAGGGCGCTGCGGCGAACCGTGGGAGCGCCGACGTGGCTTGCGCTTCCTGCAGCGGTGCCTCCGCGCCCACGTCGGCGGCGATGATAGCCGTGGCCTCGCCCGCTGAGGATCGCTCCGACGCGTGTCGAATACGCGCCCATGCCGGCCTGGGAGCGTCTGCTCGTCGTGGCCGCGGTCCTCCTCGTGACCGCCGCTACGGCGCGCCTCGCCGACCGTTCGCTCGGCCGTCGCACCTTCCCGCCGGAGGCGGTCACGCGCTACCGCGTGCTGCGGCGCACGGTCGCCGTCGCGATCTTCGCGGTGGGCCTGCTGTCGGCGCTGCTCGCGGTTCCGGGCGTTCGCCCGATCGCAGGCGGCATTCTCGCGTCGTCTGCCGTGCTCGGCCTTGTCGTCGGGTTCGCGGCGCAGACGACGCTGTCGAACTTCGTGGCCGGAATCGTGATCGCCTTCACGCAGCCAGTCCGGATCGGAGACGCGATCGAGATCGCGGGCGACGCCGGCGTGGTCGAGGAGATCGGGCTCACGTACACGTTCATCCGGCTCGAGAACGAGAGCCGGCTGGTGATCCCGAACACGCGCCTGGCCTCGGATACCATCCGCAACTCGACGATCGTCAGCCGCGAGAAGATGGCCGAGGTCACGGTGCAGGTGCCGCTCACCCAGGAGCTCCGGCGCGTGGTCGACCTGCTGCGGGAAGAAGCTGCGGGCGAGCGCGACGCCGACGTCTACGTCAGCGCGCTCGGGGACCGCGTGTCGCTGACGTTGCGCGCGCGCGCCGGCGACGAGGCCGAGGCGGTCCGCCTCGAGCGTGAGCTTCGGCTGCGGGCGCACGAGCGCCTGCGCTCCGCGGGCCTGCTTGCATGAGCCCCCGCCACCGCGACGACCGCCTTCCCGTCGAGGCGCTGCAGGGACGCCGCCGCCGCCAGCGCAAGCGCGCCCGGGCAACGGCCCGCCGGCGGAAGGTCGTCCTGCTCGCGATCGCGGGCTTGCTGGTTCTCTTCGTCGCGCTCGCGGTGGGCGGTTTCACGGCGGCGGCGACCGTTGGCGGCTCCGGCTGCGACCTCTCCCATCTTCGCTCGGTCCGCATCGGTCAGAACTCGTTCGTCTACGCGGCGGACGGCTCGAGCCTCGGCGCGATTCCGTCCGAACGTAACCGTCAGCCGGTGGCCTGGCGGCAGATGAGTCCCTGGATCAAGAGGGCGACCGTCGCAATCGAGGACAGGCGCTTCTACGAGCACCGCGGCATCGACCCCGAGGGCATCGCGCGTGCCCTCTGGGCCGACATCCGCGCAGGGCGGGCGGTTGAGGGCGGCTCGACGATCACGCAGCAGCTCGTTCGCAACCTCTACGACCAGCGCGAGCGCACGCTGACGCGGAAGCTGCGCGAGGCGTGTCTGGCGCTGAAGCTCAACGACCGCTGGTCGAAGCGGCGCATCCTCCGTACGTACCTGAACCAGGTGTTCTACGGCAACCACGCATACGGGATCGAAGCGGCTTCGCAGACGTACTTCTCTCGACCGGCACGGAAGCTGACGCTCGCCCAGGCCGCGCTCCTGGCCGGACTGCCTCAGGCGCCCACGGTCTACGACCCGTTCCAGCACCCGGCCCGTGCGCGAGCTCGGCGTAACGAGGTCTTGCGCGCGCTGCTCGAGACCCGCCGCATCGACCTCACGGGCTACCGCGCCGCGGTCAGGAAGCGGGTCAGACTGCGGCCGGGCAGGCTGTACGAGCGCATCCGCGAGCCCTACTTCTTCGCGTACGTCCGCGACCTGCTCGTGAAGCGGTACGGGCTCAACAAGGTGCGCTCGGGCGGGCTCAAGATCTACACGACGATCGACCCACGGCTGCAGGTGGCCGCAACGAGGGCGATCCGGAACACGCTCTATTACCGGAGCGATCCGGACGCCGCGCTCGTCTCGATCGATCCGAGCGACGGCGCGATCCGGGCGATGGTCGGCGTCACCCGTCGGACGGGGAATCAGTTCAACCTGGCGACCCAGGCGCGCCGCCAGGCCGGCTCGACCTTCAAGACCTTCGTGCTCACCGCCGCGATCAGCGAGGGCATCAACCCCGACTGGACCACGTACGTGTCGGCCCCGTTCACGTACCAGCCGAGCGATGGGGGCAAGCCTTGGCCGGTGTCGACGTACGACGGCACGGCGTACGGGCCGTCGACGGTCACGTCCGCGACGCTTCGATCCGACAACACCGTGTACGCCCAGCTCACGCTGGACGTCGGTCCGCGGAAGGTTGCTCAGATGGCGCGCCGGCTCGGCGTCGACCGCTCGCCGCTTCCGATGGTGCCCTCGCTCGGCCTCGGGTCGGCCTCCGTCTCGCCGCTCGAGCTGGCGTCGGCGTACGCCACGCTCGCCGCCGGAGGCGTCTATTCCGTCCCCCGCGCGATCTGGAAGGTGGTGCTGCCCGACGGCACGGTCGATCGCAAGGCGGGCTGGGGAACCATCCGCCGGCAGCGTGTGATCGCCGACTGGGTTGCGGCGGAGGTGACGAAGATCCTCGAGCAGAACGTCCTCAGCGGCACGGGCACGGCGGCTCAAATCGGACGGCCGGCGGCGGGCAAGACCGGGACGACGGACGATCACGCCGACGCCTGGTTCTGCGGCTACACCCCGAATCTCGAGACGACGGTCTGGGTCGGACACCTGAGCGGCCGCATACCCATGCTCAATGTGCACGGGATCGCCGTCGCGGGCGGGACCTTCCCTGCGCAGATCTGGGCGCGGTTCATGTCGGTCGCGCTCGAGCACGCGCAGGTGATCGAGTGGCCCACGCCCACGCGCGCGCCGATTTGGCGCTCGTTCTCGCCGGCGCCGAAGGCGATCACCTACAACTACTCGAGCGGGTACTCCAACGACTACTCGCCTCAACCGACCTCGCCTCCCGTCTCGCCGCCGACAACTCCGCCGACGCAGGTAACGCCGCCTCCGCCGCCCTAAGCGCCGCTTGCGCCGCCGACGGTCACCGACGAGCGGTGCGGTCGTGGCTGCGGGCGCAGTGGCGTTCCTCCTCGTGTGCGTCTGCGCCGGCCTTGCATGGCCGTCCGACTCGCCTGTCGCCGCTCAGGAGGGCGGAGCGACGAACGGCGACGCCGCACTCGCCTGGGCGTTCCTCGCCGCCGCCGCCGGCGCGTTCGTAGCGTACGCCGCGGGAGTCGCCGTGCTGGCGAAGCGTCCTGGGCCGCCGGCCGCGGTCGTGGCTGCGCTCGGTGCGGCGATCCAGCTGGCGCCGCTCGCCGCGCCGCTGCTGCTCTCCACCGACGCCTGGACGTACTGGGATTACGGCCGGATCGCGTCCGTGCACGGGGGCAACCCGTACCGCGACGTGCCGGCGGACTTTCCCGCCGACCCGGCCTTCCCGTTCGTCGGTGCCGACTGGCGCGAGGTCTCGTCGGTGTACGGCCCCGCGTTCACGCTCGCCTCCGAGCCCCTCGCCCGCGCCGCCGGCGACTCCGAGGACGCCGCGGCGTGGACGTACAAGGCCCTGGCGTGCGTCTCGCTGCTCGCTGCGGCTGCGCTTGCCGCGGCCCGCTCGTC
>JBKOYJ010000106.1:0-28522 GCA_046725345.1 Actinomycetota bacterium | reverse complement strand
CACGTCAGCGCCACCATTCGGGCCATCCTCGCGGAGGCACGCGGCGAGGCAGCCGAGTCGGCGCGGCTCTACCTCGAGGCGGCGGAACGGTGGCAGAGCTTCCCGTTCGTGCTCGAGCGCGCTCAGTGCCTGCTCGGAGTCGCACGTGCGGCCTCGGATGCGGAGGCCGCCCGAGAGGCCAAGCGCCTCTTCGCCTCTCTGGGTGTGCGGCCGATGGAGCTGGAGGCCGACGCCGCGCTCGCTGCGGCGCTGCCACTCACTTCGTGAGCCTGCGGTCGTCCCGGTGGCGGCCGAAGAGCTCGGCGTAGCGGCGCGCGACCTCCGGCATCAGCTCGTTTGCCGGCGCGCGTGGGAGGCCAAAGACGGTGCGCGGGAAGTCGAGGCCTTCCTGGATCGCCCAGATCCGCTCGTGCTCGCCGGGCGGGAACACATCGGCGGGATCGCCGACCGCGACCCAGCCGATCGGGACGAGCCCGTCGGGCGGGATCGTGCTGTTGACGTGGACGACGCCGTTGATCCGGATCTCAGCTCCGGCGCCGATGCGCGCGCCCGGGAAGACCGAGACGCCGGTGGCGAGAAACGCGTTCGCCTCGACGACTGCGCCGTTCACGTGCGCGTGCGGCCCGACGACGACGTTGTCGCCGATGCGCGCCGCATGAGCGTCTCGGCCGCGGATCAGCGCGTTCTCCATCACGATCGCCCGCGCGCCGAGCTCGACCGGCCCTCCGTCGGCGGTTACGACCGCGCCGAACAGCACGCGTGCCTCCTCGCCGACCGTCACGTCGCCGCAGACGACCGCGGTCGGGGCGACGTATGCGGACGCCGCCACGGTCGGTCGCTTGCCCTGGTGCTCGATGAGCATCTCCGCCCTCCCGGTCAGTTGCCGAACTCGATCGAACCATCTCTCCGGCCGCTCTCGGCCAGGCGGTCGAACGTGACCAGCGCGAGCGCGAGCCAGCCGAGGCCGACGACGAGCTCGAGCCCGGCCTGGCGCACGATCGCGAGGAACGTGACGGCATAGAGCGGCACCGTCGCGAGCGGCATGACGTAGTCCGGCTCGGTCACGACCACGCGCAGCTGGAGCCGGAACGCCGCCCGGAAGGCCCTCACGAGACTACGTTGCGAACTCGAGGGAGCCGTCGCGGCGACCGTGACCGACGAAGCGGCCGAAGGTCGCAAGGGCGACGCCGAGCCATGCCAGCCCGACGAGCGCCTCCAGCCCGGCCTGGCGGAGGATGAAGCCGGCGTCGGCGCCGTCGATTACACCGCGGATCGCGAGCAGCCCGTGTGTGAGCGGCAGGCAGTTAGCCACCCACTCGAGCGGCTCGGGGTAGAAGGCGAGCGGCACGTTCACGCCGCAGACCGTCATTGCAGCGGCGATCGCGAAGTTGGCGACGATCACGTGACCCTCGCGCCAGCGGATGATCACGCCCGCGAGGAACGTGCCGAGGCAGTACGTCGACGCCCCGACGAGGAGCGTGAGGGGGACGACGAGCAGCACGCGCGGCCAGGGCAGGTCGAGGTGAAACAGCGGCCCGACGACGAAGAGCGCGCCGAGCGCGCTCGCGAGGCCGTCCCCGATCAGGTACGAGCCGCGGCCGGCAAGCACGACGATCGGGCTGGACGGCGATGCCACGAGCAGCTGCAACACGCCCGAAGCGCGGTCCCAGAGCACGAGGTTCAGCGCCCAGATCCCCTCCTGGGCGGCGACCATGATGGCGTTGCCGACGAGGAGGAACTCCACCTGCGCGTCGGAGCGAAGCAGGCGGCCGATGAGCGCGAAGAAGACGACCTGGGCCAGGATTCGCAGGTACCAGCCGAGCAGCCAGCTCTTCCACGTGTAGATCACCTTGTAGTCCTGCATCCCGGACTGCATCGAGAACCGGAGGATCCGAAGCGTCGTCCTCACTGGAAGCCGAGCTCCCCGCTCGCCCGCACCTTGCGCACGACATGCACCATGAGCGCCGAGCCGAGGGCCAGTCCGACCGCGCCGAGCCCAACCAGCACGGCGATGCGATAGCCGAACTTGTCCACGGATCCGGGGGCGAGCGTGGCGCGCATCAGATCGGCGGACCACGAGAGGAAGACGATGCTCGACACGGGCTGGATCCAGCCCGGGAGAAACGACACCGGCACGAGGACGCCGCCGAGAACGAAGAACGGATAGCTCGACGAGTTCACGAACGTGATCGCGTTCCGCATGAGCACGAACAGCGCGGAGAGCGCGAGGGCGGTGGCGGCCATCGTCGCCGCCGAGGCGACGAGGGTGGCCGTGAACTGCCACGGGTGGTGGACCGTGAACTCGGCGCGGTAGAGCAGCTTCGAGACGATCCAGACCTCGACGAAGCCGAACAGGCCGACCGAGGTCACCGCGAGGATCCGACCGAACACGAGCAACGGGAAGGGCACCGGCGCCGCCACCAGCAGCTCGAGCGCGCCGTGCCACCTGTCGCCCGCGATCACGAGCCCGGCCGCGGCGACGGCCACCCACCAGAGCGCCATGAACACCGGCGCAACGACCGCGTATGCCGTCAAGTCGGCCCGTCCGGCGTGCTTGACGATCATCAGGAAGATCACGCTCAGGAGCGGGGTCATGAACAGCGGGAAAAGCGAGTCGGGGTAGGCGCGGAACATCCGCAGCTGCATGCGGTAGCCGGTCAGGACGCCCGACATCAGAGCTCGAGCCCGCGCTCGCCGACGAGCTGGACGTAGACCTCCTCGAGGCTCGGCAGCGACGTCTTCACGGAAACGACTCCGGCCTCGACGAGATGGCGGAGCACCTCGCGCGCCGCGCCTTCCTCGCCGATCTCGATGCGGGCACCGCCGTCCTGCGGGCTCACGCCGGTCACGCCCGGAAGCGCCGCGATCACGCCGAGGAGCGACTCGTCGGCGCCCTCGACGTCGATGCGCTGGTAGCGCGAGATCACACGCCCGAGCGAGCGGGGCGTCTCGGTGGCGAGGATCTTGCCGCGGTCGATCAGCGTGACGCGGTCGCACACGATCTCCGCCTCGACCATGTCGTGCGTCGTCAGCAGGATCGTGCGGCGCTCCTCCTTCAGCTCGCCGATCAGCTGCCGGAACTCGCGTGCCGCCAGCGGATCCATCCCCGTCGTCGGCTCGTCGAGGAAGAGCACCTTCGCGTCGGCGATCAGCCCACGGGCCAGGTGGAGGCGCTGTCGCATTCCGCGCGAGTACTCCTCGACCCGCTGGTCCGCGCGCTCGGAGAGGCCGACACGCTCGAGCAGCGTCCGGGTTCGTTCCTTCACGAGCCGTGTCGGCAGCCGGTAGAGGGCGCCCCAGTACTCGAGGTTCTGGCGCGCCGTGAGCCGCGTGTACAGCCCGCGCTCGCCGCCGAAGACGATCCCGATCAGCGGCCGTACCGCCTTCGTCTCGGCGACGACGTCGTGACCGAGAACGCGTGCCTTCCCCGACGTCGGCAGCAGAACGGTGGAGAGGATCTTCACGAGCGTCGTCTTGCCTGCCCCGTTCGGGCCCAGGAGGCCGTGGATCTCGCCCTCGGGGATCGTCAGGGAGACGTGGTCGAGCGCGACGACCCGCGTGTCGCGCTTCCGGCGCGGCTCGAAGACGCGCGTGATCGTGTCGACCTCGACGGCCGGCCTCCGTCCACCGTTGCTCGAATCCCCTTCCAACCTCGCGGGGATGGAGTCTAGGGCGTATTCGGTTGGCGTCCCATCGTGTCGACCGGTCAATTTCAGACGCGCGCGCGGGAAACCCGCGCGCGCTGAGTGTCGGCGTCGCAAGCGCCGCCTTGGAGGCGCCGACTCAGGGCGCGAGCACGCGCCGCATCACGTCGCGCAGGGCGCGCTGGTCGTCCTCGGTGAGCGCCGCGATCCCCGGCGGCGGCTGCCAGAGCTGCCCGAGCATGCGCTCGCGCAGCTCGGCGCCCTCGTCGGTGACCGCGACCATCTTCACGCGCCGGTCCCGCTCGCCGGGTTGCCGCTCGACCAGGCCTCGCTGCTCGAGCACGTCGACGATCCCGGTCACGTTCGAGGCGTGGCACCGCAGGCGGTCGGCGAGCTCGTACATGGGAAGCGCCCTGCCCGGCGCGAGCAGAAAGAGCACGTGGCCCTGCGACTTCGAGAGCCCGAAGTCGCCCGCGATCCCGTCGAGGTAGGGGTCGAGCGACATTAGGAACGCGAACAGCAGGCGCCACGCCTCGACCGCGGTGCCGTTCTCCGTGCGCTCTTGCCGCAGCGTCGCCACGGGGCGCATGATACTTGACGGATCGGATACTTGACAAGGACAACAGTCCGGTGCTACGACTGTTCGCTTCGACGAGAGCGGAAGCGAAGGGGGAGCGATGGAGCGCCTGACACGATTCGTCCTACGTGCACGTTGGGCCGTGCTGGCCGCCTGGATCGTGATCTTTCTTGTCGGCGGGTTCCTGTCGAGCGGCCTCGGCGACCTGCTGACGAACCGGTTCACGCTGCCGGGAACCGACACGCAGAAGGTCGAGGACGTTCTCAAGGGGCACTTCGGCCAGCAGTCGAACAGCTCCTTCACCCTCGTCGCCAAGGGCGCCGCCGGCTCCGAGGACCAGCTCGTCGCCCCGCTCCGGCGCGCCGCGCGTGAGGCGGCGACGATAGTGCCCGACGCGCGGGTCGCGTCGGTGCAGCCCGTCGGCGACGGCGTCGCGAGCGCCGTGATCGTGTCGAAGCGCGAGCTCGTGGACGTCAAGACGTCGACCGACGAGATCCGGGACGCCGTCGGCGACTTCCAGGGCGGAAAGCTCTACGTCACGGGACAGCCTGCGATCGAGCACGACCTCGACCCGGTCTTCGCCGACGACCTGAAGGTCGGCGAGCTCTTCATCGCCGTCCCGATCGCTCTCGTGATCCTCGCCTTCACCTTCGGGACGCTCGCGTTCCTCATTCCCTTCATGATCGCGGCGGCGGCGATCCCAGCGACGCTCGGCGTGATCTGGATCTTCGCGAACTTCCTCGAGCTGACGACGTATCTCACGAACTTCGTCAACCTGATCGGGCTCGGGATCGCCGTCGACTACTCGCTGCTCGTCGTGCACCGCTACCGCGAGGAGCTCGCCGACGGCTGTCCGAAGGACGAAGCGGTCGTGCGCACGATGAAGACGGCGGGCCGGGCGATCGTCTTCAGCGGCACAGCCGTCGCGATCGGGCTGGCGGTGCTGCTCGCCATGCCGCTCCCGTTCATGCGCGGCTTCGGGCTCGGCGGTCTGATCATCCCCGCGATGTCGGTGTTCGCGGCCGTCACGCTGCTTCCGGTCCTCCTCTACCTCCTCGCCGGCCCGCTCGACCGCGTGCGCGTCGTCCCGCGGCGCGTGCTCGAGCGGCGTGCCGACGAGGAGCGGAACTTCTGGGTGCGCCTTTCCAGCTGGGTGATGGCGCGGCCGCTCCCGGTCGCGGTCGGTGCCACAGCCCTGCTGCTCCTCCTCGCCGCCCCCGTGGTCCAGCTGCAGCTCGGCCCGGGCTCGAACACGGGGATCCCGTCGAAGCTCGAGTCGGTGCAGGGCCTGCACGTGCTCTCCGAGACGGTGGGCGAGGGCGCGCTCGCCCCGACCGACATCATCGTCGACACGGGACGGCCGGGCGGCGACAGCGACCGGGGCGTCCGCGACGGAATGCTCAGGCTCGTGCAAGGCCTCCGGGCCGACATGGAGGTCGGGGACGTCTTCTACGGCAACGGCCGCCAGTACCGCGACCCGACGGGCCGGTACCTGCACGTGCAGGTCACGGGTAAGCACGAGTACGGGCTTCCGCCCAGCCAGGACTTCGTCGACCGCCTGCGCGACGAGATCATCCCGATCGCGGGCTTCCCGGCCGACGTCGAGGTGCTCGCAGGAGGTGGGCCCCCGAGCGGCGTCGACTTCCTCGACCTCACCTACACGGCATTCCCGTGGCTCGTGCTCGGCGTGCTGCTCTTGACGTACCTCCTGCTCGTACGCGCCTTCCGCTCGCTGATCCTGCCGCTCAAGGCGATCGTCCTGAACCTGCTCTCGATCGGAGCGGCGTATGGCCTGCTCGTCGTCGTGTTCAAGTGGGGTCTCGGCGAGCAGATCGGCCTGATCGGCTTCGACCAGATCGAGGGCTGGATCCCGGTGATGCTGTTCGCGATGCTCTTTGGCCTGTCGATGGACTACGAGGTCTTCCTCGTCTCGCGGATGCGCGAGGAGTGGGACGCGACCGGCGACAACCGCCGAGCGGTCGGCCAGGGGCTCGCGAAGACCGGCCGGATCGTGACGGCGGCGGGGCTCGTGATGTTCGCCGCGTTCTCGGGGTTCGTCGCCGGCTCGATCGTGGGCCTCCAGGAGTTCGGCCTCGGGCTCGCCGCCGCGATCCTGATCGACGTTACGATCGTGCGCGCCCTGCTCGTCCCGAGCGCGATGGCGCTCTTCGGCCGCTGGAACTGGTGGCTCCCGCGGCCGGTCGCTCGGATCGCCCGCGTCCCTGCGTCGCCGCTCGCAGAGCGGCCCGCGGCTGCGTACGAGACCGCTACCGGTTGAGGAGCCTTCAGGCGTCCGCGGGCCGTGCGACGACCACGAGCCCGCGGACGCCGAGCTCCTCGAGCGTGTAGCCGTCGCGGAAGCGCGGCGCCAGCTCGAGCCGGCGCAGGGTCTCGAGATCCTGCGCGGTCGGCCGCGACACCCGCTCGGCCGCGATCGCGAACCCGGCCTCGCGGAAGAGACGGGCGTAGTCGGGATAGCGCAGACGGTTGAGGTAGTGGAGCGGGGGGCTGAGAAGGCGCCACGTCCGGTCCGAATAGCGGAGGAAGTTGTAGCGGGAGATGCTCCGATCCGAGGGCGCGTAGTGATCCTCGAGGTCGATCCGGCAGCTCATGATCCCGTCCGGCCTCAGCAGGCGCCTGCACTCGGCGAGGATGCGCGCGATGTCGGCGGGTGGGATGTGCTCGAGCGTGTCGGTGCTCGAGACGAGGTCGAAGGACGCGGCGGGAAGGCCGGTCGCGCGCGCGTCCGCGGGCGCGAGATACTCGATTGCGAACCGTTCTCGCAGGTCGCCGACGTGCCGGAGCGGACGCCTGTCCACCGGCCTGACATCGGCCTCGGCCTCCCGTTCCAGCCAGTCGCGGTGGGCCTCGATCTTCCGCAGGGAGTCCTCGACGAGCTCGGCGTGCAGGAGACGGCGCAGGTCGACGAGCGTCTGGGAGCCGGCGCCGAGGGCATGGAGGGTCAGGGGGACGGCGAGATCCCACCCAGCTCCGAACTCGTAGAGCCGGGCCGCCGCGAAGTCGCGCTTCGGGCCGTGCTCGCGGAAGGCGCGGAAGTGCTGGAGCGCACGCGTCGCCTTCTGCCGGAAGCCCTCGTCGCTGCCCGGGAGCGTCCGCAGGACGCGGCGCTGGATCACGTACTGGGCGTCCGCGCCGCGAGGAACGTAGCTCAGCACGTTCTGCGCCGCCGCCTCGAGGAGCCACCGCATCGGCTCGCAGGTCTACCAAGCGCCGAGCGCCCGCGCGGTCGGCTACCGTGGGCGCGGGTCGTGCTCCTGCGGAACGTCCTCATCGCCATGGTCGCGGCGGCGCTCACTGCCACGCCTGCGCTCGCCCAGAAGAGCGAGCTGCTCATGCCCGGGGTCACGTACGAGCGCCAGGTGGTGTTCTCGTCCTCGGGGCCCGTGGCCGTGCACGCGATCACGGCGCCGAAGCCGGGCGGCCTATGGAGCCTCGAGCCCGCGCTGTCGAACGGCGCGATCGTCGGGCGTGAAACCGTGACGGCCCTCCAGCGTGTGGCCGGGCGCGAGGCGACCGTCGCAGGCGTGAACGGTGATTTCTTCGCCGCCGACGGATCGCCGCAGGGCATGCTCGCCCAAGCCGGTGTGCTCGAATCGGAGCCCGATCCGGATCGGAGCAGCATCGGCATCGGCCCCGACGGCGTCCTGCACGTCGACCGCGTGCGGCTCTTCGGGCGCTGGTGGGGGACGGGCCAGCGACGTCCCGTCGACCTGAACCGTCTGCCGACAGCGAACGGCGTCTCGCTCTTCACGCCGTCCTGGGGGCCCGCGACACCGGCGGGGACTGGCGCAGTGGAAGCGGTGCTGGCCGGCTTCCCGCCCGCGACGCCGGGGCCCGACCTCGCTGCGACGGTGGCTGGTGTCGCACAGACGAATGGCGGGACGCCGATCCCGCGGGACGGAGCCGTCCTCATGGGCCGCGGCGCGGGCGCGGGGTTCGTCGCCGCGGAGGCGCCGGCAGGCGCGACCGTCAACGTCCGGCTGCTGCTCTCGCCCGACTGGAGTGGCCTTCCGTCGGCGCTCGGGGGCGGGCCCGCCCTCGTGCGCGACGGCAAGCCCATCTTCCGCCACGCGGAGACCTTCGCACCCTCGCTGCTCGCGCGCGGGCCGCGCGCTGCGGTCGGCCAGCTTGCCAACGGTCGCGTCGTGCTCGTCGTGGTGGACGGGGGCCAGCCCGGCTACAGCGTGGGCCTGACGAGCTTCGAGCTGGCCCAGACGCTGGTCCGGCTGGGCGCCGTGACCGGCGCGGGCCTCGGCTCAGGGCCCGCGGCGACGATGGCGTTCGAGGGGCGGCTGCTCAGCCGGCCGCCCAGGGGGCGCGAGACGCCGGTCTCGGACGCGCTGCTGCTCGTCTATCGCGGCGTCTACGTGGCGCCGCCGTCGGAGCCCGTGCTCTCGCCCAACGGCGACGGCGTCGCTGACGCCGAGACGCTCACCTACAAGCTTCCGCGCTCCGGGACGGTCAACGCCGTGCTCGTCGGCCCGGGCGGGCAGTCGAGGACGCTCGACGCCCGCGCCCGGCAGGCGGGGACGTATCGGTTCACGTGGAACGGCCGGACCTCGGAGGGAGCGTCCGAGCCCGAGGGCGCCTGGCAGTTCCGCGTGACGGCGACGGACGCGGAAGGGAAGAGCACCGGCGCACAGCGCTCGTTCTCGCTCAACCGCACGCTCGGGTCGCTCTCCGTCCGGCGAGTCGGGAGGCGCGGCGTTCGCGCCTCGTTCGTCCTCACGCGCGCAGCGAAGGTGACCGGGTACGTGGAGACGCGCACAGGCTCCGTCGTCGCCGTCGTGGGCGATCGCACGCTCGCCACCGGCCCCCGCTCACTCTCCTGGAGCGGCCGGCGCGCGCACCGAGGCGCATACGTGTTCCGCGTCGTCGCGACCAACAAGCTCGGCCGCGTCGAGCTGGGGCAGCCGTTCACGGTCGGCTGACGGTCTGACCGTACGGTTAGCCTGGGCGCCGTGCCGGTCGCCTCCGTTCTCTCGGGCATCACCGACGCCGTCACGGGCGCGGTCGGCGACCACGGTCTGTACGCGGTCTTCGGGTTGATGGCGATCGACGCGGTTCTGCCGGCCGCGAGCGAGGTCGTGATGGTGTACGGCGGGGCGCTCGCCGCGGGCGCGCTTGCGGGAAGCGTCGTGCTCCTCGGCGAGAAGCTGCCCTCCGGGTTTCCGGCGTACCTCGGAATCGCGCTCGCGGGCACCGCCGGCTACACGCTCGGCTCGATCGGCGGCTGGGCGATCGGGCGCTACGGAGGCCGGCCGTTCGCCGAGCGCTACGGTCGCTGGCTGCACCTCGACGCCGGCAAGCTCAGCCGCGCCGACCGCTGGTTCGATCGCTACGGCGACGCGTTCGTGCTGTTCGGTCGGGTCGTCCCAGTCGTCCGCTCGTTCGTCGCCGTCCCCGCCGGAATCGGCCGTGTTCCGCTCCCGCGCTACACGGCCTTGACGATTCCGGGTGCGGCCGCGTGGTGCTTCGGGCTCGCTGCGGTCGGCTGGGCGCTCGGCGCGAGCTGGGAGCGCTTCCACGACATCTCCCGCTACGCGGACTACGCGATCGTCGCGCTGCTGCTCGTCATCGTCGCCGCCCTGGTGCTGAGAAGACGATCGTCTAGACTCGCTCGCCGTGCCGGAGAGCCTTCCGCTCGTCGACCTTAAGGCGCAGTACGGCCCGCTCCTGCCGGAGATCCGCGAGGCGATCGAGGGCGTCTTCGACTCGGGCCAGTTCGTGCTCGGCCCGAACGTCCGCGCGTTCGAGCGGGAGGCGGCGGTCTATCTCGGCGTGCCCGAGACGATCGGCCTCGCAAACGGCACCGACGCGCTCCTGCTCTCGCTCGAGGCGCTCGGAATCGGCCGCGGCGACGAGGTCGTCTGCCCGTCCTTCACCTTCTACGCCACCGCCGAGGCGATCGCCCGCGTCGGCGCGACCCCCGTGTTTGCCGACGTCGACCCGGCCACCCTGAACCTCGATCCCGCCGACGTGGACGGCCGAATCACGCCTCGGACGAAGGCGATCGTTCCCGTCCACCTCTTCGGCCGGCCCGCGCCGCTCGCCGAGCTCGCCGGCTTCGGCGTGCCCCTGATCGAGGACGCCGCGCAGGCGTTCGGCTCCCCCGAGGTCGCCCGCACGGGCGTCACGGCGACGTTCAGCTTCTACCCGACGAAGAACCTGTTCGCCTTCGGGGACGGCGGCCTCGTCGCCGTGCGCGACGCCGAGATCGCCGAGCGGATCCGCATGCTGCGCTTCCACGGCTCGCGCGACAAGGAGGTGTTCGAGCTCGTGGGCACGAACTCCCGTCTCGACGAGCTCCAGGCGGCGATCCTGCGCATCTTCCTCACCCATCTCGACGAATGGACGCGCCTGCGACGCAGCGCTGCCGCCCGCTACGCCGAGCTCGGCCTCGGCGAATACTGCGAGCTGCCGGTGGACGAGCCCGGACACGTCTACCACCTCTGCGTGTGCCGCTCCGCCGACCGAGACCGCATCCGAGCGGCGCTCTCGGAGGCCGGAATCGGCAACGCGCAGTACTACCTGCCGCCGCTGCACCTGCAGCCCGCCTTTCGTTCGCTCGGCTACCGGGAGGGCGACCTGCCCGAGACGGAGCGGGCAGCGCGCCAGAACTTCTCGGTTCCGCTCTGGGCCGGCATCTCGGAAGACGCACAGGCGCGTGTCGTCGAGACCGTCGCCGCCGCCGTGGGGGTGAGAGCCTGATCGTGCCGCTGACACGGCACCGGGTCTGGCAGATCGCCGTCGACGGGACGATGGTCGCGGCGGCCTGGTGGCTCGCGTTCCAGCTCCGCTTCGACCAGGGCGTGCCGGTCTACTACGAGACGCTCCTGCGGCGGACGCTGCCGCTCGTCGTCGCGATCCAGCTGATCGTGTTCGTCGCGTTCGGCTTCTACCACCGCTGGTGGCGCTACGTCTCGATGCGCGACATGTGGCGAGCCGTGCTGGGCGTGACCGTCGCGTGGCTCGTGGCAGGGGTCACGGTGTACCTGTTCTCACCCGTCCATCACATCCGCCTGCCGCGCGGCGTCTTCTTCATGGACTGGCTGCTGCTGCTCGCCTTCGTGGCTGGGACGCGGCTCCTGGCCCGCACGCTGTTCGAGCGGCCGGCTCCGGGCCGCCTGCTCGCGCGCGGCAAGGAGGTGATCGTCGTCGGCGCCGGCGACGCCGGGCAGCTCATCCTCAAGGAGCTGCAGCGCTCGCGCACGCTCGGATACACCCCCATCGGCCTCGTCGACGACGACCCGCGCAAGCGCAACGTCCGCTTCCAGGGCGTGCGCGTCCTCGGGACGACAGCCGAGCTCGTCCACGTCTTGCGTGAGCACCGCCCCGACGAGGTGCTGATTGCGATCCCCTCCGCCTCCGGCGAGGTGCGCCGGCGCGTCGTCGAGGCGGCCCGCGGCGAGGGCGTGCCGGTGAAGACGCTGCCCGGCCTGCACGAGCTGATCTCCGGAGACGTCGACCTGGCGGGCCAGATCCGTCCGGTCCAGGTCGAGGACGTGCTCGGACGGGAGCCCGTCGAGGTGGATCTCGGCGCCGTCGCCTCCTACCTCGCGGGCGAGACGGTGCTCGTCACGGGCGCAGGGGGCTCGATCGGCTCGGAACTCTGCCGGCAGATCGCGCGCCTGGGGGTGGGCAGGCTCGTCCTCGTGGAGAGCTCCGAGGTTGCGCTCTTCGAGATCGAGCGCGAGCTGATCGACGAGCGCGGCTTTTCGGCGAGCGTCCCCGTGCTCGGAGACGTCGGCAACCGCACGAAGCTCAGCCAGATCTTCGAGCGCTACCGGCCGGCCGTCGTCTTCCACGCCGCGGCGTACAAGCACGTGCCGCTGAACGAGGCGAACCCGCTCGAGTCGATCCGCAACAACGTGCTTGCGACGCGCGTCGCCGCCGACGTCGCCGTCGAGCACCGGGCCGCGCGCTTCGTTCTGATCTCGACCGACAAGGCGGCCCGGCCGAAGAACATCCTCGGGCAGTCGAAGGCGGTCTGCGAGTCGATCGTGAAGGCGTACGGGGCTCGCGACGACGTCGAGACGGCGTTCGTCGCGGTTCGCTTCGGCAACGTCCTCGGGTCGTCGGGCAGCGTGATCCCCACCTTCCGCCGCCAGATCGAGAAGGGCGGCCCCGTCACGGTGACGCACGCGGAGATGGCGCGCTACTTCATGACGATCCCGGAGGCGGTGTCGCTGGTCGTACAGGCGGGCGCGATCGGATCGAGCGGCCAAGTCCTCGTGCTCGACATGGGCGAGCCCGTTCGGATCGTCGACCTCGCGCGCAACATGATTCGCCTCTCGGGCAAGGAGCCGGACAGGGACGTCGCGATCGAGTTCGTCGGCGCGCGGCCGGGCGAGAAGCTGCACGAGGTGCTCTGGAACGAGGAGGAGGACGTCGAGCAGACCGCGCATCCGAAGATCCTCGCCGCGTACTCCGGCAGGATCGACGCGGGCTGGCTCGACGACGAGCTGGACGAGCTCGAGCGGCTCGTCGACGCGGGCGACACGCTCGAGGCCGTCTCGCGGCTGGGCGCGATCGCGCGCGGCGCCGGCGTTCGCGCCGAGGCGCGGCGGGAAAGCCTTTCGTAGCTGCGACGATACCCCGCTAAAACGTCGACCTCGTCATGCAAAGGCGGCCGACGGCTCGTTCGGCCATGCCAGGGGTCAGACCCCGGGCGTGGCCGTTGCGGCCACGTCCGCTGGCGGTACTCGCCCGCGTCCGGCGGCCCCGCTCGCGGCTGTGGACAAATCGTCACGACTATGTTGCAGCGGAATGGGCGCTTCCAGCCATGTCAGGGGTCAGACCCCCGACATGGCCGTATCGGCCGGGCGCGTGGGTTCGCACTGGTATAAGGAGCGCTTATGGACACGCGACAGCTCGCGGCGTTCTGCGCCGTGGTCGAACGGAAGAGCTTCTCGCAGGCGGCCGAGCGGCTCGGCGTCTCGCAGCCCGCGGTGAGCCTCCAGATCCGGTCGCTCGAGCAGCGTCTGGGTCAGCAGCTCCTCGACCGCTCGGGCCGGCGCGTCGAGCCGACGGAGGCGGGCAAGCGGCTGTACGCGGGGGCCCAGCGCATGCTCGCCTTGGAGGAGCAGCTCGTGGAGGAGGTCGCGGGGGACGGCGACGGGCGGCTCCGCGGCCGGCTCGAGCTCGGCGCGTCCACGGGCCCCGGCGAGACCGTGCTGCCCCTGCTTCTGTGCGAGTTCCAGCGGCTGCACCCGGACGTCCGGGTCGCGCTCGTCGTCTCCGACACGCACTCGGTGGTCGACCTCGTCGCGCGGCGCGAGCTCGAGCTCGGCGTCGTCGGCGCCGCGCGGCGGCAGCGCTCCGTCACGTTCGAGCCGTTCTTCCGCGACGAGGTGGTGCTCGCATGCCCGCCGGAGCACCGGTTCGCGGGCCAAACCGTGTCGCTCGAGGAGCTGCAGAAAGAGCCGCCGATCCTGATGCAGGAGGGCGCCGGAGTGCGGCTCGTGATCGAGGACGAGCTCCGGGGCGCGGGCGTGCGGCTGCGGGACCTCGACGTTCGTCTCGAGCTGGGGCTGCAGGAGTCCGTCAGGAGCGCCGTCCGAGCGGGCTACGGGGTCGCGTTCATCTCGCGCTCGGCGATCGCGTCCGACCTCGCCTCCGGAACCCTCGCCGCCGCCCGCGTCGAGGGCCTCGAGCCGGCGCGGGAGATCTCCCTCGTACGCGCCGCGGGCCGCGTGCCGACGCGGCTCGCGCAGGCGTTCGTCGCCTTCGCGCGCGAACGCGTCCCATGAAGGTCCGGTGGGGACTCGATGCCCTCAGGCCCCTCCTCGAGGAGCTCCGCATCACCGAGCCGCTCCTCGTCACGAGCCGGCGCTGGACCGACCTGGTGCTCCCGGTCGCCCGCACGTGGGACGGCGTGCGGCGGCACTCGCCCGTGGAGAGCGTTCGCGCCGCGATCGAGGCCGCCGCCGGAGCAGACGGCCTGGTGGCCCTCGGCGGCGGCAGCGCGATCGACACGGCGAAGGCCGTGTCGGCCGAGACTGGCCTTCCGCTGGTGTCGATGCCGACGACGTATTCCGGGTCGGAGTGGACGACCTACTTCGGCATGCGCGACGAGGAGCGAGGCCTCAAGGGCGGCGGCTCCGGAGCGCACCTCGCCGGAATCGTCTACGAGCCGCTGCTGACGCTCAGCCTCCGCAGAGGCGAGAGCGCCGGAACGGCCATGAACGCGCTCGCGCACTGCGCCGAGGCGCTCTACGTCCGCGGCCACAACGCCGACGGCGACCGGCACGCGGTCGCGGGGGCGCGCCTGATCGGCGAATGGCTCCCGGCCGTGCTCGCCGACGGGGAGGATCGAAGGGCGAGGACGCAGCTCCTCGCCGGCGCCGCGGAGGCGGGCGAGGCGCTCGCGCTGTCCGGCCTCGCGCTTGGCCATGCGATGGCGCAGGCCCTGGGTGGCCGCTACGGCTTCCCGCACGGCGCGCTGAACGCAATCTGCCTCCCGCCGGCGCTGCGCTTCAACCGTCTCGTCGCCGCGGATGCGCTGCACCAGCTGGGCCAAGCACTCCGCGGCGACAGCGTCGAGCGGGCCGAGGAGCTCGCACGCCTCGGCGGGTTCGAGCGGCTCCGCGACCTCGGCGTTCCCGAGGACGAGCTCGACGAGGTCGCGGAGGCCACCGCCGTTCGCGGCGGCGCGCGCGCAAACCCTCGGCCCGCGTCGCCCCGCGAAATCGCCGGCTTGCTGCACTCGGTCTGGTAGGAGTGGTTGTCGCGGAAGTAGCGAAGAGGCATCCACGGGCGCGTACCGGTCGGCGGGAGCGAAGGGACGCGGCACGCCGAGAGACGGCGATTCCAATAAGGATGACTTATTCTCACTATGCGCGATCTTTGTTACCGTGTCGACGTGGCGCCGCGGCCCCGAATCGATGTGCTCGTCGTGGGGAGCGGAGCCTCGGGGCTCGCGGCCGCCGCGTCGGCGGAGCGCTCCGGCGCTCGCGTCGCGCTCGTAGCGAAGGACGCGGTTCAGTCCTGTAACTCCGCGAAGGCCCAGGGCGGGATCCAGGCCGCGTTCGGCGCGGACGACTCACCCGAGCAGCATGCGGCCGACGTGTGGAAGAGCTCTCACGAGACGGCCGACATGCGCCTTGTCGGCGTACTCACGGGCGAGGCGCCCTCGACGATCCACTGGCTCGAAGAGCTCGGCGTCGGGTTCACGCGCGAGAACGGCGGCTACCGGCTGGCGCGCTGCGGGGGCTCGTCGCGGAAGCGCCTGCTCCAGGTCGGCGACCGCACCGGCCACGCGATCACGAAGGCGCTCCGTGATGCGCTCCGCGCCTCGAGTGCCGAGATCCTGCCGAAGGCGCCGCTCCGCGAGCTCGAGCGGACCGAGAGCGGTTGGCGCGCGCGGTGCGGCGAGGGCGAGCTCGAAGCCGCGGCGGTCGTGCTCGCCGCCGGCGGGCGCTGCTACCGCGTGGCCGAGGAGCGCGGCGAGCTGACGACGAACCATCCCGGCGCAACTGGCGAGGTGACCCGACTCGCGCTCGACGTTGGCGCCAAGGCGCGCGACCTCGACGCGCTCCAGTACCACCCCAACGGCGGCGTGTGGCCTCCGGGGCTCCAGGGATACTCGATCCCCGAGACGACCCGCGCCTACGGTGCTGTGCTGCTGAACAAGGACTTCGAGGAGTTCACCGACTCGCTCGGCCCTCGGGACGAGGTGTCCGCCGCGATCTTCCGGGAGGTCGAGGAAGGCCGTGGGGTGACGAGCCCCGACGGCCGGGCGGCCGTCTACCTCGATACGACGCGGATTCCCGAGGCCGATGCGGCGATCTCGCTGCCGTACATGCTGCGCCGGTACCGAGCGGCCGGCATCGATCCGCTCTCCGAGCCAATCCTCACCTACCCCGTGCTCCACTACCAGAACGGCGGCCTCGTCATCGACGAGCACGCGCAGACGACGGTCGAGGGCCTCTACGCGTGCGGCGAGATCGCCGGCGGGACGCACGGGCGCAACCGGATGATGGGCAACTCGCTGCTCGAGTGCTGCGTGTTCGGCAGGCGAGCGGGCCGCGCCGCGGCGGAGGTCGCCAAGTGAGCCTGGTCGAGACGGATCTGCAGCACGCCGTCGAGGACGCGGCCGCCTACCTGTACGTGTGGGCGCTCAAGGACATTCCCCAGGACCTGCGGGACGCCCTTGCCGACGCGGCCGAGCGCGAGACGAGCGTCACCGGGCAACGCGTGCTGGGGACGATCCTCAAGAACGTCCAGATCGCGGACGACCAGAAGAACCTCGTCTGCCAGGACACGGGAATCGCGGTCTACACGTGCAGGGTGGGCGAGCACTTCCCCTTGCACCCCGCGCGGATCTACGAGGCGCTGCGCGACGGCACCGCCCGCGCGACGCTCGAGCACCCGCTGCGCTCGAACACCGTCCACACGATCACGCGTGAGAACACCGGGCCGAACATCGGCCACCGGCTGCCGATCGTGCACTGGGAGTTCGTCCCCGACTGGGACGGCCTCGACGTCAAGTGCGTGCCCAAGGGCTCGGGCTCGGAGAACATGAGCTTCCTGAAGATGTGCGTCCCCGCCGACGGAGTGCGCGGGATCAAGGAGTTCGTTCTGGACTCCATCGTCGGGGCCGGCGGCAAGCCGTGCCCGCCGGGGATCGTCGGCGTCGGGATCGGCGGCTCTGCCGACTACGCCATGTACCTCGCGAAGGAGGCGATCGCCCGGCCGGTCGGAACTCGGAACGAGGACCCGGACGTGGCGAAGCTGGAGGGCGAGCTGACCGACCTGCTCAACGAGACGGGCATCGGCCCGATGGGGCTCGGCGGCGACGTCACCGTCCTCCACGTCCACGTCGAGCACGCCGACACGCACATGACCCTCAATCCCGTCGCCGTCAACTACCAGTGCTGGGCCGCGCGTCGGGCATCCGTTCACGTCACGGCCGACGGAACCCTGGAGTACGACCGTGAGTTCTGAGCACCGCCTGACCTTCCCGACGACGGAGGGGGAGATCCGCAAGCTGCGTGCGGGCGACCTTGTGATCGTCGACGGCCACATCATCGGCATCCGCGACCGTACGCAGATCCGCATCTTCGACCAGGGCCAGGAGCCGCCGATGGACCTGCGCGGAGCGTTCCTGCTGCACACTGCGCCGGGCGTCCGCAAGCGCGACGACGGCGGCTACGAACCCGTCTCGATCGGCACCACGACGAGTGCGCGGATGGTGCGCTTCACGGAGCCGCTCGGCCGCGACCACGGCGTCCGCGCGATCTGCGGCAAGGGCGGGCTTCCCGACGAGGCGATCGAGCCGATGCGCCGCTACGGGATGGTCTACTTCGCGATCGTGGGCGGCGCGGCGGCGCTCGAGACCACCCAGATCGAGGAGATCGAGGAGGTCTTCTGGGAGGAGCTCATGCCCGAGTGCCTGTGGAAGTTCCGCGTCAAGGACTTCGGTCCGCTGTGGGTCGGCATCGACTCGCATGGCAACTCGCTGTTCCACGACGTCCAGGAATCCGCGAAGAAGAAGCTGGAGGACATCTATGCCCGCCTATAGCGACGGATGGCTCGACGTCCCCGCGCGCTCGCCGAAGCCCCGCGTGAGCGGGATCACGCACGTGATCGACAAGGGCCTGAACCTGCGCGAGATCGAGGGTCTCTTCGACACGGCCGGCGCGTACGTCGACGTGGTCAAGCTCGGCTGGGGGACGTCGTACGTCACTAACAACCTCGAGAAGAAGATCGCGCTCTACCGCTCGTTCTCCACGCCGGTCGTCTGCGGCGGCACGCTGTTCGAGGCCGCCGTGGCGCGCGGACGCCTCGACGAGTACAAGCGCTGGCTCGTCGAGCAGCGGTTCGGCCACGTCGAGATCTCCGACGGCACGATCGAGCTTCCGCGCGAGCGCAAGCTCGAGCTGATCGAGGACTTCGCGCGCGACTTCACCGTGCTCTCCGAGGTCGGCTCGAAGGATGCCGACGCCGTCTTCGCGCCCTACCAGTGGGTCGAGTGGATCAAGGAGGAGCTCGATGCCGGCGCGTGGAAGGTGATCACGGAGGGCCGCGAGAGCGGCACGGCGGGGATCTACCGTCCCACCGGCGAGATGCGCACCGGCCTGGTCGACGAGATCGCGCACGAGATCGACGTCGGCGAGCTGATCTTCGAGGCGCCGGCCAAGGCGGCGCAGGCATGGTTCGTGACCCAGTTCGGGCCCGAGGTGAACCTCGGGAACATTCCGCCGGACGAGGTCATCCCGCTCGAGACGCTGCGTCTCGGCCTGCGCGGCGACACCCTCAACGAGATCCTGCTCAGTGGCGAGCGCGCTCCCACAGCCTGAGCTCGACTTCGAGGCGATGTCCGCGGAGGATGTCCTCCGCTGGGCGTACTCCGAGTTCGGGGACCGCCTGTGCCTGACCTGCTCGTGGCAGAAGCAATCGTCCGCGCTCGTACACATGGTCTCGGAGCTCGGGCTCGACATCGACGTGATCGAGCTCGATACGCACCTCTTCTTCCGCGAGTCCTACGACACGCGCGAGGAGCTCGTCGAGCGCTATGGCCTGAAGCTGCTGCGGCCGGAGATCATCACCGTCGCCGAGCAGCACCGCCAGGAGGGCCCGAACCTCTGGGAGCGCGATCCCGACCGCTGCTGCCACATCCGCAAGGTCGAGCCGCTGCTGCGCGTGCTCGAGCCGTACGAGGCCTGGATCTCAGGCATCCGCCGCGACCAGTCGCCGAGCCGGGCCGACACGCCCAAGGTGCAGTGGTCGGACCGCTACGGCGTCTGGAAGATCCACCCGATCGCGGACTGGGACGAGAAGCGCGTGTGGTCGTACATCGAGGTGAACGAGATTCCGTACAACCGGCTCCACGAGGCCGGCTACCGCTCGATCGGATGCATCCCGTGCACGCGGCCGACACGACCCGACGAGGAGGAGCGCGCCGGACGCTGGGCCGGATCCGACAAGCTGGAATGCGGCATCCACCTGGAGACCAAGGAGACGGCTTGAACGACCACATCTATGCGCATGAGCACCCCGAGTCCGACCGCGTTCGCGGCGCGGGCTTCACGCTCTGGTTCACGGGCCTCTCCGGCTCGGGGAAGACGACGATCGCTCACCTTGTCGGGCCGGAGCTCGACCGCCGCGGCTGTCTCGTCGAGTACCTCGACGGCGACACGGTGCGCACCCACCTCTCGAAGGGTCTCGGCTTCTCGAAAGAGGACCGCGACGCGCATATCGAACGCGTGGGCTGGGTCGCCTCGCGGCTGACGCGGCACGGCGCGACCGTGATCGCGGCCGCGATCTCGCCGTACGAGGAGACGCGGCGCAAGGCCCGGGAGATGGTGGAGGAGTTCGGCCCGTTCGTGGAGGTCTACGTGAAGGCCTCGGTCGACGAGTGCGCGCGCCGCGACGTCAAGGGCCTCTATGAGAAGGCCTTCAGGGGCGAGATCAAGGAGTTCACGGGCGTCTCCGATCCGTACGAAGAGCCGGTGCGCGCCGAGATCGTCGTCGACACCGAGCAGCACGATCCGCAGGAGAGCGCGCGAATCGTGCTCGGGCGCCTTGAGCAGCTCGGCCTCGTCGCCACCGAAGTCGCGGCGTGACACGCTACGCGTCCGGTTTGGCCGGAGAGGCAGCGCAGACTCCCGGGGCGGAGGCCGCCGCAGAAGCTCCATCGGCTTCGTCGAGAAGCGGCGTTACGACCGATCGGCTGATCCGGCCACACGGCGGTGAGCTCGTCGACCAGACGGGCGAGCGCCCGGAAGGCCTCGAGCGGCTCGAGACGCTGACGCTGACGACGCGCGAGCTCTCCGACCTCGACATGCTCGCGGTGGGCGCGCTGTCGCCGCTCGAGGGCTTCATCGGCCGCGAGAACTACGAGCGCGTGCTCGAGGAGATGCGGCTCGCCGGCGGGCTGCCGTGGGCGCTGCCGGTGTGCCTCGCCGTCGAGGACGCGCCTGCGGGCGAACGGGTCGCGCTCGCGGACGGAGCCGGGCGCCCCGTCGCCGTGCTCGAGGTGGAGGAGGTGTACGAGTACGACAAGGAGTTCGAGGCGGAGCGCTGCTTCCGGACCACCGACGCCGCGCATCCGGGCGTCGCGCGGCTGTACGCACAGGCGCCGCGCTACCTGGCCGGAAGGGTGACGGTGTTCGAGCGCGCCGAGCCCGTCTTCCCCGAGCTCGCACTGGATCCCGCGGACACGCGGGCGATCTTCGCGGAGCGCGGGTGGAGGCGCGTCGTCGGCTTCCAGACGCGCAACCCGATCCATCGCGCGCACGAGTACCTCACGAAGGTCGCGCTGGAGACCGTCGACGGCCTGCTCGTTCATCCTCTCGTCGGCGATACGAAGGCCGACGACGTCCCCGCCGAGACGCGCGTCGCCTGCTACCGCGTGCTGCTGGACGGCTACTACCCCGAGCGGCGAGTGCTGCTTTCCGCGTTCCCGGCCGCGATGCGCTACGCCGGCCCACGCGAGGCGATCTGGCACGCGATCTGCCGCAAGAACTACGGGTGCTCGCACTTCATCGTCGGCCGCGACCACGCGGGTGTCGGCGACTACTACGGCACCTACGACGCGCAGCTCATCTTCGACGAGTTCGAGCCGCACGAGCTCGACATCGAGCCGATGTTCTTCGAGCATGCCTTCTACTGCCGCGCCTGCGACTCGATGGCGACGCCGAAGACGTGTCCCCACGACAAGCAGCACCACGTCTTCCTCTCCGGGACGAAGGTGCGCGAGCTGCTCGCTTCTGGTGACGCGCCCCCGGTGGAGTTCACTCGCCCGGAGGTCTCCGAGGTCCTGATCGAGGCATACACGAGGGCATGAGCTGGGAGCTCTCTCTCGCGGGACTGCTCATCGGAGCGCTCGTCGGCCTCACCGGGATGGGCGGCGGCTCGCTGATGACGCCGCTGCTAGTGCTCGCCTTCGGCTTCAACCCGACGGTCGCGATCGGCACCGACATCCTCCACGGCGCGATCTTCAAGACGGTCGGCGCCCTCCGTCACGGCACGCTCGGCACCGTCCACGTCCGGCTCGGCGGGTGGATGTTCCTCGCCAGCGCGCCGATGTCGCTCGTCGGGGTCGGGCTCGCGACCTGGATTCGCGACCGCTATGGCGACGGAGCCGACTCGGTGATGACGGCAGTGCTCGGCGTGGCACTCCTCGCGGGCGGCCTCGGACTGGTTGCGAAGAGCTTCATCGGGCACACCGAGCGGTCGGACGCACAGTTCATCCTCGAGACCCGCCACCGCTGGGCGGCGGTCACGATCGGGTTCTTCGGGGGCCTGATCGTGGGGCTGACGTCGGTCGGAACGGGCGTGTTCTTCGGCCTGACGCTGCTCGTGCTCTTCCCCTTGCGCGCCGCGCGCGTCGTCGGCACCGACATCTTCCACGCCGCGGCGCTGCTGTGGGTCGCCGGCTTCGGCCACTGGCTCGCGGGCAACGTCGACATCGGCGCGGTCGGCTGGCTGCTCCTTGGCTCGATCCCGGGCGTGCTGCTCGGCAGCCAGTTCACCGTCCGCCTCCCCGACCGCTCGCTCCGTATCGCGCTGGCGACGGTGCTGGCGTTGAGCGGCGTCAAGCTTCTCGACCCGCCGGCCGGCGAGGTGATCCTCGTCCTGGTGCTGGCCGCGGGGATTGCGCTGCTCGTCGCGGCCCAGCTGAAACGCGCGAACGGCCGAGTGGCGCTCGCAGGTCGCGGCGGCCGCTAAATCGCGACTCGGCTTCGCGAAGCGGAGCCCGAGTCGGACCCACGGAGGGGGCCCGCGGGGGAACCCCATCGGTTCCCCCGGCTAGCCTCGCCGAAGGGCGAGGCGTTTACCTCCGGGGCGGGAGCGGGCACGCGACGAACGGCCGTCCCGTCAGCCGGTAGCCGAGCTTGTATGCCTCGCAGCCGGCGCAGAGACCGGTCGCTGCGGCGAGAAGGGCCAGCACCGCCACGAGGGCGCCGAGGACATTCCCGAGCGTGGCGGCGCCGAGCGCGTGCGCGAGCGTCGCAGCGCCGAGAACCACCAGCCCGACGAGGTTCGCGAAGCGGGGCGGCCGGGCGTCCTCGAGCGGTCCCTCGCCGACGAGGGGCTGGACGAGCTCGAAGTAGGCGAGGCACGGCAGGCAGTAGCGGCGGCCGAGCGTGAGCCCGACCGCGAGCTGGAGTGCCAGCAGCCCGAGCAGCCACGGCAAGCCGGCGAGCACCGCCAGCGCGGCGAGGCTGCCGATCGTCGCCTGGTTGAAACGCGGCGCCCGCGAGTCGATGACGTCCAGGTCACGGTAGGGATGGGCGAGCCGCTGACGCTTCATTTCCCAAAGTCTTACTAGAATCGCGCAGGCTTGGGGCGGACGACCCTCTCGACGGCGCTCGTCATCGCGCTGCTCGCCGGCACGGCCGCGGCCTTCGCCGTCACGGAGCACCTCAAGCTCGAGCCGAGCCCCTTCGCGGTCTCGAAGTTCACCGAGGTCTTCTCGCCCACATGCGGCTGTCCGACCGATGTCGCCGAGCTTCCCTTTCGCCTCCGTCGCTCCGACCGCCTCACCGTGAGCGTCGTGGACGAGGAGGGCGACGTCGTGCGCATACTTGCGACGGACGATCAGCGGCCGCCGGGCAGCGTCGTTTTCCGGTGGAACGGACGCGACGACGCCGGGCGGCTCGTCCCCGAAGGCGTCTACCACGTACGCGTACGGCTCGCGGAGGCCGACCGGACGTTCGCTGTTCCGACGCCAGTCCGCGTCGACGTGACAGCGCCGCCGCTTCGGCTCCTCTCGGCGCGCCCACGCGTGCTGCTCCGCCGCGGCGACTACCGCCGGAGGCGGCTCGTCGTCTCCTACCGGCTCGGCGAACGGGCGCATCCGGAGCTGTACGTGGACGGCGTTCGGCGGGTCAACGGCAAGCGATGGCGGCGCGGAACGTCGCACCTCGACTGGTGGGGCAAGATCGGCGGCCGCCACGTCCACCCCGGCCGCTACCGGATCGCGTTCGTCGTCACCGACGCCGCCGGCAACCGCTCCGTTCGCCGATTCACCGTCCGCGTCCGGTGACCCCTCCGCTGCTCGTCCTCGGCGTGCGCCGCTCGGGCACGACGCTCCTCCGCGTGATGCTCGACCGCAACTCACAGCTCGCGGTGCCCGACGAGTCGTACTTCGTCCCGCAGCTCGCCCATCGCCACCGCGGCCGGCCCGAGCCCGACGCGTTCGTGGACGACCTGCGGCGGCTGCCGACGTTGCGCGAATGGGGACTCTGCGCGGAGCGGGTGCGCGCGCGGCTGCGGCCGGGAATGAGCACCGGCGAGGCGATCGGGGCGATCTACGAGGCGTACGCCGAGGTCCGGGGAAAGCCGCGCTGGGCCGACAAGACGCCGATGTACATGGAGTACCTGCGGCTGCTCGAACGGCTCTTCCCGCCGGCGCAGTACGTGCACCTAATCCGGGACGGCCGGGACGCCGCTCTCTCGTTCCTCTCGATGCCCGAGGGCGTCGTCACGCGGACGTGGGCTCATCCTCGAACGGCGGTCGACTTCGCCTGCCAGTGGCGAACCGAGGTGCAGGCCGCGCAGGCGCTCGGCCGCCGGGTCGGGCCGGACCGGTACCACGAGCTTCGGTACGAGGCGCTCGTCGAGGATCCCGAGCGCGAGCTGCGGCGGATCTGCGAGTTCGCGTCGCTGCCGTTCGAGCCGGCGATGCTCGGCTACGCGGGCGAGGTCGACGTCTCCCGCAAGCCGCACCAGCAGAGCCTCACGCGGCCGCCGACCCCGCACCTGCGCGACTGGCGCGAGGACATGGCCGCCGAGGACGAGGGGGCGTTCGAGGCGGCCGCGGGCGATCTCCTCGCGGAGCTCGGCTACGAGACGAGACGGCCCGGCGTCGGCGCACGAGGGCGCCTGCGCCGTGCCCGCTACCGCGCGCTCACCGACGCGTGGAAGGCCGCGGCGTACGCGTTCCAGCGCTCGCCGCTGTGGGCGTCACGCCATCCGCCGCTGGTGTGACCCGCGCTTTCGCTTCTTCGCGGCCGCCCGCTTCTTCGCCGCCGCGCGCTTCTCCACGGCCTTCGCCCGCCGCAGTGAGTACTTCCCCCAGAACGCCATCACCCTGCCGTTGAGCGTGAAAAAGTAGTGCCGCTCGGTCGCGATGACGGGCGAGTACTTCCCGATCCCGAGGCGCCAGACGATGCGACCGTCCGCGACACGCGCCGCGTACGTCCGTCTCTCCAGCGTCGAGAAGAACACAAGCTTTCCGACCACGACGGCGGCCCCGAGGATGCGCCCGGGTACGCGGCGTCGCCACATCTCACGGCCGTCGGCCGCGCGGTAGCAGTGGAGGATGCCGTTGAAGTCGCCGACGAACACGCGACCGTACGCGACCGCGGGCGTCGCGTAGCCCAGCGTGGAGAGGCGGTGCTGCCACAGCTTGTGACCGCTGCGGGCGAGGACGGCGAGCATTCTCCCCGAGCGCGCGAGCGTGAACAGTCGCCTGCCGTCAGTCGAGGGGCTTGCGTAGAAGCTCTCGTAGCGGAAGGGGTCGCGCTTGAAGTAGCGGCTCCAGAGCTTGCGCCCGGTTCGAGCGCGTAGGCAGAAAATCGAGCCCGCGTACGTATTGATGCACACGCGGCCTCTGTACACCGACGGGCTCGCATTGATTCGCCCGCGCGTGTTGAACGCCCACCTCACACGGCCGCTGCGGGAGTAGAGGGCGAACAGCCGGCCGTCCGTTGCGCCGAAGTACACGAAGCGCCCCACCACGACGGGGGAGGACTCGACCTTCGCCCGTACGCGGAAGCGCCAGAGCGGTCGTCCGTCCGCACGCCGAAACGCCGTCACCGTTCCGTCCGTCGAGCTCACGATCAGCCGGGGCCCGTCGATCGCGGGTGTCGACGGCTTGTGGCCGCCGCTCCGTTTCCAGAGAACCTCGCCATTGTGTGCGTTGAGTGCCCACGTGCCGCCCCGGTACGTGTTGACGTAAACCGCCCCCCCGCAGTAACTCGCGGGGTACTCGATGTAGCTGTGGAGCCCGCGCCCCCAGAAGAGGTGCGTCGGGCGGCCGAGGTCGACGTGGGTCGACGCGAGCGTGCGCTGCGGGTCGCGCCCGAAGTTCGGCCAGCAGAGCTTGTCATGGCGGAGGTAGCGGTAGCGCTTCCGCTTGGGCTTCGGTTTCCTCTTCACGGGGGGCGCCTTGGGATGGACGACGGTGATGCCCTTGAGCTCCGTGTCGAGCGCTCCCTCGGGCCGGTCGCGAAGCTTCAGCGCGAGCGCCGCGACGAGCCCCGCGGCGAGCAGCGCGACGATTCCGGCGGCGGCGAGGAGCTTCTTCGTCCGTGGGGACACCGGCGGGCCAGTCTGCCAGCGACGTCGGTTGCGGCCGCGGCCACCGGTCGGCTACGGCTTCGAGAGGTGATCCCAGACGTTTGCGAGGAGTGGCTGAACCTCGGGATTCCAGCTTCCGGCTGCGAGGCTGAATGCGCCTGCTGCAAAGACCTTCGCGCCGCGCCGCTCGTAGTACGTCATCTGGGCAGTGAGGCCGGTCCCCGTGCAGTTCGGAATCTCCGCGACGACATGGATGCCGCGGGGAGACGCGGCGGTCGTTCGATCCATCTCGAGCCCGCCGTTCCCGAACCTTGAGCGGCGCCGCAGGCGCGTGCCCGAGAAGAGCCAAGGTGTGGCGCGAACGCTCCGAATGATCCAGGGGCCGCGATGCCGGCCGAAGTCGGAGTGGAGGTACTGCACGCCGATCAGCCCTGCTTCCGGCCGCCCGAGATCACGCCACCGCTGTGTCCGGATCATCTGGTTCCCGCGTCTCACGATCCGCCAGTAGAAGTTGTTGGCGGACAGGAAAACGAGGTTGCCGCCCAGGTCGCGGAACCGTCGGACCGAACGGTATTCGCTCGCAGTCACATATTCGTGGTGGCCCGGAAAGACCAGCAGCTCGTACGCTCGGCGCAGCCGCCGTCCGCTGCCGATCGCGTGAACGTCGCCGTCCGCGAGATAGTCGGCTTCGCGGTTCGTGGCGCTGAGGAAGCGCAGGAACGGCTGGTCGTACCACTTGTAGTGTGGCGGGACGCCACGGTGCTCGAACGGCCGCCCGAGCAGCGCCGTCTCGGCGCTGCAGTACCAGGTGTCCCCGACTCTGTCTCCGTCGTCGTCCCGGTAGTTGTACGCCTGCCACGTGTGCGTGGGCAGTACGACGGCCACTCGCTCCCGACCGAGCACGCGAGGGCGGACGATGAACGGCGCGAAGCCGGCGCGGCCGCCGGACGCGGTCAGTTTGGCGAAGTAGAGGCCGCTCTCCCACTCGCCGATACGGACGCGGAGGCGGGCGCCGCGTCGGACGACGTGAAGCCGAGCAATCGGCCCGACCGCCGAGCCGTACATGACGTCGCGCGAACGGATGCGGCGGCTCTCGGTCCCGGCCCGGAAGAGGCGCAACGTCACGTCGCTCGCCGATGAGAAGATCCGAAGCCGCGCGACGCTACCCGGCGTGTAGCTCTCGCGAGCGAACGCGGCTTCGACGATCGGCAGATCCGGCGGCGGGATGCGACCGCCGCCCTTGCCGGGCCAACAGCTCACGCCCCGCGAGACGATCGTCGCATTGCCCGCAGAGGACGCAACCAGACCCGCCAGCACGGCGACCGCGAGCGCCACCTGGGCCGCACGGCGCGACCGCGCGGAGCGGACGCTGCTCGAGGGACGCGAGACCATTGCGTCCCACGGTGCGAGCGCCCTCTAACGACCCGCTAACGGGCGCATGGACTCGGGTGGCCGCGACCCCTATCGGCTGCTGGTCACGCGCGTGGTCGGGCGGTCTCGAGGGTCCTCCGCAGGCCGGCGGCCGGGCAACGGTTCCTCGTGACGCTCGACCGCGACCGGCGCCGAGGCGGCGGCGGCGGCCAGCGCGAGCGCTCCCCACGCGATCGGATCCTCGAAGAAGCCTGCGTAGACGAGCGAGTGGAGGACGAGTGTCAGCAGGACGGCGGCCAGGCCCAGTCCCAGGGCGCGGTCGCGGGCCACGGCGAGCAGCAGGAGACGCACACCCGCGGCGATCAGCCCGAGGTAGGTGAGTAGACCCAGCACCCCGAGCTCGGCCGTGATCGTGAGAGGCGTGGTGTGAGAGGCGTTGCGGCTCGTCCGCGTCTGGGAGTTGGCCCCCTCGCGGCTCGCGAGGGGCTGGGCGCCGATCCCGGCACCGGCGAGCGGGTACTTGCGGATGACCGGCAGCGTGACCTCGACCAAGTGCGTGCGACCGCTCGTCGCCTTGCGCACCGGGTTCCCCTCGACCGCCACGGCGACTCCGACGGCGGCGATCAGGGCGAGCGCGGCGCAGGCGACCGCCACCGCGATGCGCGCGCGGCGGTCGGCGAGCGCCACCGTGACGGCGACGGCGACGACGAAAAGCGTCGCCATGCTCGACTGCGAGTACGAGAACCACAGGCCGGCGAAGAGGAGCGCGACGACGGCGCCCGCGACGCCGACGCTCACGCGCCGGAGCCAGAGGGCGACGAGGAGCACGACGATCGCCAGCACGAGATGGCGGCCGTAGAGGCTCGGGTCCTTGAACAGCGACGTGACCCGGAAGTACGTCGTGTAGGCGTTCGCCACCGCGAGGTCGCGCGCGAAGAAGACGCGGTGCGTCGCCGCCTGCCAGATCCCGACGAGCGCGAACAGCGACGCCAGAGCGACGAGCACGGCTGCGAGCGCTCGGGGCAGCCAGGGCGCGAGCGGCGCGCGGGCGACGACAGCCACGAGCGCCGCCGCGGGGAAGAGGAAGAAGAGCAGCTCCACGGCTCCCTGCTTGGGATCGAGCGACCATGTCAGCGAGACTGCGGCAAGGCCGACGAATGCGGCGACCGGCACGGCGAACAGTGGCGGTATTGCCGGTACGTCCCCCCGTAGAGCGCGGTAGAGGAGCGCGAGGACGGCCCCGGCGAGGACGCCGTACAGCGGGAGGAGCAGGAACGCGTGCTGCACGCCGAGGTCGACCGGCAGACGGAACGGGGCCGCGATCAGTAGCGCCACCGGCACGACGTCCGGGCGGCGGACGAAGGCCGCGGCAAGCGCAGCGGCGACGAGCAACGCGGCGACCAGCGCAGCGGCGGCGAGCGGGCTCGTCAGGCGGTCGAGATCGTCGCCCGGTACGCGCGCGACGAGCAGGCCCGCCTCCGCGACCGCGAGCAGCGCGAAGCCGGAGAAGAGTGGCAGCCGCGTGCGTGCGAGGACGGCGGCTGCGGCCCCCAGCGCGCCGGCGACGGCCGCGAGTTCGGCGAGCTGCTCGTGGGGCATCGGGCGCTCGAAAGCCTAGGTGGTAGGAATAACCCGTGCTCGGCGGCTGGCAGCG
>JBKOYJ010000019.1:0-14664 GCA_046725345.1 Actinomycetota bacterium | reverse complement strand
GCACACGATCCGGGCGGACATCGACTACGGCTTCGCCGAGGCGAAGACGACCTTCGGCCGGATCGGCGTGAAGGTCTGGATCAACAAGGGCGAGATCATGCCCGAGGGCTACGAGACCGTCGGCGGACGCGAGACACGGCTGGGCGAGCAGGATCAGGCGCGCCGCCGGCTCGGCCAGGCGGAGGGGCTCGGTGCGTCCCGCGAGTCGGGCCGCGGACGCGGCGCCGACCGCGAGGGCCTCGGTCCCGTCCGGCGACGCCGCGGTGGCGGCGGGGGCCCGCGGCGCGACCGCGAGCGGGCGGCGAACCGGCAGGACAGCGTGGAGCGCCCACGCACCGACGAGCAGGCCGTCTCGGCCGAGGGCCGTGAGCAGCCGCCGGTCGAGCCCGAGGTGCAGACGGTCCCCGAGGCCGTCGCGGACGCCGACACCTCGACCGAAGGAAAAGCGATGCACGAGGACCCGAGCAAGCTCGACCAGTCCGGCGAGCCCGAGCGGGAGAAGTCGCGGAGCGAGGGCTCCGGCAGCCCGCGAGGCAAGAAGGGCAGGTCGTAGGTGCTCCTCCCGAAGAAGACGAAATTCCGCAAGCAGCAGCGCGGCAGGATGCGGGGCACGGCGAAGGGCCAGACCACGGTGCAGTTCGGCGACTTCGGGCTGAAGGCGCTGGAGCCGGCCTGGATCACGAACCGTGAGATCGAAGCGGCTCGTGTGGCGATGACCCGCAAGATCAAGCGCGGCGGGAAGGTCTGGATCAACCTCTTTCCCGACAAGCCGGTCTCGAAGAAGCCTGCCGAGACGCGTATGGGCTCGGGCAAGGGCTCGCCCGAGGCGTGGGTCGCCGTCGTCAAGCCCGGCCGCGTGATGTTCGAGCTCGCAGGCGTGCCGGAGCCGCTCGCGCGCGACGCGCTCCGCCTCGCCGCGATGAAGCTGCCGATCAAGACGAAGATCGTGAGCCGGGAAGGCGAGCTTCTTGCGAGCTAGGGACCTCCGGGATCTGCGCGAGGAGGAGCTCGAGGCGCGGCTGGGAGACGCGCGCCAGGAGCTCTTCAACCTCCACTTCCAGTCGGCGACGGGCGCGCTCGAGAACGCCGCGCGCGTGCGCCAGGTGAAGCGCGAGATCGCGCGCATCCTCACGGTCCAGAACGAGCAAGCGAAGGCGAGCTGATGGGCGAGACGAGCACAGAGCATCGGCCACGTGGCCGGCGCCAGGAACGGCGCGGCGTTGTCGTCTCCGACGCGATGGACAAGACGATCGTCGTCAAGGTCGACACGATCAAGGCGCACCGGCGGTACAAGAAGGTCGTCCGGCGGTCGGCGAAGTTCCACGCGCACGACGAGGGCAACACGGCGAAGGTCGGCGACATCGTGCGGATCGTCGAGACGAGACCGCTCTCGACCACGAAGCGCTGGCGGCTCGCCGAGATCGTCGAGGCCGCGAAGTGATCCAGCAGGAGACTCGCGTGAGAGTTGCCGACAACACCGGAGCACGCGTGATCCTCTGCATCCGCGTGCTGGGCGGCTCCAAGCGGCGCTATGCACGAGTGGGCGACGTCATCGTCGGCACGGTCAAGACCGCGAGCCCGCAGGGCGCGATCAAGAAGGGCGAGGTCGTGCGAGCCGTCGTCGTGCGCACGAAGAAGGCGTACGGCCGTGACGACGGGACGCTGATCTCGTTCGACGAGAACGCTGCCGTGATCATCGACAACCAGCGCAATCCACGGGGCACGCGCATCTTCGGCCCGGTGGCGCGCGAGCTTCGCGAGAAGAACTTCATGAAGATCGTGTCCCTAGCTCCGGAGGTGTTGTGATGGCCGTTGCCCAGAAACCGGCCCGCATGCGCATCCGCAAGGGCGACCTCGTCCAGGTGCTGCAGGGCAAGGACCGCGGCAAGCAGGGCCGCGTCATCGAGGCGCGCCCGAGCGAGGGCCGCGTGCTCGTCGAGAACCTGAACATCGTCAAGCGGCACACGCGGCCGCGTCCGGTCCGTCAACGCAGCGGCATCGGCGGGCCCCAGCTCGAACCGGGTGGCGTGGTCGAGAGGCCCGCGCCGATCCCCGTCTCGAACGTGATGATCGTGTGCCCGACGTGCGGGCGTCCGACCCGGGTCGGAGTCGAGCGAAAGCAGGTCAAGGACAAGCTGGTCCCCGTGCGCGTGTGCCGCCGGGCCGACTGCCACGGCGAGATCGACAGGTATTGATGGCTGCCCCCTTCCTCACATCTTGCACGCGCCGAGTGGCTGCAAAGCTTCGCCTCGCCGCGTCCTCGGTCGCACCCGTAGCCTCCGGCTACGAGCGCTCCCTGCGTCCTTGCGACGCTCGCGTTTCGCCGTCGGCGCGCGCAATCTGCTGCGGAGGTGACCGCTTCTGATGGCGACCGCGGACACCGAGACCAGACCTGAGCTCGACGGCTACGTGCCGCGTCTGCAGCAGCAGTACTTCGAGGAGGTCCGGCCGCGCCTGAAGGAGGAGCTCGGCCTCACGTCGATGATGCAGGTCCCGCGGATCCAGAAGATCACGCTCAACATGGGCGTGGGCGAGGCGAAGACCGAGGCTCGGGCGCTCGACGCCGCGAGCGAGCAGCTCGCGACGATCGCGGGCCAGCGACCGCAGCTTCGGCGCGCGCGGAAGTCGATCGCGGGCTTCAAGCTGCGCGAGGGGATGCCGGTGGGCGTCCGCGTCACCCTGCGCGGCGCACGCATGTGGGAGTTCCTCGACCGGCTCGTCGCGATCGCTCTTCCGCGCATCCGCGACTTCCGTGGGCTCAGCCCGCGCTCGTTTGACGGACGCGGCAACTTCTCGCTGGGCGTGCGCGAGCAGATCATCTTCCCCGAGATCAACTACGACGAGATCGACACGATCCGCGGACTCGACGTGACGATCACGACGACCGCAGAGTCGGACGAGCACGCGCTCGCGCTCCTGCGCGAGCTCGGCCTGCCGTTCGCCGAGAGAGGAGAGCAGACGACGTGAGGACCGTTTCACCCCGGAGGGGCGCGTAGCGTTGGCGAGGAAGGCCTTGACCGTCAAGCAGCAGCGCCCGCAGCGCTACGGAACGCGCAAGTACAGTCGCTGCAGCCGGTGCGGCCGCCCGCGCGCCGTGTACCGGAAGTTCGGCCTCTGCCGGATCTGCCTGCGCGACCTCGCGCACCAGGGCCTGATCCCGGGCATGACCAAGAGCAGTTGGTAATGCAGACCGACCCGATTGCAGACATGCTCACGCGCGTCCGCAACGCGAATCGCGCGCTCCACGAGCGCACCGAGATGCCGAACTCGCGGATGAAGGAGGAGATCGCGCGCCTCCTGAAGGAGGAGGGCTACATCCGCGACTTCTCGGTAACGCGGAAGGACGGCCTGAGCTACGACACGCTCAGCATCGAGCTCAAGTACGGGCCGCGGCGCGAGCGGATCATCACCGACCTCAAGCGCGTCTCGACGCCGGGCCGCCGCGTCTACGCCGGCAAGGACAAGCTTCCGCGTGTGCTCGGCGGCATGGGGACGGCGATCCTGTCGACGTCCAGTGGCGTCGTCACGGCACACACCGCGGCGCGCGAGGGCATCGGGGGCGAGGTTGTCTGCTACGTCTGGTGAGGAGGTGCTGACGTGAGCCGCATCGGAAGGAAGCCGATCGCCCTGCCCGACGGGGTGGACGTCGCGATCGCTCCCGGGCGCGTCAGCGTCAAGGGGCCTCTCGGCGAGCTCAGCCAGACCGTTCCCGCCCGGATCGCCGTCGAGCAGCAGGACGCCGAGCTCGTGGTCAAGCGGCCGACGGAGCGCGGCGACGACCGAGCCCTGCACGGCCTGACCCGGACGCTCGTCGCGAACATGGTGGAGGGCGTGACCAAGGGCTTCGAGAAGCGCCTCGAGATCGTCGGCGTCGGCTACCGCGCCGCGCTGCGCGGCACCGCACTCGAGCTCGCCGTTGGCTACTCGCACCCGGTCGTGAAGGAGGCGCCGCAGGGGATCACGTTCGAGGTCCCGGCGCCGACGCAGATCGTCGTCAAGGGAACCGACAAGCAGCAGGTCGGCCAGATCGCCGCCGAGATTCGCCGCGTCCGCCCACCCGAGCCGTACAAGGGCAAGGGCATCCGCTACGCCGGCGAATACGTGCGGCGGAAGGTGGGTAAACGGGCATGAGCTCGCTGCCGGCTTCGATCCTCCTTAGCGGCGGAACCTCCCGGTTCCCCCGTACCCCCTCCACCGGTCCGCTCACGCGGACAGGCGGCTTCGCCGCCGGCAAGCGCGCGTAATGGCGGTCCTGACTCCCAGGCAGCTGCGCGAGCGCCGCCACCGGCGCGTGCGGCGCAAGATCTCGGGAACGGCCGAGCGCCCGCGCCTCGTCGTCCACCGCTCGAACCGCGGCATCGAGGCTCAGCTCGTCGACGACCTCGAGGGGCGCACCCTCGCGGCGGCCACGTGGCTGCAGGCGAAGCAGGCCAAGGGCTCGAAGACGGACCAGGCGCGCGAGGTCGGGAAGCTGCTCGCCGAACGCGCCAAGGCCGCCGGGATCGAGGGCGCCGTCTTCGACCGCAGCGGCTACCTCTACCACGGACGCGTGAAGGCGCTCGCGGAGGGCGCGCGCGAAGGAGGCCTGAGCTTTTGAGCGTCGACGTCGCAGAAAGCAGGGAGCTGAAGGAGCGGGTGGTCGAGATCAACCGCGTTGCGAAGGTCGTGAAGGGGGGCCGGCGGTTCTCGTTCACCGCGCTCGTCGTGGTCGGCGACGAGGTCGACCGCGTGGGCGTCGGCTACGGGAAGGCGCGGGAGGTGCCGCTCGCGATCACGAAGGCGGTCGACGACGCGAAGAAGAACATCTTCACCGTTCCCAAGCACCTGACCACGATCACCCACGAGGTGCTGGGCCGCTACGACGCCGCCCGCGTGTTCTTGCGGCCTGCGAGCGAGGGCACCGGCGTGATCGCCGGCGGCGGCGTACGCGCGGTGCTCGAGCTGGCCGGCATCCGCGACGTGCTCGCGAAGAGCCTGGGAACGACGAATCCGATCAACATGGCGCGCGCGACGGTCGACGCGCTCAAGCGGCTGCGCCGGCCCGAAGACGTGGCGCGCATGCGCGGCAAGACGGTCGCCGAGATCCTGATGCCGCCGCGGCGGCGCCGGGAGCCCGAGCCCGCCGTCGAGCCGGTAGCGACGCCCGCGCCGGCCGACGAAACCGCCGTCGCGACGGAGGAGGCCGCTCCTGCCCCACCGGAGCCGGAGCCCGTTGCCGTCGCAGAGGAATCCCAGCCGGAGACACCGGAGGCCGAGGCGCCTCCTGCGCCGGAGGAGGACGATGGCGCGGCTTAGGATCACCCAGGTCGGCAGCCAGATCGGGCAGAGCCCGAAGCACCGTGGCACCCTGCGCGCGCTCGGCCTCGGCCGGATCGGGCGAAGTGTCGAGCACGAGGAGAGCCGCCAGCTCGCCGGTATGCTCCGAAAGGTCCGCCACCTCGTGCGCGTGGAGGACGCCTGAAGTGGCCGACGAGCTGAATCTCTCCAATCTGAGCCCTGCCGACCCTCGTCGGGGCAGGAAGCGCATCGGGCGCGGCCTCGGCTCGGGCAAGGGACGCTACTCCGGGCGCGGCCTCAAGGGGCAGAAGGCGCGGAGCGGGTCGCACAAGATGCGTGCGGGCTTCGAGGGCGGCCAGATGCCGGCGTACATGCGCCTTCCCAAGCAGCGAGGCAACACGTCGAAGGACGCGATGCCGGTCGGCCCCTTCCGGACCCAGACCGTCCCCGTGAACCTCCGCGACCTCGAGGAGCGCTTCGACGACGGCGCGGAAGTCACCCCGGAGGCACTGGTCTCGGCAGGCGTGCTCAAGAACACGCGCGTCGACGTGAAGATCCTCGGCGAGGGCGAGCTGAGCAAGAAGCTCACCGTCCGCGTGCACGCAATCTCGGCGAGCGCACGCGACAAGGTCGAGCACGCGGGCGGCGTGGTCGAGCTTCTCCGTGTGCCAGGCCCGACGAAGCGGTCGCGGAGACCGAGCTCACCGCCCGAAACCGGATCCGAAGCCGAGGCTTCGGGCGAAGAAGCCGAGGCTTCGGGCGGTAGGGAGAGCTAAGCGGTGTTCTCGTGGCTGGCGAACGCCTGGCGCGTCCCCGAGCTCCGGCACCGCGTCCTCTTCACCGCGCTCGTGCTCGCGGTCTACCGCCTCGGGTCGTGGATCCCCGCGCCGGGCGTCAACCGCGACCAGATCGACAACTACTTCAACAGCCAAGGCGGCACCGTCCTCGGCCTTCTGAACCTCTTCTCGGGCTCGGCGCTCTCGCGCTTCTCGATCTTCGCGCTCGGGATCATGCCGTACGTGACGGCGTCGATCATCCTCCAGCTCCTGACCGTGGTCGTTCCGCGCCTGGAGCAGCTTCAGAAGGAGGGCGAGGCCGGTTACGCGAAGATCAACCAGTACACGCGCTACCTCACCGTCGCGCTGGCCGCAGCGCAGTCGACGGGGTACGCCTTCCTGTTCTCGCGGCAGGAGATCCTCCAGCTCGACAGAGGCCGCCTGGTGCTCATCGTCACCACGCTGACCGCCGGAACGACCCTGCTGATGTGGCTGGGCGAGTTGATCACGAAGCGCGGCGTTGGAAACGGGATCTCCCTGCTCATCTTCGCCTCGATCCTGACGTCGCTGCCGACCGGCATCCAGGCGTGGCGCACCGGCGGCCCGATGGAGAAGCTCTTCTTCCCGCTGATCGCGGTCGCGGTCGTCGTCGCGGTCGTCTTCATCCAGGAAGGCCAGCGGCGCATCCCGATCCAGTACGCCCGCCGGATGGTCGGACGCCGAATGACCGCAGGCGGCTCGACCTACCTGCCGCTCCGCGTCAACATGGCGGGTGTCATCCCGATCATCTTCGCCGCCGCGGTGATGGCCTTCCCGCCCACGATCGCCCAGTACTTCCCCCAGACGCAGGGCTTCATCAACCAGCACTTTTCGCCCTCGGACCTCACGTACATCGCGTTCGAGGGATTTCTGATCGTGATCTTCACCTACTTCTACACGGCGGTGCAGTTCAACCCCGTGGACCAGGCGGACAACCTGCGCAAGTACGGCGGATACATCCCGGGGATCCGGCCCGGGCCGCCCACCGCCCAGTACCTCGACCGCGTGCTGACGCGGCTCACCCTGCCGGGGGCGCTGTACTTGGCCATCATCGCCGTCCTCCCGACACTCTTCATCCGCTACGGCGGCTTCTCGCAGGCGACCTCCCGCGCGCTCGGCGGGACCTCCGTGCTGATCGCCGTCGGCGTCGCGCTCGACACCATGCGCCAGATGGAGGCGCAGATGATGCAGCGCGCGTACGAGGGGTTCCTCAAGTAGCCCCTGCGGCGTGAACATTCTCTTGCTCGGCCCCCAGGGCTCCGGAAAGGGCACGCAGGCGAAGCGCATCGCAGACGAGTACGGCCTCGTCCATATCGCGACGGGCGACATCCTGCGGGAGGCGATCGCGGCCGGAACCGAGCTCGGACGGCGCGTGCAGGCGATCGTCGAGCGCGGGGAGCTCGTGCCCGATGCGCTGATGGTGGACATCCTCCGTGAGCGCCTCGAGCAGCCCGATGCGCGCGAGGGCTTCGTCCTCGACGGTTTCCCGCGGACGCTCGCCCAGGCCGATGCGCTCGACGAGATGCTCGCAGGGCTCGGCCGTCGACTCGATGTCGTCTTCGAGCTCCAGCTGTCGGACGCCGCCGCGCGCGAGCGCATGCTCGGCCGCGCGCGCGAGGAGGGCCGGAGGGACGACACGCCCGAGGCGATCGACAAGCGGCTCCGGCTCTACCACGAGGAGACCGAACCGGTCGTCGAGCACTACCGGGCGACCGGGAATCTCGTGGGCGTCCACGCAGACCGCTCGATTCCCCAGGTCTTCACCGAGATCCAGCAGGTACTCAACCAGGTTGAGGCGGCAGCGTGATCATCCGCAAGTCGGCACGCGAGATCGGGCAGATGGCGCGCGCAGGCGCCGTGGTCGCGCGAACGCTCGAGCTGCTCGCCGAGCACGTCCGGCCGGGTGTGACGACGGAGGAGCTCGACCGCATTGCCGACGACTTCATCCGCTCGGCGGGCGGCGTGCCCACCTTCAAGGGCTACCGGGGCTATCCCGCCTCGGTCTGCACGTCGCCGAACGACATGGTCGTGCACGGGATTCCCGGGCCGTACCGCTTACGCGACGGCGACATCCTCTCGGTCGACGTCGGCGTCACGCTCGGCGGCTTCGTCGGCGACTCCGCTTACACCTTCGCCGTCGGCGAGGTCTCCGAGGAGGCCGAGCGCCTTCGCGAGGCCGGGCTCGCCGCGCTCGCGGCGGGAATCGAGGAGGCACGCGCAGGCAATCACGTGGGAGACATTTCTGCGGCGGTCCAGCGTGTCACGGAAGAGGCGGGGTTCTCGGTCGTGCGCAGCCTGGTCGGGCACGGCGTCGGCCGCTCGATGCACGAGGAGCCTCAGATCCCGAACTTCGGCTCTCCCAGTCGCGGCCCGGTGCTCTCCGAGGGAATGACGCTCGCGATCGAGCCGATGATCAACGCGGGGTCGCCTGACATCTACCTCGCGGACGACCGCTGGTCGATCTCGACCTCGGACGGTTCGCTGTCCGCCCACTTCGAGCACACTGTCGCGATCGCCGCCGAGGGGTCTCGCATCCTGACGGTCTCGGAGCTTCCCGGCATGCCGCAGGAGCCGGTCGCCGGCGGCGGCCTGAGGCGCGCAGGTTAGGTTTGCTACCATTCTCCGTCCGCGCGGCTTCGCCGTGCGCGAGTTCTTGTCCCACGACCGCGCCGAACGGCGCGGTCTCTGTGAGGAGGGTCGCGGTCAAGGAAGAGAAAATCGAGGTCGAGGGAGAAGTCGTCGAGGCGCTCCCCAGCACGATGTTTCGGGTGCAGCTCGACGGCGGGCACGCTGTGCTCGCGACGATCTCGGGGAAGATGCGGAAGAACTACATCCGTATCCTTCCCGGCGATCGCGTGAAGGTCGAGCTCTCGCCCTACGACCTGACCCGCGGCCGAATCACCTACCGACACCGCTGAGGATTGGATTGAGATGAAGGTCAGACCGTCTGTCAAACCCATTTGCGAGCGCTGCCGCGTGATCAAGCGGCACGGCACGACCATGGTCATCTGCACGAACCCTCGACACAAGCAAAGGCAGGGCTGAGATGGCGCGTATTGCGGGAGTGAACCTTCCCAACCAGAAGCGGCTCGAGGTGGGGCTCACGTACATCTTCGGGATCGGCCACTCGACGGCCGCGAACGTGTGTGCCGAGCTCGGCATCGACCCCAACACGAAGGTGCGCGACCTGACCGACGAGGAGGTCACGCGGCTGCGCTCCTACATCGACACCGATCTCGAGGTCGAAGGTGATCTGCGGCGCGAGCGTTCGCAGGCGATCAAGCGTCTGCAGGAGATCGGCTCGTATCGCGGCTTCCGGCACCGCCGCGGCCTGCCGGTGAACGGCCAGCGGACGAAGACGAACGCGCGAACGCGGAAGGGCCCCGCGAAGGCTGTCGGCCGCGGGAAGAAGGCCAAGTGAACCGCGGAAAATGCTCACGCATTTTCCGCGGGGAGGTTTGATGCATCGCTTCGCTCGCATAAATAGGGGAGACGTCTAGATGGCGCCGCCGAGAAGGCAGGCGGCTCGCGGCCGCACGCGGCGGCGCGTACGCAAGAACATCGCGATCGGCCAGGCGCACATCAAGACGTCGTTCAACAACACGATCGTCGCGCTCACCGACAAGGAGGGCAACGTGATCGTGTGGGAGTCGGCGGGCTCGGCGGGCTTCAAGGGGTCGCGGAAGTCGACGCCGTTCGCGGCGCAGGTGACGGCCGACTCCGCGGCGCGCAAGGGCATGGAGCACGGGCTCCAGAAGGTCGAGGTGTTCGTGAAGGGGCCGGGCTCGGGGCGGGAGACGGCGATCCGCTCGCTTCAGGCGGCCGGGCTCGAGATCCTCGGCGTCAAGGACGTGACCCCGCAGGCCCACAACGGCGTCCGTCCCAAGAAGAGGCGGAGGGTCTAACGTGGCTCGCGACCTCGGCCCCAAGTGCCGCGTCTGCCGCCGCGAAGGGATGAAGCTCTTCCTCAAGGGCGAGCGCTGCCTGACGGAGAAGTGCGCCGTCGAACGGCGGAGCTATCCGCCGGGCGAGCACGGCCGCGGCCGCATCAAGCAGTCGGAGTACCTGCTCCAGCTGCGCGAGAAGCAGAAGGCGCGCCGCTACTACGGCCTCCTCGAGCAGCAGTTCCGCGGCTACTACGACAAGGCCTCTCAGCGGTCGGGCGTCACCGGCGAGAACCTGCTGCGGATGCTCGAGACGCGCCTCGACAACGTCGTCTACCGGCTCGGTTTCGCCGCGTCGCGCGCGCAGGCGCGGCAGCTCGTGCGCCACGGGCACTTCCTCGTCAACGGCCGTCGCGTGAACATCCCGAGCTACCAGTGCAAGCCGGACGACGTCCTCAGCATCAAGCCCGGATCGCCCGCCGAGCAGGTGGTTCGCGACGCCACCGACCTGACGGCCTCGGTCTCGCCGTGGCTGCAGGCCGACCACGAGAACCTCACCGGCAAGCTCCTCAAGCTCCCCGAGCGCGAGGAGATCGACACGCCGGTGCAGGAGTCGCTCATCGTCGAGCTCTATTCGAAGTAGAAAGGAATCGATGGCAACCCGCACCAGCCTGATGGAGTTCCAGATCCCGCGGATCGTCCACGAGGAGGTGGACGAGAGCCGCGGCGTGTTCGTGATCGAGCCGCTCGATCGCGGCTTCGGCTACACGTTCGGAAACTCGCTGCGCCGCGTGCTGCTCTCCTCGCTCGAGGGCGCCGCCGTGACCTCGGTCAAGATCGAGGGCGTCGCGCACGAGTTCACGACGCTGCCCGGCGTGCGCGAGGACGTCACGGACATCATCCTCAACCTCAAGAACCTCGTCTGCCGTCTCCACGGCGAGTCGCCCGAGGTCGAGGCGCGCGTCGCCAAGCGCGGCGCCGGCGCCGTCACCGCGGCCGACATCGAGGCGCCGGCCGACCTCGAGATCCTCAACACCGACCTCGAGCTCGCCCACCTCTCGTCCAGCGGCAAGCTCGAGATGACGATCACGGTCGGCCGGGGTCGCGGTTATCTCCCCGCCGAGCTGAACCGGGGCCCGCAGCACACGATCGGCGTCATCCCCGTCGACTCGATCTTTTCGCCGGTCCGTCGCGTCGCGTACGACGTGGAGGCCGCGCGCGTGGGACAGCGGACCGACTACGACAAGCTCCGGCTCGACGTCACCACGGACGGCTCGGTGGATCCGCGCGAGGCGATCGGCGAGGCCGCGCGCATCCTGATCCGGCAGCTCGCGATCTTCACCGACATCGAGGACGTGGACCTCGAGCTGCCCCAGGCCGACGGCGGCGCCCCAGAGGCGGCGACTGCCCACGGCATGGAGAACTTCCCGATCGAGGAGCTCGAGCTCGGC
Source organism: Actinomycetota bacterium (assembly GCA_046725345.1). Taxonomy (GTDB): domain Bacteria; phylum Actinomycetota; class Thermoleophilia; order Gaiellales; family Gaiellaceae; genus JBKOYJ01. Next base: position 3,237 of record JBKOYJ010000019.1, on the reverse strand, counting down.
GTGCGTTCGTACAACTGCCTGAAGCGCGTCGGGATCGAGACGATCGGCGATCTCGTCTCGAAGACCGAGACCGAGCTGGGCGCGATCCCGAACTTCGGCAAGAAGTCGATCGAGGAGGTCAAGGAGACGCTCTCGACGCACGGCCTCACGCTCCGGGGCGACGGAGACTGAGGCCATGCGGCATCACCGCTCGGGCAGGAAGCTCGGCCGCGATTCCGCCCACCGGCGCGCGCTGTACGCGAACCTCGCTGGAGCGCTGATCGAGCACGGTCGCATCAAGACCACCGAGGCGAAGGCGAAGGCGGTCCGGCCGATCGCCGAGCAGATGATCACGCTCGGCCGGCGCGGCGACCTCGCGGCACGCCGCCGCGCGCTCTCGTACCTGCGCTCGCGCGACGTCGTCCACAAGCTGTTCGACGACGTCGGCCCCCGATTCGCCGACCGCCCCGGCGGCTACTCCAGAATCGTCAAGCTCGGGCCGCGCCCCGGTGACGCCGCCGACATGGTCTACCTGGAGCTCGTCGACTTCACGCCCTGAAAGCTGCGCTTTCAGGGCGGTTTGGGTAGACCCTTCGGGTAAGCGCGCGCGAAGAGCGCGGTCCTCGCGCGCTCTTGACCTGAGGAGAACCGGCTCGGCTGGCCGGGCGAATCACAACCGATGATGCCTCGTGCGCTTCTCGCGGCTGCGATCGCGGGCTCGCTGTTCGCGGGCGTCGGTAGCGCGGCGTCGTCGCGGGCGAGCCTTGGGCTCGAGGATGTCCGCACCACGCCTGCTAAGCCGCTCGCCGGGCGGCCGTTTCGGGTGGAGGCGACCGTGCGCGGCGGCCCTCGCAGCCGCCGCTCCGCGTCGGTGACGGTCACCTGCCTCGGCGGGGTCGCCCGGTCGCTCGGCGCGCATCGTGGCAAGTTCGAAGACGGGATCGCTTCGTGCCGGTGGCGGTTTGCGCGCTCGGCGCGCGGGAGGCGCTTTCGAGGGACGATCTTCGTCAGCCGCGGACGCCGGTCGGCGCAGGCGTTCGTCACGGCTCGCCTGCGCTAAGCACCTACGCTCTATCGGACGATGGCACTGATCGCCGCCATCTTCCTGGCCGTGCTGGTGCTGCCCAGCCCGTGGGGCGCCCTGGCGGTCGCGGGCGGTCTCGTCGTGGAGATTGGCGAGGCCGCATTCTGGGTCAGGATCTCACAGCGGCGCCGCGCGCAGGTTGGGGCCGAGGCCCTCGTCGGCGCGATTGCGAGGGTGGTCGAGCCCTGCCGCCCCGAGGGCAGCGTCCGCGTGCACGGGGAGCTGTGGCGTGCGCGTTGCGACGAAGGGGCCGACGCCGGCGCGCGTGTACGCGTGCGCGCCGTCGAGGGATTGGTCCTCGTCGTCGAGCCCTGACATGCGGCTCAAGCTCACGCTCGAGTACGACGGCACCGAGTACCGCGGGTGGGCGGCGCAGCCGGGGCTGCGAACGGTGGAGGGGTCGGTTCGCGCCGCCTGCGACGCCGTCTTCCCGCGCTGGAGCGAGCTCGCGGTCGCCGGTCGAACCGACGCCGGAGTCCACGCGCTCGGACAGGTGGTCAGCGTCGACGTGGAGGGGGGCCCGCCCGCGGAGCGCGCGGCGGAGGCGATGAACGCCGAGCTCCCGGACGACGTCGCCGTCGTCTCTGCCGAGCAGGCGCCGGCCGACTTCCACGCACGCCACTCTGCCCGAGCGCGCAGCTATCGCTATCGCATCTGGCGCCGGCGCACGCCCGCGCCGTTCGAGCGTCGCCGGAGCTGGTGGGTGGCGCGACCCCTCGACGAAGAGGCGTTGGCCGCATCGGCCGCTTTGCTCGTGGGCGAGCATGACTTCCGCGCCTTCACGCCGACCGAGACGGAGCACGATGTCTTCGTGCGCGTCGTCGAGCGCGCGGCGTGGCGCCGGCAGGGCGACGCCCTCGAGCTCGAGATCGCGGCCGACAGCTTCCTGCGCCACATGGTGCGCGCACTCGTCGGCACGATGCTCGAGCGGCGTCCAGAAGAGATCGGCCAGCTGCTCGAGGGTCGCCCACGCGCCGAGGCGGGCACGACCGCGCCGCCGTGGGGTTTGTACCTCGTGTCTGTCCGCTACTGACAGCGCCCTGGCGCGCGGGCGAGAAAGCGCAGCGTGCCGCGACAGAGGCCGAGGGCGGCGCGCTGCTGGTACCCCGGGGAGGCGAGCAGACGGTCCTCCTCGGGGTTTGTGAGGAAGCCCACCTCGACGAGGATCGCTGGGACGTCCACCCAGTTGAAGCCCGTGAGGTCCGAGCGCGGCTGGAGTCCTCGGTTTCGCGACCCGAGCGCGTGGACGAGCTCGTCGAGGACGACCGCCGCGGCTCGACGGCTCGGCCTCGCGACGTCGTCCGTCCAGCCGCGCCGCGAGGTGGGGTAGAGGACGGATGTACCGCGGGTGGCGCGGCTGGGAGAACCGTCCGCGTGAATGCGCAGGAAAAGCGCGGCGTGCGCCCTGTTCGCGATCCGCGCCCGTGCGACGTTGCCCATGCTCACGCCCGAGGTCCTCGTTCTCGTCAGCAGGACGCGCACGCCGGCGTGCTGAAGCATCGCCGCCGTCCGCCGTGCGAGCGCGAGGTTGACGACCGCTTCCGGCGTCCGGGTAACGATACCCCGAGAGCCCCCGCCGTCCTTGATCTTCCGCACGCGCGAGCCGGGGCCGATCGGCTCGGTGCCGAGGTTCGGATGCAGGTCGTGGCCCGGATCGAGGACGACCACCGGCGCTCGCATGGCCGCCGAGGCGGGGAGTGCAAGGCAAGCGACGACCAGTGGCAGGAGGCCGCGCATGTGGCCGCAAGGGTGCCGGATACGATCAGCGGCGTGCGCTTCCAGACCGTCCTCTTCGACCTCGACGGAACGCTCGTCGACTCCGGCGCGATGATCCTCGCGTCGTTCCGGTACGCGACCCGGACAGTGCTCTCGCGGGAGATCCCCGACGAGCAGCTGCTTTCCCACGTCGGCGGGATGCGCCTCGCGGAGCAGATGCGCGAGTTCGCTCCCGACCGCGTCGACGACCTGGTGCGAACGTACCGCGAGCACAACGAGCCGCTGCACCGCGAGCTGCAGGCGTTCGACGGCATGCTGGACTTGCTGCGGACGCTCGAGCGCGAAGGCCGGAAGCTCGGCCTCGTGACCGCCAAGCGGAGGGCCACGGTCGAGCTCGCGTTCGCCGCCGTGCCGATCGAGCGCTACTTCGGCGCCGTGGTTGCCGCCGACGACACGGA
>JBKOYJ010000077.1:0-8223 GCA_046725345.1 Actinomycetota bacterium | reverse complement strand
GTCGTCGACGCTGCCCCGCCCGAACTCGGCGCGAGCACGACGAGGAGGAGCACCGCCGCGGCTGCGGCGCTCCCGAGGGGCCGCGCGAGCATTGCGCCAGTTTCCCAAAGGAAGAACCCGATTTCTAGTCCCGAAAAGGGGGAGCTGGCCGCTGGCCGGGACGTCGACGGCTGGGGCTCCACGGCGGCGCCGTCGGGTACATTCGCGCCGTCGTGGTTCGCCCACTTCTCACCCGCCGATTCGGGGCCGTCGGCCTCGCGCTCACGGCGTACGACGTCTGGCGCCGTCTTCCGCCGCCGGCGCGCCGGCGCATTCTCGCCGAGGGACGGAAGCACGCTCCGGCGGCGGCCGCACGCGTTCGCGTGCTGCTGGAGAAGGGGCGCGCAGCGCGCGCCCGGCGCAGAGCCGGCGACTGACCGGCTCTTCGGGCGAGCGGTACGCATCCGCGGCGATAGTCACCATTTGGGGGTTGAGCCGGTCTCCCGCACGGTCGAGAAGGAGCGAGGCCGTCGTTCACGCACAAGGAGAAGTCATGCGGTTGAGGCTCCTGATCCTGGTAATCGTCGTTCTGCTCGCTGGCCTCATGGGAGGCTGGAAGTGGGGCGACCGGATCCAGTCCGTCACGCACGCCGCCGCCGGGACCGCCGCCATCGCCTGAGCCAGCGTCGGACCGACGGCGGTCGATCGTCTTCGGCCACCTCTCTCCTTTCGTCTGGCGACGAGCCTGGCCGCCGCACGCGCGGACGCGGCTCACGTAGGCCGGAGTCGAAGCCAACCGACCGAAGTCGTCATGGCTCGCGCGTCAGCGCGAGCCGGACTTCGGTCGGCCAAGAGCGGACGACGGGGCTCGAACCCGCGACCCTTGGCTTGGGAAGCCAATGCTCTACCAGCTGAGCTACGTCCGCGCGGCGAGGAATTGTACCGCGGCCCGGTGGGCATCCCTTAAAGTCGAAGCCACGTAGAGCGCGCGAAACGGAGGCGACGACATGGGCGAGCACGACCTGCAGCAGACGGCGCGGGCGCTCGTCGCGACCGGCAAGGGGATCCTCGCGGCGGACGAGAGCACGGGCACGATCGAGAAGCGCTTAAAGAGCATCGACGTCGAGTCGACGGAGGAGAATCGCCGCGCATACCGCGACCTCCTCTTCACGACCGAGGGAGCGGAGGAGTTCATCAGCGGCGTGATCCTGTACGACGAGACGATTCGTCAGACGTCGGCGGACGGCACCCCGTTCGCCGGGCTGCTCTCCGAGCGCGGGATCACCCCCGGCATCAAGGTCGACACGGGCGCCAAGCCGCTGGCGAACGCGCCCGGGGAGACGGTGACCGAGGGGCTCGACGGCCTGCGCGAGCGGCTCGAGGAGTACCGCGGCCTCGGTGCGCGGTTCACCAAGTGGCGCGCGGTGATCTCGATCGGCGAGGACATCCCGAGTGAGTACTGCATCTGGACGAACGCGCATGCGCTCGCCCGATTCGCCGGCCTCAGCCAGGAGGCAGGCCTGGTGCCGATCGTCGAGCCCGAGGTGCTGATGGACGGCGATCACACCATCGAGACCGCGTACAGCGTCACCGGTCGCACGCAGAACGCGGTCTTCACGGAGCTGCACGACCAGCGTATCCAGCTCGAAGGGATGCTGTTGAAGCCGAACATGGTCCTCTCCGGCTACGACTCGTCCGAGCAGGCGTCGGCCGACGAGGTGGCGGAGATGACGCTCCGTTGCCTGTACCGGCACGTGCCCGCCGCAGTCCCCGGGATCGTGTTCCTCTCGGGCGGCCAGAGCGACGAGGACGCGACTGCGCACCTGAGCGCCATGAACGCGCGCGGACCGCACCCGTGGGAGCTCAGCTTCTCCTACGGCCGTGCGCTGCAGGCGCCCGCGCTGAAGGCGTGGCGCGGCGATTCTGCCAACGTGGAGGCGGCGCAGCGCGCCTTCTACCACCGCGCGAAGCTGAACGGCGCCGCGCGCTCAGGCGACTACACGCCAGAGATGGAGAACGTCCCCGCCGCGGCATAGGCCGAGGTGCCCTGGTACTACGCGGTCGTCGAGAGCCGGCACGAGCTCCAGAACCCGACGAGCGCCGACAAGATCCGCCTGCTCGGCGAGCGGCTCGGCCTTGGCCCTGAGTCGCACGTCCTCGACGTCGCGTCAGGACGCGGCGGGCCGGCGATCGTCCTCGCCGGCGCGTTCGGCTGCCGCTTGACCTGCGTCGAGCGCTCGGAGGAGTTCCACGACGCGGCGCGCCGACGGGTCCGCGAGGCGGGCCTCGAGGCGCTCGTCGAGCTCGTCCGGGCCGACGCCGGTGAGTTCGAGCTCGAGCGAGACAGCTACGACGCGGCGCTCTGCCTGGGCGCGAGCTTCGTGTGGGACGGCCTCGACGGGACGCTCGCTGCGCTCGCGCCGGCCGTCCGGCCGGGCGGGTTCGTCGCGGTCGGGGAGCCGTACTGGCGCACATGGCCGCTTCCGGCGAGCGCCGACCCGGATCCCGGCGAGGAGTTCGTGACGCTGGCGGAAACCGTCGAGCGCTTCCGCGAGGCGGGCCTCGAACCGGTCGTCGTGATCGACTCGTCGCTCGACGACTGGGACCAGTACGAGACGCTGCACTGGCTCGCCGCCGACGAGTGGCTAGAGGAACACGCCGACGACCCAGACGCGCGCGAGATCCGCGCGCGAGTCGATCGGTACCGCGAGCGGTACCTGCAGTGGCAGCGAGACCTCCTCGGCTGGGCGATCATCGCGGGCCGCAAGCGTTAGGCAGGCGACAGCCGCACGCGCGACTGGCCGACCTCACGTCGGCGGGGAAGCCACAGGCCATCGCCGCGCTCACGGGCGCCAGGGCCTCATGTCGGACGAAGAGCAGCAGCCTGGAAGGCGGAGGCGGGACCGCGCTCCCGCCGCAGCCCAGCAGCCGCTCGCCTACGGGGAAGCCGCGGAGGAGGGGGCCGGCCCGCGGGGGACCCAGGGGTTCCCCCGCGAAACTAGCGGTATTCCCGGCCGGTGAAGAGCTGGAGCTTCTCGAAGGCGTGCTCCGCTTCGATGCGGCGGACGGTCCCGGAGCGGGCGCGCATCACCATCGATTCGGTCACCGCGCCATCGCGCGTGTAGCGGACGCCGGCCAGCAGCGAGCCGCGGGTGACGCCGGTGGCTGCCACGAACACGTCCTCCCCCGCGACGAGATCGTTCGTCGTGAGCACTCGCTCGACCTCGTAGCCCGCCTCCTCCAGCCGTCGCCGCTCGTCGTCGTCTCGGGGCCAGAGCCGCCCCTGGATCGCGCCGCCGAGGCACTTGATCGCGGCCGCCGAGATTACGCCCTCGGGCGTGCCGCCGATGCCGATCAGGAGGTCGACCTCGCTGCGCGGGTCGGCGGCGGCGATCGAGGGCGCCACGTCGCCATCGCGGATCAGGTGCACGTGTGCCCCCGACTCCCGCAGCTCGGCGATCAGGCGCTCGTGGCGGTCGCGCTCGAGCACGACGGCCGAGACGTCACTGGGACGGCACCCCTTCGCCTCCGCGATCCGGCCGACGTTCTCGCCCGGCGAGAGGTTGATGTCGATCGCGTCCGCGGCCTCGGGGCCGACCGCGATCTTGTCCATGTAGACCGCCGCTCCCGGAAAGAAGATCGTCCCGCGCTCGGCGAGCGCGATGACCGCGATCGCGTTCGGCTGGCCCAGCGCGGTCAGGCGCGTGCCCTCGAGAGGGTCGACGGCGACGTCGACCTCGGGCCCCGTGCCGCTGCCGACGCGTTCGCCGTTGAAGAGCATCGGCGCCTTGTCCTTCTCGCCCTCTCCGATCACGACGACGCCGTCCATGTGGACCGTGTCGAGCATCAACCTCATCGCGTCGACCGCGGCCTGGTCGGCGCTCTCCTTCTCCCCGCGGCCGATCCAGCGGCCTGCGGCGAGCGCCGCCGCCTCCGTTACCCGAACCAGCTCGAGCGCGAGGTTGCGGTCGGGCTTGACCACGGGCGCGATCCTAGATGCGTGAAGGGGCGACCGCCACAGCGTCGCCCCTTCGCCGGGAAGCCTACTCCTCGTCACTTACGGAGACGAGCCGCGAGCGTCACATCCGCTCGGGCGCCTCGACGCCGATGAGCTCCAGGGCTCGCGCGATCACGCTCTGAGCCGCGCGGCAGAGGCCGAGGCGGAAGGCCTGCGTGTCGCTGCCGACGACGCGGTGCTCGTGGTAGAAGCGGTGGAAGTCGTCCGCGACCCGGATCGCGTACGTAGGAACCGCCTGCGGGGCGCGCCGTTCGGTCGCCTCCGCCACGACGCCGGGGAAGTCCGCGAGCCGCTTCACGAGGTCCTTTTCCTCCTGCGCGAGCCCGTCGGGTGGCCGGGGGTCGGCGCTGGCATCGCCCGAGTTCCGCACGATCCCCGCGATGCGGGCGTGGGCGTACTGGACGTAGTAGACCGGGTTCTTCTGCGTGCGCTCGGCTGCGAGGTCGACGTCGATCTCGATCGTCTGGTCGGGGCCGCGCGAGACGAGGTACCAGCGGGCGGCGTCGACGCCGACCTCGTCGACGAAGTCGTCGAGGAAGACGACGTCGCCGCGGCGCTTCGACATCTTCGCCAGCTCGCCTCCACGCGTCAGGTGGACGAGCTGGTACAGCAGCACCTCCACGCGGGCGGGTTCGTATCCGAGCATCCGGGCCACGGCGGCGTACCAGTTGCGCGTGCCGTGGTGGTCGGCGCCGAGCACGTAGATGGCGCGCTCGAACCCACGGGCCAGCTTGTCCTCGAGGTACGCGATGTCGGCCGCCCGGTAGGTCGGTTCGCCGTTCGACCGAATCACCACGCGGTCCTGCTCGTCCCCGTACGCCGACGAGCGCGCCCACACCGCCCCGTCGCGCTCGTATGTGTCGAGCCGCGGGAGCAACTCGGGCAGGCGCAGCGCGAGCTCGCTCTGCAGGGCCCAGCCGTCGAACCGGATCCGGAAGCGCTCGAGGCTCTCCTCGATCTGGCGGAGCATCGCGGGAACGGGGTCGCCGTCCGCGCGCGCGAGCTCGCGCACGTAGTCGCCGTGATAGCCGTCCTCGGGCGGCTCCTCCCCACGCCGCACCGCATCGACGGAGGCGCGGAAGCGCTCCATCTGCGTGCCGGCGTCGTTGTAGTAGTACTCGCGCTCCACCTCGTGTCCGGCGAACTCGAGGAGGCGCGCGACGGCGTCGCCGTAGGCCCCGTTGCGGGCATGCGCGACGGTGAGCGGCCCGGTCGGGTTGGCCGACACCATCTCGACCTGGATGCGTTCTCTCGTCTCGGCCGAGCCGCCGCCGTAACCGGTGCCGTCCTCGAGGATCTCGGCGAGCGCATCGCCGAACCACGCGGGCGTCAGCCACAGGTTGACGAAGCCCGGACCGGCCACCTCGGCCCGCTCGACCGGCTCGAGGCCGGCGGCCGCCTCTGCGAGCTCGGCGGCGACTTCGCGCGGCGAGCGTCCGCGGCCGGGAGCGAGGCGGAGGGCGGCGTTCGTCGCGTAGTCACCGTGTGCAGGATCGTTCGGACGCATGAGCTCGATTCCCGCGCCGGCAGCTTCCGCGAGCTCGGCTCCCAGCCGCTCGATCGCCCGCGCCGTCGTAACTCCCATCAGCCGGCGACGGTCCTGCGCGGGGCGAACATGTCCTCCAGCGCGGCGAGCTCCGTCGGCGTGCCGGCGGCGATGAGAACGTCGCCGTCCTGAAAGACTGCCCCCGGCTCCGGCGTCACGTCGAACGTCCCGTCGCGCTTGCGGATCGCGACGATCATCGCGCCTGTCCGCTCGCGCACGCGGAGCTCGCGGATCGACTTGTCGGTCTGGCCGCACTCCTCGCTGACCTCGATCTCCTCGAAGCGGAACTCGGGGCCGCCCGACGACGAGACGACGTCGAGGAAGGCGGCGACCTGAGGCTTGAGTACGAGCCCGGCGAGCTCCTTCCCCGCGGTCGAATACGGCTGCACGACCCGGTCGGCGCCGGCGAGCCGCAGCTTCTGCGCCGCGTCGGCGTCGGAGGCACGCGCGACGATCACGAGGTCGGGACGGGCGGCACGGGCGGACAGCGTGATGTAGAGGTTGTCCGCGTCGGAGTCCGACGAGGCGACGAGCCCGCGCGCGCGCTCGAGACCGGCCGCGCGGAGATCCTCGTCCTCCGTCCCGTTCCCGTCGATGAGGAGGTCGCCCCGCTCCTCCGCCGCCTCGAGGGCGTCGGGGCTGAAGTCGACGACGACGTACCGCACGCCCGCCTCCCGGAACTCGGCGCCCACGCTGCGGCCGACGCGCCCGTAGCCGCAGATGATGTAGTGATCGTGCAGAGCCTCGATCGCTCGCCGCCTCCTTCGCTCGGCCCACGCTCCCGAGACGACGCCGTGTGCGATCGCCTCGACGAGCATCGTCGCGACGTAGGCAAAGATAGTGAGACCGGCGAAGACGAGCACGATCGTCACGATGCGGGAGCCGTCGTTCGGGGGCACCGTGTCGAGCCCCGTGAGCGACATCGTGACGACGGCGCGGTAGAACGACTGCAGCCACGTCTCGGGGAGCACCGCGTGGAACCCGACCGTCCCAGCAGCCAAGACCACGACCACCGCGACCACCGCCTGCGCGATCCGGCGGACGCTGATCTGCTTCTCCACCCGCTGTATCGTAGGGCGGCATGGACGACGACCAGGAGCGTCAGCTCAACATCCACCTCGATCCGGAGCACCTGGCGGGCGTCTACGCGAACTTCGCCAACGTCAGCTTCTCCGACTACGAGTTCACGGTCACGTTCGCGCGGATCGAGCACGAGGTGGAGGAGGGCGACGTCCCCGGCGCCGTCGTCGCGCGCGTGAACATGTCGACCCGCTTCATGCGCGAGCTCATGGACGCGATGGACGACGCCTGGTCGAAGTGGTCGAGCCGCGAGGCGATCCGGAACCTGCCGGAGCATCCGCCGCGGCCTGACGACGGCGAGTAGGGCGAGTCATCGGTGCGCGAAGCTGAACGAGTTCGCGCCGTCGCTCCGGACGGGTTGACGGAGACCGACGCAACCGAGGGGATCGTCCGCGAGCTCGCATTCGCGACCGATCGCGTCAGGCTGGTCCGAGCTCGCGTCGCAGGCGGTGTCGCCTCGGGCTGGCACCATCACGGCGACCGTGAGGTGCTCGGCTACGTGCTCAAGGGTCGCGCCCGCTTCGACTTTGGCCCCGGCGGGAGGGACAGCACCGAGGTCGAGGAAGGCGGCTTCTTCCACGTGCCGCTCGGCGTCGTCCACCGGGACGTCAATCCGCTGGACGAACCACAGGAGCTGATCCTCTCCTTCGCCGGCGAGGGACCACTCGTCGTCAACCTGGACGGGCCAGAGCCGGCGTAGAGGCCCTCAGAACCTGTTTCGGTTGGCGCTCGGACGTGTCGACCGGTCAGTTAGCCGCGCGCGAGCACGGCCAGCACATCGGCCGCGTAGCGGTCGAGCTTCGCCGGGCCGATCCCGGGGACAGCTGCGAGCTCGGAAGCGCGCTCGGGGCGGCGGCGGGCAATCTCCTCGAGCGTGCGGTCGTGGAAGACGACGTAGGCCGGGACGCCGTCCATCTTCGCTCGCTCGCGCCGCCAGGAGCGAAGTGCGGTGACCAGCGGGTCGTCCGGGTCGGGCCGCGGCCTCACGGGCGTTCGCTCGGCGGCATGGCCGAGCTCGGCCAGGAAGCGGCTCGGCTTGCCTCCAGCGTGACTGAGGAAGAGATGGCGCTTGGCGCGCGTGATCCCGACGTAGAGCAGGCGCCGCTCCTCGGCGACGTCCGCCGGTGTGCGCGCCTGCCGGAAGGGAAGCTCCTTCTCCTCGAGCCGCGGCAGGAAGACGGCCGCGAACTCGAGGCCCTTCGCGCGGTGGTAGGTGAGCAGGTGGACGCCGCGCGCCGCGCCGTCCGAGCCGAAGCGTACGCGGAGGTCGGCCACGAACTCGGCCGCCGTCCGCTCTCCGTCGTCGAACTCCCGCGCGAGCGCGACCAGGCGCGCCAGGTCCTCTTGGCGGGTCGTCTCCTGCTCTCCGAGCCCTCCGGGCACGACGCCGGTGAACCCCTCGGCGCGTGCTGCGTCCTCGACCGCGCCGGCGACGGCGCACTCGCTCGAGGCGGCGAGCCCGGCCAGCATCCGCCGTGCCGCGGCACGCTCGAGGAAGCGACCGCCGCGCACCTGGAAGGGGATGCGGGCGGCAGCGAGCGCCTCCTCGTAGTCCTCCGACCGCGCGTTCGTGCGGTAGAGGACGGCCATCTCCTCCCAC
>JBKOYJ010000056.1:0-19028 GCA_046725345.1 Actinomycetota bacterium | reverse complement strand
TCGCCGACTCCGTCGCGACCAGGCCGCCGACCTCGCCGAGCCCCTCGCCGTCCACGACCCGGCGTGCCGCTTCGAGGCCGTGCGTCAGCGGGAGGCTGCGGCCGGCCGCCTCGAGCCAGTCGGGAAGGACCTCGAGCGGGACGTTGACACCGCATACGAGCAGCATCAGGAAGTAGACGAGGTTCCCGGCGAAGATGACCTCGCGTGCGCGAAGGCCGATCGAGCCGAGCAGCAGGCCGAGCCCCGTCGTCGCCGACGCGGTGACCAGGACGACGAGCGCGAGCGCCGGGATCCGCGCGAGCGGCAGCGAGAAGTCGAGCAGCGCCAGCCCGGCGGCGAAGACGACCGCCGACACGACCAGCGCGTTCACGACCACCGGGAGCGAGCGGCCGAGAAACAGGGCGGCCCGGTTCGCCGGCGACGCGAGCAGCGGCCCGAGAGTGCCGAACTGGCGCTCGTTTCCGATCGTCATCGTCATCGCGAAGACTCCGCCCATCGCCGTGGCCTGGACGGCGTTGCCGACCACGTAGAACGCGTCGTCCCGGAGCCCCGTGAAGCGGCCGAGGTAGGCGAAGAACAGCATTTGCGTGATCGGGATCCCGAGCATCGAGGTCGCGTACGACAGCGGCCGGACCCAGTTGAAGAGGGCCCGGTAGCTGATCAGGCCGCCGACGAGGAAGACGCGCATAAAGCTCACGTCAGGGAAAGCGTCGCGTGCTTGCGCGCGAGCCGCTCGAAGTTGGCGGTCGTCACCCACGCGATGGCGAGGTAGGCGAGCGCGAGCGCGAGACACATCCCGATCTCGGGGAGGGGATCGCCCCCGAACGCGGCGTCGCGCATCGCGCGCACGCCCCACGTCGGCGCCAGCACCCAGGACACCGGCTCGACGAACCCGGGCAGGAGCGACACCGGCACGAGCACGCCGCTGGCGAGCCAGACCGGGTACTCGAGCACGTTCGAGAAGGCGTTCGCATGCCGGTAGAAGACGAAGGTCGACGCGAAGACGAGTCCCAGCACGCCGAGCCCGAGCACGGTCGCGGGCAGGGCGACGACGAACAGCCACGGATGCTCGAACTCGAGCGGGACCCCGAAGAGCAGACGGCCCCAGACGAGCGTCGCGGCCATCGAGTACAGGCCGAGGGACGCGGTCGCGACCGTGAACGGCAGCATCGTCACCAAGAAGCGCGGGGGCGCGGCCACGAGCAGCTCGAGCGTCCGCTGCCAGCGCTGCCACACGATCAGGCCGCCGGAGCCGAACAGCGTCGCCGACCACATCCCCATCAGGCCGGCGCCGAGCGCGACGTACAGGAGCGTCCCCTCGCGACCGCCCGCGCGCCACATGTAGAAGGCGATCGAGGCGAAGATGACCGGCTGGAACACCGAGATCAGCACAAAGAACAGCGAAGCCGACAGCAGGCGCAGGTTCATCAGCCAGCCGACCCAGAAGACGCGGAGCGAGTTCATTCCGCGACGAGCGCCACGTAGGCGTCCTCGAGCGTCGGCTCCCGATAGCTGACGCGCCCGACGCTCGCGCCGTCGAGCTCGGCGAGCACGAGCGGCGTCACCTCGACGCCGGCCTCGGCCTGGACGAGCAGCACCTGTGCCTGCTCACGCTCCTCGACGGCGACCGAGACGACGCCGCGCACGCTGCGAAGCGCCTCGACGCGTTCGTCCGGGACGCCGAAGACCTCGATCTCGACCACGCGCCCCTCACCGACGCGCGCCTTGAGCTCGCGCGGCGTCCCCTCGGCCACGATCCGGCCGTGCGAGAGGACGGCGATCCGGTCGCAGAGCGCGTCGGCCTCGAACATGTAGTGCGTGGTCAACAGGATCGTCTTGCCGGCGCCGATCAGCGCGGCGATCGTCCGGCGCAGCTCGCGTGCTCCGACGGGGTCGAGCCCGAGCGTCGGCTCGTCCAGGAACAGCACGTCGGGGTCGTGGAGCAGCCCGCGCGCGACGTGCAGGCGCTGCCGCATCCCGCGCGAGTAGCCCTCCACGCGCTCGCGCTCGCGGCCGGCGAGGCCGACCAGCTCGAGCACCTCCCCGATGCGGCGACGCTGCTCGCGCGCCGGCACGCCGTACAGCTCCGCGAAGTAGCGGAGGTTGTCGTTCCCGGAGAGACGCTCGTAGAGACCGCGCTCGCCGCCGAAGACGAAGCCGACGCGGCGCCGCACCTCGCGCGTGTCACGGACGACGTCGTACCCGAGCACGCGCGCCGTCCCGGACGTGGGGAGGAGGAGCGTGACGAGGATCTTGATCGTCGTCGTCTTTCCCGCGCCGTTGGGGCCGAGCAGGCCGTAGAGCTCTCCGCACTCGACCGCGAAGTCGACGCCGCGCACCGCCTCAACCTCGAGCATGCGCCGGCGGAGGGTTCCCGTCGTCGTCCGGTACGTCCTGCGCAGGTCGATCGCCTCGATGACGGCCATTCCGGCCAGGATACGAGTCGTGCGCCGCAATCCGGAGTTCCTTGCCTGACCGCGTCTACGTGACGCGGCGCGTGCCCGACCGGGTCCGGCACGAGCTCGAGGCGACCTTCGACACGCGTATCCACGACGAGCTCGACGCGCCGCCTCGCGCGGCGCTGCTCGAGGCGGTGGCCGGCTCGCACGGTCTCGTCACGGTCCCGGTCGACCAGGTCGACGCCGAGCTGCTCGATGCTGCGGGTTCCCAGCTGGCGATCGTCGCGCAGTACGGCGTCGGCTACGACAACGTGGACGTCGTCGCGGCGCGCGAGCGCGGCGTGGTCGTGACGAACACGCCCGACGTCCTCACGCGGGCGAGCGCGGAGCTGACGATCGCCTTGATCCTCGCGCTGCTGCGCCGCGTCGCCGAGGGCGACCGTCTGATCCGTCACGGCGAGCGATGGTCGCTGTCGCCGACGTTCATGCTCGGCGCGGAGCTCGAAGGGCGCACGCTCGGCGTCGTCGGCCTCGGCCGCATCGGGCGGGAGGTCGCCCGGCTCGCGAGGGCGCACGGCATGCGCGTCGTCCACACGAGCCGCTCCTCGGGTCTGCCGCTCGAACGCTTACTCGCCGAAGCGGACGTCGTCTCGCTGCACACGCCCCTGACGCCGCAGACCCGCCGTCTGATCGACGACCGCGCACTCTCGTTGATGCGGCGGCGCGCATACCTCGTCAACACGAGCCGCGGGGCGGTCGTCGACGAGGACGCGCTGGTGCGTGCGCTCTCCGACGGCCGGATCGCCGGCGCCGCACTCGACGTCTTCGAGCACGAACCCGACGTCACTCGGGCGCTGCTCGAGCTCGAGAACGTCGTGCTGACGCCGCATGTCGCGAGCGCGACGGTCGAGGCCCGTGAGGCGATGGGGATGCTGTGCGTCGAGGCGCTCCGCGACGCGCTGGTCGAGGGACGCACCCCGCGGCACGCTGTTCGCTAGAGGCTTGATGTGAAATTAATGCGTCCCTTGACCGCGGTCCAGGAGCAGTCGATGGTGGTAGAGCAGCTCGAACGCCGACGGCGCGCAGCTGCGGAGGCATGGAGCCTCGAAAGCGGTCAGGCCGTCGTCATCGGTGCCGGAACGCCACTCACGGTGCCGGGACGGGGCGATCGCACCTACCGGTTCTACGCGCATTCTGAATATCTCTACCTGACCGACCGGGAGCGCCAGGGGGCGGTCCTCGCGTTCGACCCCGCCGACGGCTGGTTCGACTTCGTCCCCCACCCGACAGCCGAGGAGCTGCTCTGGTCAGGCGCCCCCGGAGCCGAACCGGGAATCTCGACCGGGGAGCTGCCGGGCTGGCTCGAAGCCCGAAGAGGCGCGCGGATAGCGAACCTCGGCGCGTCCGTGCAAGGGGTCGAGTCCGACGCCGATCTCGAAGCCGATGTGCGTCATGCACTGAACCGGATACGGCGGGTCAAAGACGAGCTCGAGATTGGGCGCATGCGGCGGGCGGAGCGTGCGACCAAGGCGGGATTCGCTGTCGCGGTGGAGCTGATCACACCCGGCCGAAGCGAGCGGGAGCTGCAGATCGAGATCGAGGCCGCCTTCCTCCGCAACGGCGGCGATGCGGTGGCGTACGAGACGATCGTCGCCGGCGGACCGAACACTGCCGTGCTCCACTTCCTGCCGACATCGCGCCTCTTCGCAGACGGCGAGCTCGTTCTCGTCGACGCCGGCGCCGAAGTACGCGGGTACGCGAGTGACGTCACCCGCACGTATCCCGCCTCCGGCTCGTTCACAGGCGACCAGCAGGCCCTGCACACTCTCGTCGCCGCCTCCTGCACTGCGGCAATCGAGCGGTGCGCACCAGGAACCGAGTGGCTCGACGTGCACGCAACCGCCGCCGGTGTCATCGCCGAGGGGCTCGTCGACTTCGGCCTCCTCCGCGGCGAGTCTGACTCCCTCGTGGAATCCGGCGCGGTCACGCTCTTCTTTCCTCACGGCATCGGTCACATGGTCGGCCTCGGCGTACGCGACGCCGGCGAAGTGCTCCGCGGCCGCGCAGGCACGCGACCCGGCTTCCCGCCGGTGCGTGTCGACCTGCCGCTCGAGCCCGGCCACTGCTTCACGGTCGAGCCGGGGATCTACTTCGTCCCGGCTCTACTGCAGGACGAGGAACGCCGCCGAAAGCACGCGGACGCAGTCGACTGGAGCCGTGTCGACCGGATGCTCGACTTCGGCGGCATCAGGATCGAGCACAACGTCCTCGTCAACGACAACGGCTGCGAGATCCTGACCGCCGACGTGCCGCTCCTGGGCTGAGCTCGCCAAGCCTCTAGTGGTCGCCGCTTGCGTCCTCCATCAGCTCGGCAGCCCGAGCGAGCAGGGCGAGCTCGTCTCCGGAGAGGCCGCGCAGCCGCTCGGCGAGCACGGCGATCCGGCGCTCGCGCGCCTTCTGGAGCAGCCGCCTACCTCGAGGGGTCGTGGTGATCACGACCGTCCGGCGGTCGCCACCCGGTTGCTTACGCACCAGCCTGTCGGCGACGAGCCCATCGACGATCCGCGTCATCGTCGGCGGCCGCACCTGCTCCGCCGCTGCCAGCTCGCCGAGCGTGAGCGGGCCTGCGAAGACGACGACCGAGAGCGCGGAGAGGCGAGCGGGGCCGAGGCCGGACGTCTCGTCCTGCTTGCGGACCCGCCGTAGCACGTGGATCGCCGCGGAGTGGAGGCGGTCGGCAACGACTTCGGCACTTGCGCTCGGCTGAATCATTAGTTAGGCTAACTAACAATACCAGAGAGGAGGACGAGATGGCAGCCCACGCAATCTTCGAGGCGATTCAGCAGAACGACGCCGACCGGGTCCGGGAGCTGGCCGAGGCGGCGGGGGAGCGGAACGACGAGGGCGTTTCCGCGTTGCTCTTTGCGCAGTACTACGGACGCGGTGACCTCGTCACCGCTCTGCGGCCGCGGAAGGGCGAGCTCGACGTCTTCGAGGCTGCTGCGCTCGGCGACGTCGAGCGGCTACGCGAGCTCGTGGACGAGGATCGCGCGCGGGTCGGCGCATATGCCCAGGACGGGTTCGTCCCGCTCGGTCTGGCCGCGTTCTTCAAGCACGCCGATGCGGTGCGGCTTTTGCTCGACCGCGGGGCCGATCCCAACCAGGAATCGCGCCACGCGCAGATCGTGGTGCGGCCGATTCATTCGGCGGCGGCGGACGGGGGCTCGGTGGAGATCACGCAAATGCTGCTCGACGCGGGGGCGGACCCGAACCTGACGCAGCCCGGCGGTTTCACCCCCCTGCACGCGGCCGCCGACGAAGGCAACCTCGAGCTCGTCGAGCTCCTCCTCGCGCGCGGCGCGGATCGCCAGGCGCGCCTCGACGACGGCCGAACCCCCGCCGACCTCGCCCGCGAGCGCGGGCACGACGGCGTCGCCGCGAGGCTTGCCTAACCGCCCGCAGCTTCCGCGCTCCTGAGGCCGCGCAAAGCCCAGAGGGCGAACACCGCCACGAGCGCCGGCACGAGCACGAACGCGAAGGCGACTCCGCCCGTCTCGCCGGCGAGCAGCGAGCGTGCGGCCTCGAGCAGGTGCGTGAAGGGATTGAGCACGGCGGCGGAGTGGATCCAGCCGCGCAGGAGACCGAGCGGCACGAACACGGGCGCGAGGAAGATCAGCAGGAAGATCGGCAGCTGCATGATCGGGCCGGCCTGCGGCGAGCGGAGCCGCATCGCGACGCCGGCGGCCCAGAGCGTCCCGACCATGTTGACGAGCAGGCCGAGCGCGAGCAGCCCGAACAGATCGATCGCCCCCCCGTCCACGTTCATCCCGACCACGAGCGCGACGACGAAGACGACCAGGATGTTGAACACCCAGCGCGCCATCGCGGCGAGCATGTAGCCGACGACGATGCCGCCCCTCCTCGGCGCCGCGAGCAGCAGCCGGCGAGCGAAGCCGCGGTCGAAGTCGTGGGCGATGTTGAAGCCGGTGAACACGCCTCCCATCGCCGCCGACTGCAGGAGCACGAAGGCGAACTGGAAGGTCTCGTACCCAGGCGCGTAGTCGAAGCCGGGCACCTGGTCGACGCGCGAGAGGCCGCCCGCGAAGCCGAGGAAGAAGATCAGCGGGAAGAGCAGCGCCGGAAGGAGGAACGACGGCAGCGTGATCGCCTTGTAGATCGTCCGCCAGGCGACTGCGAAGGCGACAGCTCTCATGGGCCTGCGTCGAGGTAGCTGATGCGGAGCGGCTGCCTAGCGGACGCGGGCGTCGACGGCGAACCCAGACGCGTAGCGTTCATGCGCTCCTCACGTTCGTGTGAGCCGGTCGCGGAAGGCCCATGCGGAAGCGCAGAGCGCGACGGTGATCGCGGCGAGCGCGATCCCGAAGCCGAGCGCGAGCGCTTCGGCGTCCCAGCCCGAGATGGCCAGGCTCCGCAGACCCTCGATCAGGTACGAGACAGGGTTCGCGGTCGCGGTCCAGCGGAACCAGTCGGCTTCGATCAGGTTGCGCGGCAGGTTCATCGACGACAGGAAGAGGAGCACGAAGAAGAGCGGGAACATGCCCTGGACGGCGTCGCTCGTCCCCGTCCGCAGGGCGATGGTCATCCCAGCGGCGCCGAACGCGGTCGCCACCATCGCCGCCAGCAGGAAGAGCACGGGCACGCCGAGCGCCCCGGCCTTGAAGTCGACGCCGGCCACGACGCCGCCGACGAAGTAGACGGAGAACTGGACGAGACCGAGCGCCACGCCGCCCACGAGGTTGCCGAGCATCAGCGCGACGCCGCGCGCGGGCGTCAGCGCGAGGCGGTTCAGGAACCCCGTCTCGATGTCGCGACCGAGCTCGACCGCCGAGTTGATTGCGGTGAACAGCGAGCCGTGGACGAACGGGATCGCGAACATGAAGTCGACGAACGTGTCAGCCGGAAAGCCCTTCAGCGCCGAAGCGCGGTTGAGCCCGCTCGCGATCACCGCGAGGAAGACGAGCGGGAAGGCGAGCGCGAAGAACAGTTGACCGGGCTGTCGTACCGAGCGCATGAAGGCGCGCGCGGCGAGGTGCCCGATCTGAGCCGCGACGGTCACCATTTTCGTCAGCCGCCGACGCGCTCGCGCGGCGCCTCGGCTTCGGCCTCGCCCTCGGCCGCGCCCTCGAGCCGGTGGCCGGTCTTCGCGAGGAAGACGTCGTCGAGCGACGGCGCGTCGAGCTCCAGATGCTCTGCGCGCAGCCCATCGGCGTCGAGCGCGCGAACGATGTCCGTGAGATCGTTCTCGCGGTCGAGGCGGACGGCGAGAGACCCCGACGCGCCCTCCACCGGCTCGCCGAAGCGCTCCAGCGTTTGCGCGATCGCGGGACCGTCGGCCGGGTCGACGGGAACGACCTGGACCGTCGATCGCCCGATCTCGTCCTTGAGCGCGATCGGCGTCCCCTCGGCCACGATCCGCCCCTGGTCGATGATCCCGACCCGGTCGGCGAGCACGTCAGCCTCCTCTAGGTACTGCGTGGTGAGGAAGATCGTCACGCCTTCCTCCTTCGCCAGGCGGCCGACCTCGACCCAGAGCGCGTTCCGGCTCTGTGGGTCGAGCCCGGTCGTCGGCTCGTCGAGGAAGAGCACCGACGGCCGGTGCACGAGCGCGAGCGCAAGGTCGAGCCGGCGCTTCATGCCGCCGGAGTACGTGCGCACCCGGCGGTCCGCCGCGTGCGTGAGCCCGACGCGAGAGAGCAGCTCGGCGCTGCGCGCCTTGCGCTCGCGGCGGGAGAGGGCGTGCAGCGCGCCCTGCAGGCGTAGGTGGTCGCGCCCGGTCAGGAACGGGTCGAGCGCCGCCTCCTGGAGCGCGGCGCCGATCACGGAGCGGACCCGGGGCCCCTCGTGGAGGACGTCGTACCCGGCCACGCGCGCGCTGCCCGCGGTAGGCGGCAGGAGCGTCGTGAGGATGTGGACGGTCGTCGACTTGCCGGCCCCGTTCGGGCCGAGGAAGCCGTAGATCTCGCCGGGCGACACCGTGAGGTCGATTCCGTCGACCGCCCGCGGCCCCTTTCGGAACTGCTTGACGAGGCCCTCGGCCTCGATCCCGTTCCCCCGTTGTCTGCGAGCCCCGTCCGTCGCGGCCATGGCGACGAACGCTAGCGATGCGGCGGGAGCCTAGGTCTTCTCGCTCATCGGTGACGCCGCGGCGCGGCTCGCCCACTCCGCCTCGCGCCGTTCCAGCTCGGCCTGGAGCTGGGCCACGTAGGCGGCGAGCTCGCTCTCCTTGCGGTGGACGCGCTTGTCGCGCTCCGCGAGCTCCTCCTCCCGGCGCGTGAGCTTGTCCTCGCGGAGGTCGAGCTCGGCGTCGCGGAGCCCCGCCTCTGAGCGCGATTCGGCCTCGCGTGCCGCGATCGCCGTCTCGCGCTCGTCGAGGTCGGACGTCCGCTCCTGCAGCGCCTGCTCGAGCTTCTTGACGTTCTCGCGGAGCCGCTCGACGCGCTTCTGCTCGCCCTCGATCATCGCGGTGGCGCCCTCGATCTCGGACTGATGAGTCTCGAGCTCTCGCTCTCGTAGCTGGAGGTCGGCCGCGAGCCGGTCGAGCTCCTCGCCGCGGCGTAGCTCGCCCTCGTGGGTCTCGATCGCCGTCTCGCGCGCCTGGAGCTCGGAGCCGCGGCGCGCGAGCTCCGCACGCTCCGACTCGAACTCGGCCGTCGCCGCGTCGATCTGCGTGCGGCGTGCGTCGAGCTCGCCCTGGGCGGAGCGAAGGTCGCGGTCGCGGCGGTCGAGGTCGCGCGTCCGCGCCGTCAGCTCCTCGTCGCGCCGTGCGAGCTCTCCGCCTCTCGCCTCGAGCTCGGCAGCCTCGTCTCGGATGCGCTCGTTCTCGGCTTCCAGCCGCTTCGACAGCTCGGCCAGCCGCCGCTCCTCGCGCTTGCGCTCCGTCTCGCCTTCCCGGAGCTCCTGCTCGCGCTCGTGCAGCTGCTGCTCCTTGCCCGCGACGGCCTCGCGCTGGCGCTCGATCTCCTCCGCGTGCAGGCCGACGTTGCGCTCGCGCGCGCCGATCTCGTCGTCTCGCTGGGCGGCGGCGGCCTCACGGCGCAGGAGCTCGCGCTCGCGCGTCTCCGTGTCCTTGGTCCGTCCGGCGAGCGCGGTCTCGGATTGGCCGGCAGCGGCCTCGCGGCGCTCGATCTCCGCGAGCCGCCCAGCCTGCTCGCGTCCCGCGCCTTCCAGCGCCTCGGCACGCGCCGCGAGCTCCGCATCGCGCTTCGTCGCTGCGGCGGAGGCCGCCTCGAGCTCGGCCCGCAGCTCGCCGAGCTGTTTCTCCTCGCTCTGGGCGGTCTGGACCTGCTCCTCGAGCGCACGCTCCCGTTCCTCGAGCGCGATCGAGCGCGTCTCCGCCCTCGTCTCTGCCTCGGCGAGCGCCGCCGCACCGCGCTCCACCTCAGCCTCGCGCTTTTCGAGCAGCGAGGAGCGCCGCTCTAGCTCGCGCTCGAGTGCACGGAGCTTGCGGCCGGCGTCGGTCTCGTCCATCAGCGCGGCGCGCAGCTCCTCCTCACGGGCGTCGGCGCTCGCGAGCCTCGCCTGAACGTCGGCAATCTCGGCCGCCAGACGCTCGCTCTCCCTTTGCGCGGCTGTCAGCGCATCCTCGGCGGCAGCCGCACGTTGACGTTCGCTCTCGACGTGCTCGACGGTCTCGGCGAGGAGCCGGTCGCGCTCGCCGAGCTCGTCGTGCAGCTCCTGCCCGCGTTCGAGCGCCGAGGCGAGCTCCTCGTGCGCGCCCTGGGCCTCGAGTGTCAGGGCTTCGACACGCTTCTGCTCACTCTCGAGTGCCGCGCGGAAGCGGAGGATCTCGTCGCCGTCGGCCCGCGTCGGCGTGTCGGCCGAGGTGTCCTCGGGATCGAATCCTTCCGTCCGCTTCTTCTCGAGCTGCGCGCGGAGGCCGCTCCCGAACTCGCCCCTCTTCGCGGCCGCCGGCTCGGTCTTCTTCTTCCGCGTCGCCATCAGAAGATCGTCTTCAGGTTGAGGAACGCAGGACCGAGAACCACGAGGAAGATCGCCGGGAAGATGAAGATCGCCGTCGGCGGGATCATCTTGATCGGCGCCTTCATCGCCTTCTCCTCGGCCGCGGCCTGCCGCCGCTGACGTGTGTCGGCGGCCTGGATGCGGAGGATCTTCCCGAGCGACATCCCAAGCTGGTCGGCCTGGATGATCGCGCGCGTGAAGGCCGCGACCTCGGGCGCGTCTAGACGCTCGCCGAGGTTCTTCAGCGCCGAGTGCCGGCTGCGGCCGATGCGCATCTCGCCGAGCGTCAGCGCGAACTCCTCGATCAGCGGGCCATGCATGTGCTCGATCAGCTTCGTGATCGCACCGTCGAACGCGAGCCCCGCCTCGACGCTCACGGCCAGCAGGTCGAGCGCGTCCGGAAGCTGGACACGCGCCGCCTCGCGACGCTTCTTCGCCTTCATCGTCACGAACGCGTCGGGGCCGAAGAAGCCGGCGGGTACGCCGAGCACGGCGAAGAGCAGCTTGCCCGTCAGGATTCCGAAGAGCAGCGCGCCGATCGCGATCGCGCCCTTGAGCGCGAGGAATCCGGTCGGCGAGATCCGCCGAGAAAGCCCTGCGGCGAGCAGCTTCCGGCTCACGTCCTCGACGCGGAGCTTCGGCGTCAGGCGCAGAACCCAACCGGCGAGCGCCTCCTTGGCGGCCATCGTCCGCTCGTTGAGTTGATCCCGGTTCGGAAGTGCGGCCTTCCGGCGTAAGCGGCCGTACGTCGACGCGCGGCGCACCGCCGTCCTTCGCTCGCGGGAGCCCGCGGTCGCTGCCTCGACGGCGAAGTACGCCGCCCCGGCCACGCTCGCGAACGCAATCAGAAAGATCAGCATTGTCCGGTCACCCCTTGAAGGAGACGATCTTGCGCAGGATCAGCGAGCCGATGGTCATGCTCACGAGCCCGACGATGATCAGCATGTGTCCGCCCGGCGTCGTGTACAGGGGGCCCATGTACTCGCCGTTCAGGAGGGTCAGCAGCCCGGCGAGGACGAACGGAAGCCCCACGAGCACGTACGCCGAACCGCGGCCCATCGCGGTGAGGCCGCGGATCTTGCGCGCGAACTGCTGGCGGTCGCGGACGGTTTCGGCAACGGTGTCGAAGAGACCGGCCAGGCTGCCGCCGACCGAGCGCTGCACCGTCACCGCGGTCATCACGAACTCGAAGTTCGCGGAGCCGAGCCGCTGGGTCATGTCGGTCAGCGCTTCGTCCATCGGACGGCCGAGCTGGATCTCCGTCAGCACGCGCTTGAACTCCTTGCTCGCGGGCGGCTCGCCGTCGTCGACGATCGTCTGCAGGCCCTGCTTGAAGCTGTGGCCGGCCTTGAGCGAGGACGCGATGGTGAGCAGGATGTCGGGAAGCTGGTCGTCGAAGACCTTCGTCCGCTTTCGCGCCTTTCGCCAGATCAGCGCGGTCGGCGCGAGGGCGCCGAGGGCCATGCCGCCGAGAATCATCAGCGCCGGCAGTGCGAGCACCGCTGTGACAAGGCCGGCGAAGATCGCTGCGCCTGCCGAGATGTAGAGCACCTGGACGGTTCGGAGCGGCGCGTCCGCGCGCTCGATCAGCCGCTCGACCGCCAGCCAGGGGCGGAGGTGCCCGAGCGAGCGCTCGGTGGCCTGGAAGAGCTCCGCGGCGATCGCAAGGCGGTCGTGCTCCTCGCTCGCACCCTCGCTTCCCCCATAGGACTTGACGTGCGGAGCGAGCCGGTTGCGCAGCCACGTTCCGCGGCGCGCGGCCGCGATCGAGAGCACTGCGAGCAGCACGAGACCGCCGGCGAATGCCGCGATGAGCAGCGTGCCGAGCGCGCCTTCGTAGAGCGCGGCGGGCAGGAGCGACGACGCGCCCTCGGGGCCGGCGCTGCCCTGGACCGCGAAGCGCGCCGTCGCCGTGCCGACGCGCGGGACGGTCACCGCCAGGCGAGCCGCTTCGCCGGGCCGGGCTCCGGTCACGTAGTCGAGCCGCCACGTCCGTGCGAGCTCGGACGCGAGCTGACGGTAGACCGCCGTCAGGGCGCCGCTCGAGCCGGCTGCGAAGTAGCGCCCGCCGGTCGATTCCGCAATCGTCCGGAGCGCCGCGGGGGAGAGCTGCTCGGTCCGGATCGCGACGGTGTAGACCGCGACATGCGCGCTGCGGGCAGCCGCGATCGCGTCCGCACGGCTCGCCCCGCGTGAAACGTCAGTGCCGTCGGTGAGGACGACAAGCACGCGGGCGGCCGAGTCCTCGCGCGCGAGCGCTCGCGATCCAAGCACGATCGCGTCGTAGAGCGCCGTCCCCTGCTGCTCGTCGACCGTGAGCTGACGGAGGGTGCTGTCGGCGTCGATCGTGGCCGACGAGAAGCGTGTCAGCTCGACGGCCTTCGACCCGAAGCCGATGAGCGCAAGGCGGTCGGAGGCGGCCTTCGAGGCGACGAAGTGACGAAGCGCGCCCGTGGCGTCGGCGAGCGCCTGGCCCTTCATCGAGCGCGAGCGGTCGATCGCGAGCAGCACGCTCTTGTCGCTCGCCAGGTTGCGCGTCTCCACGCCCCGGATCGGCACGCCGTTCTCGCGGACGCGTGGCGGAGCTCCCGAGCGCTTCGACGCCACGACCGTCACTGTCACGTGCGGGAACCGCGTGGCGTCGACGGCCTTCACGCTCACGCCGGCCGTCGCGGCCGGCGCCGCGACCAAGGCGACGACGGCGAAGAATGCGACGATTCGCCTCACCTGAACCCCCCGAACGTCGCCGTCGAGAACGCAGGGCGGTAGCCCGAGTCGTCGTTCTCGAAGAAGTTGGGCGCGAGCGTGACCCCGTTGGAGGCCATCTTCTCGAGGAAGCCGGGCTTAAGCCCCGTTGAGGCGAGCGGGCTCAGGAGGCGCTGCGGCTGGCCGGAATGGCCTGCGTCCTCGTCGGGCGGTTTGGCGATGAAGATGTCCTGCAGCGTCACGACCTCTGACTCCATCCGCAGCACCTCGGTCACATGCGTCACGCGGCGCGAGCCGTCCACGAGCCGCTGGATCTGCACGAGCACGTCGAACGCGCTCGAGATCTGCTCGCGGATCGCGCGCAGGGGCAGCTCGACGCCGGCCGTGAGCACCAGGGTCTCGAGCCGCGAGAGCGCGTCGCGCGGGGAGTTGGCGTGGATCGTCGTCAGCGAGCCCTCGTGGCCCGTGTTCATCGCCTGAAGCATGTCCAGGGTCTCGGCACCTCGGACCTCGCCGACGATGATCCGGTCGGGCCTCATCCGGAGCGCGTTTCGCACGAGCTCGCGGATCCGGATCTCTCCTTGCCCCTCGATGTTCGGCGGGCGCGACTCGAGCGTGATCACGTGGTCCTGCTGGAGCTGGAGCTCGGCCGCGTCCTCGATCGTGATGATCCGCTCGTCGCCGGGAACGAAGGACGAGAGCGCGTTCAAGAGCGTCGTCTTCCCGGTGCCCGTCCCCCCCGAGATGAGCATGTTCAGCTTTCCCTTCACGCACGCGGCGAGGAACTGCGCGCCGCGCGACGAGATCGAGCCGAAGTTGATCAGGTCGTCCATCGTGTACGGGTCGCGCGAGAACTTCCGGATCGTGACCGTCGGGCCACGGAGCGCGAGCGGCGGGATGATCGCGTTCACACGGCTGCCGTCCGGCAGGCGCGCGTCGACCATCGGCGACGACTCGTCGATCCGGCGGCCGATCTGAGAGACGATCTTGTCGATGATCCGCAGCAGGTGCGCGTCATCGACGAACGACATCGGGTGCGGCTCGAGCTTGCCGCTGCGCTCGACGTAGATCCGGTCGTGGGCGTTGACCATGATCTCCGTGATCGAGTCGTCGCGCAGGAGCGGCTCCAGCGGCCCGTAGCCGAGGATGTCGTCGGCGATCTCACGGACCAGGCGGCGGCGCTCCTCGCGCGTCAGCGGCGTCCGATCGAGCGCGAGCTGCTCGCTCACGGCGCGCAACACCTGCTCGGTGAGATCCTCCGACGTCTGCGCCGCGAACAGCTTCGGGCCGAGCTTGCCGATGACCGCGTGGTGGATTCCCGTCTTCAGCTCCGCGTACGGGTCGGCCACGGACGGCGCGACGTGCACGCGCGCGCCGTTCGCGGAGTTGTCGGAGGCGGCGACGGGCTCGGCCTGCCCGTTTGTGCCCGGGTTGAGGCGGTCGTGGAGGCCCATGCCTAGCTCCTACCGAGCGACGGGAACAGCCGTCGCTTGTCGCCCTTCCGAGCCGGTGCCGCCACGAGCTGCTTGCCCATGGCGCGGAGCGCCCTCGAGAAGGGCGCGCCGGTCTCGGCGAGGACCGCGGGCTTCCCGCGGTTGACGGCCAGCGGCACCGCCCGGTCCGTCGGCAGCTCGAACCCCACCTTCACGCGGAGCGCGTCCTCGACCTCCTTCCGCTTCATCCCCACCTCTCCGATCGCCTCCCGCAGCACGAGCCGGATGCGCTCGGTGGGGAAGGAGAGGAGATCGAGCGTCTCGAGGCTGAGCCGGACGTTCTTCACCGTCGGCACGTCGAGGGCACAGAGCATCAGCAACTGGTCGGTGCGGTCGAGCGTCGCCAGCATCGGCCCGTGGAAGAAGGGCGAGGTGTCGACCACGATGACGTCGTACGCCTCGCGCGCGACATCGAGCAGCCGGCCGAGCTTCCCTTCCGTCACGAGCTCCGCCTCCTCGGGCCGGAGCGGCGCCGGCAGGATGTCGAGACCCGTCTCGTGCTTGACCGAGTACCCGGCGAGCTTCTCGGAGTCGAGCTCGCCCGGGGCGACGACCAGGTCGTGGATCGTCTTCTCCGGCTCGAGCCCGAGCATGATCGCTGCGTCGCCGAACTGCAGGTCGAGGTCGAGGAGCAGCGTCTCGAGCCGCTCGTTCTTCGCGAGCGAGACGGCGAGGTTCGTCGTCGTCACGGTCTTGCCCGTGCCGCCCTTCGGGGAGAAGATCGTGATGATCTTCCCTCTCCGGCTGCCGTCGCTTCGCGCGCGGCGCCCCGGCCGCGCGGCCTTGCGGATCGCGAAGACCACGTTCTCCGTCAGCTGCGGGAGCGGGACAATGTCCACGATGTCCGCGTCCAATGCGGCCTCGAGCAGGCTCGAGGCGTCGCCTGAGACGACGAGGATGATCGGAGCGGGCGTGTACTCCCTGATCGCCGCGAGGTCGTCGCGGGGGAGCTCCGACGCCCGCGTGCCGTGCATCACGACGTCGAGGTGGCCACCCGCGAGCTGCCCGCCCGCATTGCGAACCTGCTCGATCGCGCCGACGAGCTCGACGGAAGGGTGCGCGGCCAGGGCCTCGGTCAGCTTGTCGAGGCCCTCGCACGCGCCGGTGATGAAGACGCGTGCGCCCTTGCTCGTGTTGTCAGTGTTGTTCGTCATCGGGCGATCCCTGCCCCGAAGGCCTTGCGGATCTGGGTTGCGCGGAGTCCGTCGCGAAGCGTCGTCCAGAGGGTCTCGATGCTCTCGGGGCTGTCCGCCGAGTTGTTGACCGGGCGCAGCGTCAGCGACCAGTCGCCGTTCTGCATCGCGAAGAACAGCTTCTGCGACTGGCTATCCGTGAGCGCGAGCTGGGCGCTTGCCTCGTCGTCCGAGCCGACGTCGCTTCCGGCTCCGGTCCTGAGGACGAGGATGTCGCGCAGGATCACGCGTGTGAAGGTCGTGTTGGCGCCGGTCGAGCTGCCTTCGACCTTGAAGTTGGCCACCACGTCGGTGTGGTCGCCTTCCTTCAGGGTTCCGGCGAGCAGCTGGTGCCCGGTTCCGGAGATCTCGATCGCGCGCAGGTTGCCGTCGAGCTTCGACCGGATGCCGCGCTCCTCGAGCGGGCGGAAGCGGCGCGCGGTCACCTGCTCCCCGGGATAGATGTCCTCCGCGGCGACGAGGCCGTTGAGCTGCTCGACGCTCGAGAACGAGCCCAGGACGACGCTGCGCCGCGGGAGGCTCTCGACGGTCGCCAGGCCCTTCGAGCGCGCCTCGCGGCCGGGCGTGCCGGCCTCGATCGGACGCTTCGCCACGAGCACCGGGACGTTCTGCTGATCCTGTTGGACGTGGCGCTTGTAATTGCTGACGTAGAATGCCGTCAGCATTGCGGCGAACGCCGCGACCGCGACCGCGATCACGATGTGGCGGGCGCGTTCCGGAATGGTGAGCGTCTTGAGCATCCTTCCTCTCTTATTCGGTAAGGGAAACGACGTGCGTGCCGTAATCGGGAGTACTGTCGCTCGAGCCGGAGGCCGGAATGCCGTCCCACACGAGGCGAGTGAAGTGGCCAGTGATGGAGATGTTGTCGCCGCTGCCGATCACGCCGGTGATCACGAATCCGACCCAACCGGTGATCGTGTACTCGGCGTTCGAGCCGGTCTTGACGATCTTGCGAAAGATCGGAAACAGGAGCTCGTCGCCGGTCTTGATCTTCTCGGCAAGCGCGGCCTGGAACTCGGATGAGTTGAACTTCGCCGAGGGTACGGAGTAGTAAATGCCTGGATCCATCGACTTGTCGTAGCCGTTCGTCAGCCAACCGGCGATATCGGTAGATCCGATCGTTCCGCTGTCGTCGCCCTTGATCAGGTTGAGCAGCCCGAATGCGCCGGCGGCCGTCGGTCCCCCGCCGGGCTTCAGGTTCTCGAGCGTGAGCGTCGTCGCCACGTCGAATTCGGGGTCGCACTTGCCCGGCGACGTGCAGTGGAGCAGCGGATGCTTCTCGTTGACGACGATGGGAGCGACCCAGAGTGCGCCCGCCGGCGTCGACGCGCGGGCCTTCGCCTTCGCGCGCACCGTCACCGTGGTGAATCCGAGCACGCGGGAGAGGAAGCCGGGCGACGTGTCCGAGTAAACGACGCGAATCGTGTCGTTCGCGACGAGGTCCTTCTCGATCACCAGCGTCTCCGCCGTCGGCCCCCCGTTCTTCGCCGCGTAGTCCTTCGCCTTCTTCACGGCCTCGGCCGGGTTGTACGGGAGGTACTGCGCGCCGGCGAGCGCGGCTGCGTCCGCCACCGTCTGGAGCTGGCGGTCTGCGCGGAACCACGCGCCGACGTCGAGCACGAACGCGGTCATCCCCACGAGGGCGGTGAGCGAGATCGCGACGAAGCCGATTGTCTGGCCGCGGTCGGCCCGGAGCAGGCGCCTCATTCGACCCGCTCCACGGTGTGCGTCTTCAGCTTTCCCGAGAAGGCGACATAGCCGAGCAAGGAGATGTCGTATGGATACTCGGCTGAGACGGTTACATCGGAACCCGGCTCCCAGTCCGACTCGACCGTGATGGGCAGCTTCGAGTCCGACGTGTCGAGGTTGGCGGCCGAGTCGCGAACCTTCTTCTTCGTCCGCTCGACACGATCGCTGTAATGGCGACTCACCGCCGCCGTCCTTGCACCTTCGCGAACGGCGTCGGTCAGTGTCAGGTAGTTGTTGAAGGCGATTCCAAGTTGCATGATTCCGAGGATCAGCAGGAGAAGAACCGGAAGCACGACTGCCATCTCGGCCATCGCCTGTCCCTTTTGGTTCCTTCGAATTTGGAAACGCCCAACGCGAAGCATGATCCCCTCTCTCGGTTCGATCCGAGTGGGCAGATCCGGTTTCCCGATTCCACCCACTCGGGTCGGTTCTCTTTCGACTTTCCTACTTTGGCAGTACGCCGCGGACCTTGTTGATCGTGCCCTCGATGTCGTCGGCGAGGAAGCCGAAGACGGCGACGAGGGCGACGGTGATCACACCCAAGACGACGCCGTACTCCGCCATCGTCTGGCCGCGCTCATCGCTCACGAGGCGCTGCCGGATCGAGACGGCGAACGTCTGAAGGTTCGTGTAAAGCTCGAGCATTTTTCGCAATCACCTCCCTCTCGCCTGATGGCTCGAACACGGTCTTCATCGAAGTAGCGGCCGGAGAGCCGCTCCCCCAAGTCAGTGATTCGTGGAAAGCTCCCCCGTTCGCGCCAGGTCCGGCGAAGGTGTGTGAGCTTGACGTTCGCCGTTATCCCGACCGATGTGCGAACTCCCTGGCGGTCTAGAGACGAGAAAGATCAGGAGCCGGCCGCTGCGGTCGCGAAAGCGCAACCGAGGGCCGGCTCCGTTTTGAATTCCTACTTCGGCAGGACGCCCCGGACCTTGTTGATCGTCCCCTCGATGTCGTCGGCGAGGAAGCCGAAGATCGCCACGAGAGCGACGGTGATCACGCCCAGGACGACGCCGTACTCCGCCATCGTCTGGCCGCGCTCCTCGCTGATGAAGCGCTGCTTGAGCGAGACGGCGAACGTCTGCAGACTGGTGTAGAGCTCGAGCATTTTCGCAATCACCTCCCTCTCGGCTGGCGGCTCGAACACGCGGGTAATCGAAATCCGGAGCGCCTCACCACTCCCCCGAGCAGGTGATTCCGCCCAAATCTCACCCTTTCGAGCCAAGCGGGAAAGGCTCCGCCTTTCCCGCTTACTGGTTAGACCCTTCGCTCCGCTCGGGTGAGCGCGCGCGAAGAGCGCGGTCTTCGCGCGCTCTTCTTGTCCCGGGGGAAACCGCCGGTTTCCCCCGTGTGCCCCCTTCCCTGAGGTTCGCGCGCGCTACCCGCGCGGGAACGCTGCGGCGGGCAAGGCCCGCCTCCGCTAGCTTTGCCGCAGGCGCTGCTTTTGACTCGGCTTCGCGAAGCGGAGCCCGAGTCGGACCCACGGAGGGGGCCCGCGGGGGAACCCCGG
>JBKOYJ010000031.1:0-19582 GCA_046725345.1 Actinomycetota bacterium | reverse complement strand
TTCGAGGTGCGCGGTCCGATCGGCGGCTACTTCGTCTGGGAGGCCGAGCTCGGCGGGCCGTTGCTGCTGTTCGCAGGCGGGTCGGGGATCGTTCCCTTGATGGCGATGCTCCGGCACCGCGCGGCGGTCGCGTCGGACGTCCCGGCGCGGCTGCTCCTCTCGGCGCGGACGGCGGACGACCTGATCTACCGGGAGGAGCTCGAGCGGCTCGCGGCGGCCGGCGACGGCTTCGAGCTCTTCCGGACGTTGACCCGTGCCCAGCCGGCCGGCTGGGACGGCTTCACGGGCCGGGTCGATTCGGACCTGCTTCGACGCGTCTCCGAGCCATACGGCCAGGCGTTCGTCTGCGGACCGACGGGCTTCGTCGAGGCCGTCGCCCAGGGCCTCGTCGACCTCGGCCTCGATCCGGTGCAGGTGAAGACCGAACGTTTTGGACCAACGGGGAGCTGAGGGATGGAAAGAGTTGATGGAAATGCGCTCGCCGGGATGCTGAGCGAGCTGTTCGTCCACGAGATGACGGCGGCGCGCTGCCGCTGCGATGGATGCGGCCGCGTCGAGCCGCTCGGCGCCGAGCACGCGTACGCGCATCCGGACGCACCGGGCGCCGTCCTGCGCTGCAAGCACTGCGACAACGCACTGCTCGTGATCGTCCAGGCGAGCGGCCGGTGGCGGCTCGGCTCGACGGGCGTCACCTGGATCGAAATTCGCGGTTAGGGTCGGCGCCCGGTGCGGATCTTCCTGCTCGCCCGCCACGGGCAATCGGAGCTGAACCTCCTCGGTCTCGTCAACGGCGACCCGGCGCGTGACCGCGGCCTCTCCGAGCTGGGACGCGAGGAGGCGAAGAAGCTCGGCGCCCAGGTCGCGGCAGTTGCGATCGACGTCTGCGTCGTCACGCGCTTCCCGCGCACGCACGAGACGGCCGAACTCGCGCTCGCCGGACGTGCTGTTCCGCGGATCGTCGAGCCGCTCTTCGACGACGTCGACATCGGCGAGCTCGACGGCGAGACCGTCGCCGACTACCGCGCGTGGAAGCGCGGACGAAGCCGGGAGGAGCCGTTCCCCGGCGGCGAGAGCCTCGACGACGCGGCGCGCCGTTACGCCGACGGCTTCGAGCGGCTGCTCGAGCGTGACGAGCGCATCGTCTTAGTGGTCGCGCACGAGATTCCCGTCCGCTACGCGGCCAACGCGGCGGCCGGATCCGATGAGCTCGACGGGCCGCTACACGACGTCGCCAACGCGACGCCGTACGTCTTCGACCAGCCCGACCTCCGCCGTGCCGTCGACGGCATCCGCGCTCTCGCCGGCCCCCCGAACTAGCTAGCGGCCTGTCGCGGAGAAGTGCTGGTAGTCCTTGAGCGAGCGCCAGTAGCCGCCCCAGCGCCAGCCAATCGCGGCGAACGCGCGCACGACGGCGTCGCCCGCGTGGATGATCCCCGGCGCCGGAGTGAGCGGTCGCGGAATGCGACGCCGGCGGGCGGAAGCACCTTGCGGCCGACGACCTCGGGATTCTCGAGCGGATTCACATCGACGGCCAGGCCGTACACGTGCGCCGACCACGACGTGCTCCCGGGCACGCGCCGGCAGTTGAACCCGGACGTGTTGTCCGCCGCCATCGAGCGGTCGTCGTCCGAGCCGTACGCCTCGACGAGTCGCATGCGTCGGATCGGGAAACGTGCGGCGAAGAGTGCCCGCATCGCGCGGAGGACGCTCGCGGCCTCCCGCTCGTGCACCACGAGCTCGCCGCCGTGCACCCTCCCGTCGAAGGCCCAATGGGTCAGCGTCAGCAGGCGCAGATCCCAGGTCGCGACCGGACAGCCCGGTCGCCACGAGGTCATCCGGTGGCGGAGCAATTCAGTGCTCAGCGAGACGGTCCCCCGGAATACCGGTCGGGCGGCTCGGCTGGGCACCGTCGCCGGCGCGAGCGCCATCAGAAGGCAGGCGACGGCCGGCACGAGTGACGACCTGAAGGGCGTCATCACCGTTGATCGTGCCGCGTCGGACCACGCGTGTTTGAGGGCGCTGATCGACGGTAGTGGTCAGGCGTGAGCCTCGAGGAACGAGATCACACGCGGAGTGATGACGCCCGCGAGCCGCAGCCCGAGCACGGCGAGCCGCGCCTCGCGGACCCGGGGCCGACCGATCTCTCCCGGCGGGACTACGTTGCGATCGTCAAGCGGGCCGTGAAGGCGTCCCTCAGCCACGGAATCACCGATTCCGCTGCGGCTGTCGCCTACTACGGATTCCTCGCTCTTCCCGCCCTTTCGCTGATCGCCGTCGGAGTATTCAGTCTCGTCGCGGGGCCCAACGCGGTCCATACGATCGTCGAGAAGGTCGGAACCGTCGCCCCGAAGGAGGCGGTCACGCTGCTCGAGCGCAGCCTCACGCGGACGACCGAGGGAGGCGGAGGGATCGCGATGATCGCGGTCGGCGGAGCGGTCGCCGTCTGGACGGCGACGGGCACGATGACGGCTGTCATGCGCGCCCTCAATCGCGCGTACGAGCGCGATGAGTCGCGCGGCTTCCTGCGCCAGCGCCTCGCCGGGCTCGCGACGCTCGTGTTCATCATGCTCGCGTTCGTCCTCGCGTTCGGGCTCCTCGTGTTGGGCCCGAAGCTCTCGGGCTGGGTCGGTGAGGCGGTGGGTGCGAAGAGCGCGATCGTGTGGGTCTGGTGGCTCGGCCAGTGGCCCGTGCTTGCGGCCGCGCTGCTGCTGGCGTTCGCCGTCGTGCTCTACCTGGGCCCGAACGTCGAGCATCCGCGCTGGGACTTCCTCTCGATCGGGGCGGCCGTTGCGCTCGTGGTGTGGCTGGCCGCCTCGGGCGCGTTCGCCCTGTACGTCGCGAACTTCGGGTCCTACAACAAGACGTGGGGCACGCTCGCCGCCGTTGTCATCATGCTGACCTGGCTCTGGGTCTCGGCTCTCGCGCTGCTCTTCGGTGCCGAGGTCAACGCCGAAGCCGAGCGGAGCCGCGAGCTACGCCGCGGGGAGCCCGCGGAGACAGAGCTCCAGGCCCCCCCGAAGGTATAACCGGCCCGCCACCGCACTGGTCCGCGGCTCATCTCGCGTGCGGCGAGAACTAGCCGGTGGGCAGGCGCAGGCCGAAGCAGGCGCCCTGCGGACGCGCAGGCTCGTACCAGGCCGCGCCGCCGGATGCCTCCGCGAGGCCCTTCACGATCGCGAGCCCGAGGCCGGAGCCCGTGCGTCCGGTGTTCGCCTGCGTGAACGTGTCGAACAGGGAGGGCACGAAGTCGTCAGGGACCCCCGAGCCGGCGTCGGCGACGCGCAGGACGGCGTCGTCCCCCTCCTGTCGCGCCCACACTCGGAACGGCGGGGCGCCGTACCGGCGAGCGTTCTCGAGGTAGTTCACGACGATGAGGTGGACGTGGTCCGGATCGGCCTCGGCCACGACACGGGAGTCTTCCACCTTGGTCTCCTGCTCGAGGTCGAGCTCGGAGGCCGCGCGCTGCGCGGTCGCCGTCAGATCGACCGGAGCCCGGACGCCGCCGAGCTTGCCCGCCTCGATCCTCGAGACGAGCAGGAGGTTGTCGACGAGGCGGCGCAGGCGGTCGCCCTGCTCGTCGATTGTCTCGAGGAAGCGCCGCTTGTCCGCGTCCGAGATCTCGTCCCAGCGAGCGAGCATCGTCCGCGCGAACCCGGCGACCGAGGTGAGCGGCGTTCGCAGCTCGTGCGACGTGATCGCGACGAACTGGCTCTTGAGCTCGCTCGCGCGCGCGAGCTCGCGCTCGGTCTGCTTTCGGGCGGTGATGTCGCGCGCGATCATCGAGAGCTCCGAGACGCGGCCGGCGTCGTCGCGGATCGGCGAGATCGTGATCGAGACGTCGATGAGGGAGTCGTCCTTACGAAGCCGCTGCGTCTCGACGCCGTTGATCGCCTCGCCGCGGAGCGCCCGCGCGAGGAGCTCCTCGGCCTCGCCGGCGCGTTCGGGCGGCACGAGCCGGTCGACGGTCCTCCCGAGCATCTCGCCGGCGCTGTAGCCGTAGACGCGCTCCGCTCCGGGGTTCCAGCTCGTCACGATCCCGTCGGCATTGCGCGTGATGATCGCGTCGGCGGAGTGCTCGACCAGCGTGGCCAGCCGCGCCTGCGCCTCCTGGGCGCGGTAGCGCGGCGAGATGTCGTGCAGGAAGGCGTGGAACGTCCAGCGATTTCCGTGGCGGAGCGACGAGATCGTCAGCTCAACCGGAAACTCGTGACCGCTGCGGTGGATCGCCGTGATCTCGATCCGCTTGTCGAGCAACGGTCCCTCGCCGGTCTCGAGGAACCGCCTGAGGCCCTGCTCGTGCCGCTCGCGATACCGGAGCGGAATCACCGTCTCCGAGAGCCGCCGTCCGACGACCGACTCCCGGGCCCAGCCAAAGGTGCGCTCGGCCTCGCGGTTCCAGGCCCGGATGCGCCCCTCGTCGTCGATCGAGATGAATGCCTCGTGCGCGGTGTCGAGGATCGCCTCGAGCAACGGAGCGACGCCTGGTCGCGCCGTTTCCGCACCGAAGGGTGCTTCTGAGTGGTCTCGCCGCAGGGAGGCCCTCCTTGGCCGGTCCGAGACGTTGTTCCCAGTTTACGGCGGTTTTCTAACTTGTGGCAGTCCGAGGCCGAGCTCGATCCAGGATCGTCGCGAGGTCGAGGCCGCTCGGCAGCGTGCCGTACGCGCGGCCCGAGTTGCCGCCGAGCCGTGAGGCGCAGAACGCGTCTGCAACCGCCGGGTTGCCGGATCGGACCAGCAGCGACCCCTGGAGCGCGAGCGCCATCCGCTCGACGAGAATCCGCGCGCGCGCTTCCTCCGGCTGGGTGAGCTCGGCCCGGAGCGCTTCCACGGCGCGGTCGAGCCGGCGGTCGCCGCCCGCCGCGAGGTCGAGCTCGTCGAGGAACGCCTCGACGGTCTCGGGCTCGCGTTCCATCGCGCGGAGGACGTCGAGGCAGTTGACGTTTCCGGCCCCTTCCCAGAGCGAGTTGAGCGGGCTCTCGCGGTACAGGCGCGGCAGCACCGACTCCTCGACGTAGCCGTTACCGCCCAGACACTCGAGCGCCTCGGCCACGACGGCCGGCGTGAGCTTGCAGACCCAGTACTTGAGCACCGCGGTCGCGAGCCGCCGGAACGCGAGGTCGGCTTCATCGTACGCTCGCGCCAGGCGCATCGCAGCCGTCGTCGCGGCCTCGGACTCGAGGCAGAGGTCAGCCAGCACATTCTGCATCAGCGGCTGGTCGGCGAGCTTCCGCCCGAATGCGACCCGGTGTGCCGAGTGGTGCGTCGCCTCGGCGATCGCGCGACGCAGCAAGGCGGTCGAGCCGAGGACGCAGTCGAGCCGCGTGTGGTTGACCATCTCGACGATCGTGGCGACCCCGCGGCCTTCCTCGCCGACGAGGCTGCCCCACGCGCCGTCGAGGGCGATCTCCGCCGACGCGTTCGAGCGGTTGCCCAGCTTGTCCTTGAGCCGCTCGATCCGGATCGCGTTCCGCTCGCCGGAGGCGAGCACGCGGGGGACTAGGTAGCAGGAGAGCCCGCCGGGCGCCTGGGCGAGGACGAGGAACGCGTCGCACATTGGCGCCGAGCAGAACCACTTTGCGCCCGTCAGCGCCCAGGCCTCGCCGCCGGCGGACTCGGCCGTCGTCTCGTTCGTCCGCACGTCGGAGCCGCCCTGTCGTTCGGTCAGCGCCATCCCGCAGAGCGCTCCCGCCTTCTCGCCGGGCGGCCGGAGGTCGGGCTCGTACGCCAGCGAGGTCAGTCGCGGCTCCCACTCGGCGAGCAGGTCGGGCTGCGCGCGGAGCGCAGGTACCGCGGCGTGCGTCATCGACAGCGGACATCCCGCTCCCGCCTCGGCCTGCGAGAACGTGATGAAGAGCGCCGCACGCGCGACGTGCGCGCCCGCGCGCTGCTCGCGCCAGGACAGGGCATGGAGCGCGTTCTCCACGCCGAGCTCCATCAGCGCGTGCCAGGCTGGGTGGAACTCGACCTCGTCGATCCGCTCGCCGAAGCGGTCGTGCGTCCGAAGCGTGGGCGGGTGCTCGTTCGCGAGCCGTCCCCATTCGAGCGGCTCGCCGCCGAGTTCCCGGCCGACCGCACGGCAGCGGTCCTCCGCCCAGCCTGCACCCTCGCGGTGAAGTGCCTCGACGAGCGGCCGGTTCTCGCCGAAGAGGTCGTAGCCCTCGAGGGGCGGCGGCTGATTCACGCGGGTTGTGGTCTCGAGCGCCATGGAGCGATTCTGTCGCTGCCGCAGGCCTGAGGCTAGGGTAAGTTGCCGCGCGTGCTGCTCGCGCTGACCGGCGGCCAGAAGCTGGGGATCGCGCTGACGGCGGCCGTCTTCGTCGCCTTCGCCCTGCTGTCGTCGTTCGTGCTTCCGCGCCGCGACCCCAACTTCCCCGGCCGCCGTTTGTGGCTGTTCGTGATCGTCGCGATCCTCTTCTTCGTCGGGATGATGACCGCGGTGGTCACGCTCGCGAAGGAGAGCGAGGAGGAGGGCGGGCACGAAGCGGGGCCTGCGACGAAGACCGAGACGCAGGGGCCGCCGCCGCCGGGCACGACCGGCGCCGCCACGAAGGGCGACCCGGCGGCCGGAAAGCCGATCTTCGCGTCGGCCGGCTGCGTGGGCTGCCATACCCTCAAGGCGGCCGGCGCCAAGGGAAACGTCGGTCCGAACCTCGATCAGCTGAAGCCGAGCTACGCCGCGGTCGTCAAGCAGGTGACGAACGGAGGCGGCGGCATGCCGGCGTTCAAGGGCCAGCTGAGCGACAAGCAGATCCAGGACGTCGCCGCGTTCGTCTTCACGTCGACGCACTAAAGGCGTCGCTTGCGACGCCGACACTCAGTACGCCGCGGAAGCAGACGTGGTCACGGGCGAAGCCCGCGAGCCCTCTTGGCGGCAGCGCAAGCGCAGCAGCGGCCCGGCGTGCGTCTGAGCCGACCGGTCGACACGATCGACCCCAACCGAACCGCGGCGGCGAAAACGAGCGAGGCGCGCGACGCCGCATCTCGCGCCTCCTCGCTCGTCCCGGCGAGCGTAGCGCCGTGCTCGGGCCGAGTGAATAGGCCGTCCGTCCTATCTTTGCGCCGTGGCGAGCACCACCCGTCCCGCCGGTCCCGACGACGCTGCGGCGATCGCGCGCATCTACAACGAGGGAATCGAGGATCGGCTGGCGACGTTCGAAACCAGGCTCCGAAGCGCTAGCGACGTGCTTGCGTGGCTCGACGACGGCTTCCCCGTCGTCGTCGCCGAGGACGAGCGCGGCGACGTGGCCGCGTGGGCGTCGGCGCCGCCGTACCGCGATCGCGAGGCGTATCGCGGGGTTCGCGAGTTCTCGGTCTACGTCGCCCGCGAGCGCCGCGGCCGCGGGCTGGGGCGCACCGCGATGGACGCGCTGATCGCCGAGTGCCGGCGGCGCGGGTTCTGGAAGCTCGTCAGCCGCGTGTTTCCCGAGAACGAGGGGAGCCTTGCGCTCTGCCGGTCGCTCGGTTTCCGCGAGGTCGGCGTCTACCGCCGGCACGCCCGGCTGGACGGCGTGTGGCGCGACTGCGTCATCGTCGAGCTGTTGCTGTAGCGCGTCACGAAGCGCAGGGCGACAAGGCCGGGCGGCAGTGCACGGCGAAGACGCACTCCGGGCTGGCCGGACTAAACGCGCACGGGGACGTCGCATCACCGAGTCTCAGCTCCGAGGCGGAGGCGAGATCGCACTCTCGCCGGAGCCAAGCTCTGTCCGCGACAAGGCTCTGAGGAGGAGGGGGCCCGCGGGGGAACCATGGGTTCCCCCGCGCTCAACGGAGAGGGCGGGATTTGAACCCGCGACGCGCCGTGAAGCGCGTACGCGATTTCCAGTCGCGCTCCTTCGGCCACTCGGACACCTCTCCGCGGCGCAGGCAGAGTAGCCGCGCGATCGACCACGGCCGGTGTGGTTTGCTCCCGGCTTGTATGGAGTCCGAGGTCGAGACGGCCGGTGAAGTCGAGGCCGAGGCGCTTCGACTGCTCGAGCGCCTCAGCCGCCAGCCGAGCGTCTCGGCCGAGAATCGGGCGCTCGCGGAAACGGCCGACCTCGTCGAGAGCCTGCTCGCGGAGGCGGGATTCTCGACCCGGCAGCTCGTCGTCGACGGGTCGCCGCCGGCCGTGTGGGCAGAGCGACGGGGACGGAGCGCCTACACGCTTCTCCTCTACGACCACTACGACGTCCAGCCCGTCGATCCGATCGAGCTCTGGGAGTCGCCGCCGTTCGAGCCGACACTCCGGGACGGGAAGCTGTTCGCCCGCGGCGCCGCGGACGACAAGGGTTCGTTTGCCGTCCGCCTGGCCGTGATCGCCGCACTGCTCGCGGAGCACGGTGAGCTTCCCGTCGGGATCCGCTGGATCGTCGAGGGCGAGGAGGAGGTCGGGAGCCCGCACTTCGACGGCATCGCGCGAGAGCACGCCGAGCTCCTCAGGGCGGACGCGTGCCTCTGGGAAGGATCGCTCCACGGCGTCGACGGCCGGGCGACGATCGGGCTCGGGTTCAAGGGGCTTCTGTACGTGCACCTCGAGGTCGAGGCCCTGGCGCGCGACGCGCATTCGGCGGTCGCGGCCGTCGTCCCCAGCGCCGCCTGGCGCCTCGTCGACGCCCTGTCTTCGATTCGCGGTCCCGACGGGCGCGTTCGCATTGCGGGCTTCTACGACGCGGTCCGGGCGCCGTCGGCGGCCGCGCGAGACGTGATGGCCAGGAACGGCCCGCTGCTCGAGCGCGAGATTCGTTCGGCGATCGGCGTCGAGCGCTTCCTCGACGGCATCGCCGGCGCAGCCGTCGCCGAGCGTCTCTCGTTCGCGCCGACGTCCAATATCGCGGGCATCGGAAGCGGCTACACGGGTCCCGGCCAGAAGACCGTTCTCCCAGCCCGCGCGAGAGCGAGCCTTGACTTCCGGCTCGTGCCGGACCAGCGACCGGACGACA
The DNA here is from genome assembly GCA_046725345.1 of Actinomycetota bacterium. Classification (GTDB taxonomy): domain Bacteria; phylum Actinomycetota; class Thermoleophilia; order Gaiellales; family Gaiellaceae; genus JBKOYJ01. Next base: position 10,664 of record JBKOYJ010000031.1, on the reverse strand, counting down.
TTCTCGCTGCATTACGCGCGCATCTCTCGGCGGCTGGATTCGACGACGTGGTCGTCACCGCCGTCGCAAGCGCGGAACCTGTCGCGACGCCGCTCGACCACCCGTTCGTCGCACGCGTGACCGACGTAGCCGAACGCGTCGCCGGTGCTCCGCCGCTCGTCGTCCCGATGTCCGGTGGAACGCTCCCCTTGCTGGCGTCGCTGCGTGATCACGTGGGAGTGGCCGGGCTGAGCGCGCCCGACAAGCCCGCCTACTTCGGGAGTGCCGCGCACGCTCCGAACGAGCACGTCCGTCTCGAGGATGTCACGCGCGCGGCGCGCTTCTTTCGTGCGCTGCTCGAGACACTCGGCTGACGCCCCGAGCGTCGCACAGATGGTCCACGCGAGCCGCGCCATCCATCTGCGCGAGCGTCGCCGTCATCGCGACCGGATGGATGCTGCCGCTCCCGCCGTTGTACGGACGATCGAGGAAGCGAACGACGAGGACGCCCACCACGACGATCGCTGCGATCGTCGTCATCATCATCGCCTGTACGACCGGATGCTCTCCGGCGTCGGCGTAGAAGCACATGTAGCCGACGACCAGGCAGCCTCCGAGCAGCAGCGCGACCCACACGAGCGAGGGCACGAACGGCGCCGCCTCGGCCAGCCGCCCGCGCCGCCCTTCGCGCCGCTCGGCCGCCTGGTCGAACCAGTGCTCGTACGCGATGTGCTGCTTGTCGCCGTGCACCGGAAGCGCGTCGATCGTTCCCTCGAGCCGGGCGAGCCAGGCATCCACCCTGGGGCTCTTGTGCCCGTCGCGCATCGTCGACCACTCGTCGTCGATCACCGCGCGCGCGTAGCACAGGAGCTCTCCCCGCACCTTCCGCCGCCCCGTGGGCGCGAACAGCGCGGCCGTCCTGAACATCTGGCTGGCCGCCACGGCCTCCACGGACGCCGCCTCTCGCGCCCGGTCGTAGCTCTCGAACGAGAGGAAGATGACGAACGCGAGCAGCACGGCGAAGCTCGTGCCGGCGACGGCGAAGACCCCGGCTGCGCGATCGGAGTCCGCGAAGAAGCCTCCGACCGGCGCCCACCGCCGGACGAGGAGCATGATCCCGACAGCCGCGGCCACGGCTACGGCGACGATCGCAATGGCGAGGAGTGTGCTGATGAGGAACCACCCGTCTGAGGCGTTCCGATTCTCCCCTGTCGGCTGGACGGCAGAGGGCGCCGGCGCGGCGCGCCGGCGCGCTATCGACCGTTCGGTGCCGCGGCCGGCGGTCGACCCGCCGCCGCCACGAGGGCGGTGAGCTCCGACACGCGCTGTTCGAGCTCGATGATCGTGAGCTGCCGGTCCTGGAGCGCGTCGCGCAAGTGCTCGATCTCGGTTCGCTGCTGGTCGACGAGCTCCCTCAGCGAGGCAACCTGTTCGTCCCGGTGCTCGATCGCCTTGACCGCGAGGATGACGTGCGGGTCCGCGCCGGCGCGCCCCACGTCCAGTCGCTCGCCGAGGCCCATGCCGGCCGAGGCCTCGCCTGCTTCAGGTTCCGCAGTCACGTCCTTGCTGCGGTAAAGCAGCGCGCTCCGGAGCCCGGTTCCGTAGCCACGTTCGATCTCGATCTCGAGCTCGCGCTGTTGCTCGAGCAGTCGGTCGAGCACCACCTCTGAGACGTAGAAGCGTTCACGCACGATCTCGCCGAGCTGCTTCCCGGTACGCGCTTGTTCGTCGAGCGCCTCGAGCAGGCGTTCCTCGTCGAGGACGCCGTCTTCGACGAGCATTTGCCCTAGCGGTCGCCAGCGTTCCTGCAGGAGGAGCGCGTCGGCGATCGTCGGCGTCGACACAAGCCGCAGCTCGTCCGCCAGGATCGCGCCGAGCGGCTTTCCGGTCTGCTCGTGGATGCGGAGCGCTTCCGACAGCTCCGCTTCGGTCAACAGGCCCTTCGCGACCAGGAGATGGCCGAGCCGCGGGCGCGCGTGCGTCGTCATAGGGCGTACGTCGGCAGCGAGCCGCCGCGACTTGAGCCCTCTTGTTCGAGGCCTTTCGGCGCTAGGTGACGAGCTTACGAAGGAGCTCGCGGAGCTTGGGCGTCTCCTTCAGCGCAGCCCGTAGGCCTTCGAGCGAGTCCTCGCTGTCGATCATCATCGGGCTCCGCTGGAAGCGCCCGTCGTGGTTGTAGTAACAGAAGCGGACCCCGTAAGAGCCCGGGTAGCCCTCGTACTCGAGCAGCTGGATCGCCGGTTCGGTGTGCTTCCCGATGTAGGACGCTTCCTCGATGATCTGACCGCCGCCCCAGTGGAACGCGAACGGGCGCGGGACCTCGCGTCCACGCCTGGACTCCGTCTTCGCCACGGCTGCTCCCTTCCTCGCCTTGTCGCCGAAGCCTACGCGGCGTGCTCTACGGCGACCGGGGCCGCGTGCCAGCAGATCGCCTCGACCGCGTTCCCGTCGGGGTCCAGGACCTCGGCCGCGTACGTCGCGCGTGTGTACTCGGGACGCGGCGAGGGCGGCGCGACAGGCCGCCCGCCCGCCGCCAGCGCGGCGGCGTAGAAGCGATCGACTGCGACACTGTCGCGCGCCGCGAGCGAGACGGCGCCCCGACCGGGCTCGCCGCGCTGGACGAGCCACACCGAGCTCGTCTCGGGCGCGACCCCGAGGTACGCCCGCCCGCCCTCCGGCCAGTCGAACATCACCGAGAAGCCGAGGGGCCGGAGGGCCAGCTCGTAGAAGCGCTTGGCACCGCGGTAGTCGCGGGTCGCGATCGTCACGTGGTCGATCCCTTGGGCCCGTCCCGCCACCTCGACCGCGCGCTCGGAGACCGCCATGGAGAGAGATAATAGAACAACCGTGCTTTTTTGTCAATCCGATTCTGGCACTATTCAGCCCCTATCGCGCTAGAATGGAACGACCGTGCTGACAAAGGGCCAGCGGACCCGCCACGCGATTCTCGACGCGGCGGCGGACATCGCCTCCGAGCACGGGCTCGAGTCGCTGTCGATCGGCGGACTCGCAGCGGCCACGGAGATGAGCAAGAGCGGCCTGTTCGCCCATTTCGGCTCGAAGGAGGAGCTGCAGCTCGCGACCGTCGACCATGCGGCCGAGGTCTTCGTGCGCGAGGTCATCGAGCCGGCGCGGTCGGCGCCGAGAGGCGTCGCTCGCATATGGGCGCTCCTGGACGGTTTCCTCGACTACATCGAGCGCGAGGTGTTCGCGGGCGGATGCTTCTTCGCGACCACGTCCGCCGAGTTCAAGAACCGCCCCGGCCCCGTTCGCGACCGGATCGCGGAGCGGCTCGGAAACTGGCGCTCGTATCTCGAGCACGCCGTCGAGCAGGCGCAAGAGCTCGGCGAGCTCGACCCGACGGCCGATCCTCGCCGCGTGGCGTTCGAGCTGAATGCCTTCGTCCAGAACGCCGAGGCCGAGCACGAGCTCTTCGGCGATCCCCGGGTGTTCGCCGACGCGCGGGGCGCGATCCGCGAGCGGCTCGAGTCGCTCCGGCTGCGGAAAGCCGCCTAGTCTCCCCGAACCTCGTCGTAGTCGACGAGCGCGTACGAGATCCGGCGGCAGCCGCCGCGGTGGACATACCGGACCAGGCTCGGGAAGAGGACGGCGATCCTCGCGCCGCTGGCAAAGCCGATGTCGAGCTGTCGTCCCGACCAGCCGACGTTCGCGTAATAGAGCTGTGCGTCGGTCTCACCGCGGGCGGGGAACGGCCGGCCGCTCGTCGCACGCGCGTGGCGAAGCTGGCCGACGTGCACGCCCCGGCGGAGCTCTCGCTCGGCCCGCGCGCGCTCCTCGCGCTTCGAAGTCTTCAACAGGATGCTGGGGTCTCGAGCCGCCCTCTCGTTCACACGCGCGGCCCGCGCCTGGTCGGCGACCCACCACGAGACGACGACCGGGTCGAGGCGCTTGTCCTCGAGATCTGGCGCGGCGGCGAGTGTCTGCTCCAGGAGCAGCTTCTGGAGGCGCGCGAAGGTCTTGCGCCCCTTCTCCGGCGAGCTACGGGCCATCTCGAGCGCGAGCTGGGTGACGCGCGGGTCGCCGATCAGAGTCTGGAGCCGGCGGCCGTACTCCTCGCTAACGCCTCGGTACGTCCGTCGGGCGCGCCGCTCCGCGGGCGTGATCCCTCCCGGGTACCACGGCGGCCTGGCGAGATACCCCGCGGGCAAGGCGACGTAGTCGGCGACGTCGGCTCCCACGGTCGCGGCGGCGGCCGGGCGCCCCTCGCAGCTCACGTCCGCGACGATCGCACCTTCGCCGTCGGTGTCGCCTTCGACGAGCACCTTCGCTCCGGCCGACCGGAGCGCCGTGACGAGCGGGTTCCCGTACGGCGCGCGCTTGTCGTAGGCGGCGACGTACTTGAGATCGGTGACGATCACCGTCGAGCCGAGGACCTGCACGGGCGGCGCCGTCGCATGGCCGGGGCCTGCCCAGCCGATGCCGCCGGCTCGACGATGCACGCCGTGCGCGCGAAGCCACGCCTTCTCCACGGGCGGGAGCGGCGGAACCCTCTCCTTCGCCGTCGGCGCCGATCGTTCGGCCGCGCTCGCCCGGTGTGCAAGCCAGGCGGCGGAAGCGGTCAGGACGCGCGCCAGTCGGCGGCCCGTCGTCTCCGCACTTCGGCGTGTGGGGAACGTGGCGGCGATCGAGACCGAGAAGCCGTCGAGTCGCCGGTCCGCCTGCGCGAACGGTGCCGCCCACGCGGCTTCGACGTCGAGCGGTCGCTGTGGACGCCGGCCGAGTGCGAAGATTTGCCCCGGATCGTCGGCCGCGGGCGCCGCCGGTCGGTCGGGGTCGCCGCCGCCGCACCCCGCGACGAGCGCGAGACCGAACGCCAGTGCCGCCCCGCGCCGCAACCGCTGAACTGGCTCGATGGCGGGCTCGCCGCCGGGCAGACGACGACCTGCCTGCTGCCGGTCAAGAAGAGCGCGTTGTCGAACCACCATTCCCACGAGAACGCGTGACCCTCTCCGAGGAAGTTTTCGCCGCAGCCGGAGTGGTGTGGCGCGCTCGATGGTAAGCGCCTAATCCGCCGAGTCGTTTCTCCGTCGGGTCAACGCCGCCCACCAATTCGATCAGGTCTCCGCAGCCGCACCGAGACTCCCAATGACGCCGAATCCCGCTTCCTTTGCGCGGGATCCGGCTTGGTCAGGCGGAGGGGGGGAGATTTGAACTCCCGAGGGACCTAACGGCCCCTAACGGTTTTCGAGACCGCCGCATTCGACCGCTCTGCCACCCCTCCGGAACCGGGCACGCGGCCCGAAGCGGAGAAGGAGGGATTCGAACCCTCGAAGGAGGTTTTTACCCCCTTAACGCCTTAGCAGGGCGCCGCCTTCAGCCACTCGGCCACTTCTCCGCGAGCCGAGGCATGGTAGCTGGGTTGTCATCCGGAGTCGTACGCGGATGCCGGCGCCCGGTGCGCCCTACGATTTTGGGGAATGAACGCTCAACGCGCCCAGGCAGAGCACTTCGCGGCGCTGGACTTCGACGGTCTCGTCGTCGATCTGGACGGCGTCGTCTGGCTCGGCGGGGAACCGGTGCCGGGCTCGGTCGCGGCCCTCGCTGAGGTGCGGGCGCGCGGCATCCCGCTCGTCTTCCTCACGAACGACCCCGGCAGTTCCCGCGCCGAGTACGCGGCGCGCCTGACGCGGATCGGCGTCCAGGCGAGCGAGGCGGAGATCGTCACCTCGGGAAGCGCGCTCGCGTCGCTCATCGCCGAGCGGGAGGACACTGGCAAGACCGCGTTCGCGATCGGCTCTCCGTCGCTGAAGCGAGAGCTCGAGCGGGTGGGCCTCCGGCTTCTCGACGGCGAGGCGGGGAGGGACGCGGACGTGGTCGCGGTCGGGGGCCATCCGGGCTTCGACTACGCCGAGCTCAGGATCGCGGCGCAGGCCGTCCGCCGCGGTGCGAGCCTCTACGCCGCCGGTCGCGACGCGACTTTCCCGATGCCCGATGGGCCCTGGCCGGCGACGGGCGCGATCCTCGCTGCGGTCGAGACCGCCGCCGCGACGCGCGCGATCTCGGCCGGGAAGCCGGAGCCGCACATCTTCGAGGTCGCCCGCTCGCTCCTTCCGGACTGCCGCCGCGTCGCGATCGTCGGCGACCACCTCGAGTCCGACATCGCCGGCGGGCGGCGCGCCGGCCTGACGACCGTGCTCGTCCTCACCGGTTCCACCTCGCGCGCGGATCTCGAATCGGCGGAGGTCGAGCCGGATCTCGTGCTCGAGGATCTCGCTCGCCTGGTGCTTAGGTGCGGCGACGCCGAGTAGCGCGCTACTCGGCGCCCACGACACGGTCGAAGAAGCGGTCGACCCGGCGCCAGTACGCGCGGCGCGCGCCGGGGCTGTCGTCCAGCACCGAGAGATGCGAGGCCGTGAACCCCTTGCGTGAGTAGACGAGCTCGAAGTAGGCGTCGTCGAGGTCGAAGCCGGCGGCGTCCAGCTCGGCTGCGAGCTGCTCGGCGCCGACCCGGCCCACGACCTCGTCGTCGTCGCTCGCGAGCACGAGCAGGCGCGTGCCGCGCCGGATCCCTCGCAGCGACCTCGGCGTTTCCTCCGACGCCGCAGGGAAGATGCTCGCGATCGCGCGAGGCGCGAGTCGCGGCGGCGCCATCGCGGCATAGTCGACGACGAGGTGGCCCCCGCGCGAGTAGCCGATCGCGACGAGCGGAGCCGGGCCGTCGAGCGCGAGGGCGTCGAGGCCGGTGGCGACGGCCCGGACGATGTGGCGCGGCGTGCCCCGGCCACCGGGACGCAGCTCGTAGCGGGGGTAGAGGACCGCGTCGCCCCGCCGAGCAAGGTGGCGTAGCCAGGGCCGGTGGTAGTAGGGCGTCGTCTCGCGCTGCCCACCGTGGCCGTGGACGAAGACGACGACGCGTTTCGGCTCGACGCCCGGCTGCCGGAGCACCCATACGAGGTCGGCGCCCTTGCCGTAGGCGCGCTCGCTGACGGTGCCCACGGTGGCCTTCGACCCGCCGCCGCATGCGCCCGCGAGCAGCGCGAGGAGCAACAGGCCGAGCCGCGGCACCGGCGTGCTCCTAGTCGTGGACGCGCGCGATCAGCTCGTGGCGGCGCATCACCTTGGCCGCCGCCCCGGCGAGGCGGACGTCGTAGCCGGCGTCCTTGGGGAACAGCACCTTGTCCCCGGGCTCGACGCCCGCCGCCTCCGTGCCGACTGCGGTGACGATTCCGGTGCGGCAGCCGGCCTCGTCGCTCGCCGGGATGATGAGGCCGCCGCGCGTCTCGGTCTCGTCCTCCGTCGGCTCGACGACGATGTAGTCGTCGAGCGGCTCGAGAGAGGGGAGATCGAGGCGCCGCGGCTCCTCCAACATGCTTCGAGGATACTCCGGGCGCATGCTGGTCGGACGGCGCGATGTCCGGATCTCGAACCCGGACAAGATCTTCTTCCCCGAGCGCCGGCTCACCAAGGGCGACCTCGTCAGGTACTACCTCGACGTGGCGCCGTACGCCCTCAACCACGTGCGCCGACGGCCGATGCAGATGAAGCGGTACCCGCACGGCGTCGAGGGCGAGTTCTTCTATCAGAAGCGCATCCCCGTTCCGCACCCCGACTGGCTCGACACCGTGCATATCCGCTTCCCGAGCGGCCGCAGCGCCGACTTCGCCGTCGCCAACGACGCCGCCTCGCTCGCGTGGATCGTCAACCTCGGCTGCATCGAGCTCCACACGTGGCATTCGCGCGTCGACGACGTCGACCGGCCCGACTACCTGCTGATCGATCTCGACCCCAGCGAGGGCAACCCATGGGAGCTCGTGCGTGAGATCGCGCTCGTCGTGCGGGACGTGATGGACGAGCTGGGCCTCGCCAGCTTCCCGAAGACCTCGGGGGCGACCGGACTGCACATCCTCGCCCCGATCAAGCCCGAGCTCGAGTTCCCCGACGTGCGCGACTTCGCGAAGGCGCTGGCGCAGCAGGTGGAGGCGCGGATCGGCGACCAGCGGATCGCGACGACGCGCTGGAAGGTCGCCGAGCGCGAGGGCGTCTTCGTCGACTACGGGCAGAACGCGCGCGACCGCACGATCGCGTCGGCGTACTCCATCCGGCCCGTGGCCGACGCGCGCGCGTCGGCGCCGCTGTCGTGGGACGAGGTTGCCGACGTCGAGCCTGCCGACTTCACGCTCGAGACGATGCGCGACCGGGTTGCCGACGTCGGCGACCTGACCGCCGGCATGTGGCGGCGCAAGGTCAGCTTGCGTCCGCGGTTCGAGCGCCTGGGGCTTCCCCCACCGGGTCAGCGCAAGCGGCCGCCGCGCAGGACGCGAACGGCGGCTGCATGGAAGTCCTCGCGCGAGAGCCGGCGGACGAGCACCTGAGCCGTCCTCGCAGTGTCGAACGTGGGGGTTCCGACGCCGACGAGCCGGACGGGGACGAGGTCGCCCTCGTCGAACGAGCCGTCCGCGTGCAGTGTCACGCGCAGGATCGCGCCGGCCCCGAGGATGCCGGCGGTCGAGAGCGTTTGCTGGCCGGCGAAGTTGCCAAGGCTGTAGGCGATCAGGCGGCGGTGGTACCACTCCATCCCGCGCACGACGTGTGGGCCGTGGCCGACGACGAGATCCGCGCCGGCGCGAACGACGGCGTGCGCGAACGCGACGACGTTCCCGCGCGGCTCGCCGAGGTAGTACTCCTCGCCAGGACGGACGTGCGTGCGGTCCGTTCCCTCCGCCCCCGCGTGCATCGTGGCGACGACGATGTCGACGCGGCGTGCCGCGCGGCGGACGAGGCGCGCCGCCGCCGGGAGGTCGAGCAGGCTCTGCGCCCAGGGGTACGGTGCGAAGCCGACGACGGCCACGCGGATGCCGCCGATGCGGCGGAACGAGATCTGGCCGGGTCGTCCCGTGTAGCTGAGGCGGGCGGCACGTAGGGCGGCGGTCGTCTGCGCGAGCCCCGTCGCGCCGAAGTCGTGCGCGTGGTTGTTGGCGAGGTTGAGGACGGTGAAGCCGGCCCGTGCGAAGTACCGCGCGTACCAGGGCGGCGCGCGGAAGGCGTAGCACCCGGCGGTTGCTACGGCGCACTTCGAGGCACCGCTCGTCGCCAGCGTCCCCTCGAGGTTCCCGAGCACGACGTCGCCTCGGAGGTAGCGCCGGGCGCGGAGGAAGGGGTCTCCGCGCGCGCCTCCGTTCAGCGCGATGTCGCCGGTCGCGGCGATCGTGACCTCGGGCGAAGGGGACGCGGGGGATGGCTCCGGTGGGGGCGGAGGTGGGGGCGGGGCGACGACCGGGGGCGGCACCGGCTCGTCGCGCGGGACGGCGGCGACCGGCGCGGCGGCGCCGCCGAGCAGCAGCACGAGCGCCGCGAGGACGACCAGCCGAGCGGCCACCCTCGCGCCGTTCGACACGACGCTCGCCGAACCTCTACGCGACGCCGAGCAGCTCGTCCGCGCGGGGGTCGCCCGGCCGCAGCGGCGGCCGCACCTCGCGCCACGTGCACTGCGCCGGATCCTTGTCGGGCCGGAAGCGCAGGAAGCGAGTGCCGTGGCGGAAGCGGTTGCGCTCGAGCTTGTCGTAGCGCACCTCGCACACGAGCTCGGGTCGCACCGGCACCCAGTCCAGCTCCCTCCCGCGTGACCAGCGGCTCTGCCCGCCGGGAACGCGGTCGCCGCTGATGTGGCCGGGCTCGACGAGCGGCGGGAGCAGGTCCTGCAGTTCGCGCCGCACGGAAGCCGGAAAGCCGGACACGTGGCCGACGAAGTCGAGCTTGCCATCGTCGTCGTAGAGGCCGAGCAGCGCCGTGGCGACCTCGCCCGCGCGCTTCTCGCTGCGGCGGAAGCCGACGATCACGCAATCCGCCGTCCGGTAGCGCTTCACCTTGACGACGCCGTCCCGCGAGCCGGGCAGGTACGGGAGCTGCAGGCGCTTGGCGACGACGCCGTCGAGCCCGGCGGCTTCGAGCTCGTCGAGCCAGGCCTCCGCGTCGAGGTGGTCACGCGAGGCCGGCGAAAGCCGGAAGCCGGCGGCCCGCCGCTCGAGCTCTTCGCGACGTTCCTCGAGCGGCCGCCTGTGGACGGTCTCGCCGTCCCACAGCAGGAGGTCGAAGGCCACGTACTGGGCGGGAATCTCGGCGGACAGCTTGCGGACCCGGCTCTCGGCAGGGTGCAGGCGGAGCTGCATGGCGTCGAAGTCGAGCCGGCCCTCGCGCAGGATCACGATCTCGCCGTCGAGCGCCGAGTGGGGCGGAAGCAGGTCTCCCAGCGGGCGCAGCTCGGGGAAGTAGCGGAGGAGCGGACGGCCATTCCGGCTCCAGAGCGCGAGCTCGCCCCCGTCGTTCTCGAGCACGCCGCGAAAGCCGTCCCACTTCGGCTCGTACTGCCATCCGTCGCGGCGCGGCAGCTCCTCGACGAGCTGCGCCTCCATCGGCGGAAACGGCACGTTCGCTCCGGGCATGGCCCGCAGGCTAATCCACATGTGATGTCCGGGTGCCTGGCACCAAGACATGGCAAATCGTGACGATCGCGCGCCGAGAGGCGCGCGCGCCCTGGCGCCGAGGCTCGCTCGTCCGTACGGTCGTGGAAATGGGTCGCGAGTGGCGAGTGGACGTTCCGGGTTGGCACCACGTGACGTGCCGGACAGTCGACGGCGTAGACGCGCTCGACGACGGACGCGACAAAAGGCTCTTCCAGGACGAGTTGCTCATTGTCGTCCGGCGTTTCGCCTGGAGCTGCGCCGCCT